>JAUIKE010000047.1 GCA_030430845.1 Bacteroidia bacterium | reverse complement strand
CCCAGAAAATTTTATTTAGGAGGTCGTTTTAAGAAAAAAACAAAGTTTTTTTCTTAAAACGACCTCCTAAAAGAATATTATTGGTTGTGTGAAAAGGCCGTAGGACTTTTTACACAACCCCTAACAAATACCCCTCTCTCCCATCCTACTACAACAAAATCCGCTTCTAATCCAGCATAACAATAAGGTTTCCTTTCCGGTCTTTTTTCCCAACTCAAAACTTGATTTCGCTTAACAAAATACTTACATTTAAAAACAGAATGATAGATAGGTGCCCATCCCTTTTTCAAAACTTCATTCTTTTTAGAGTCTGATTAACACAAGTCTGGAATCTCCAAAAACCAAGTATGAAAAAGTTAATGATCTGCTTTTTCCAGGTATGCTATTGCCTGGTGGGAAACGGGCAATATAGCATAGCCAACTGGACCTTTGAAAACATAGGCACGGCCGTTCCCTCTGTCCCTATTGAAGCATCTTCCCATTCCGGGAAGGTCGACAGGGCTTACGCTTATCTTTCCGGCGGGAACAATAACGGCAGTCCGGATGTCTGTTCGGGTTCTGAGACCTGGGCCACCAATTTCTGGCCAACGGGCAGCAGCCGTTCAAGTGGTGATTATTTAGAATTTGAAGCCGAAGCCAAAGGCGGTTATGATCTGATCATCACGAATTTCAGTTTCAGTACCTTTCTGTCCTCTGCAAGTGGACCTCGGAGTTTTGAGGTTTACTACAGTATAGATGGAGGTTCGGAGAAATACCTGGGATCCGGCAGCAATTCTTTTAGTTTTTGCCGCAATCGCTCCTATAGCTTGAGCGAGCAAACAGCTTCCGGAGGTCGCATTAGCTTTAGAATATATCCCTATGAACAGGATCCGGCGGCCTTGGCCGCAACGCTTCGAATCGACAATGTGTCGATCAGTGGGCAGGCTCTCCTCCCTGTCAGGCTAATGGAGTGGACAGGCGAAGTGCGGGAGGAGGGCATACTGCTCCGCTGGGCGACCGCCACGGAACACAACAGTCATTACTTCAGCATAGAACGACGAACAAAACACACCGACTTTGAAGAAATCGAGCGCCGCCCGGCCCGTGGAGAAGCTGAAGAAATCACTTTGTATTCGTATTTAGATGCTTTCCCAGTCATCGGGGCCAATTACTACCGTCTGAAACAGGTGGATCGGGATGGCTCTATCAATTATTCCGAGGTGATCGTTTTGCAGTATCGATCTCCTACAGAAATACAGGTTTTTCCTACGATCCCCCATACTCAGATCAGCTTGGATCTTCGCGCTTTTGAGGCTTCAGAGGCTGAGGTATCGATAAACGATCTTCAGGGGCATCGGCTTTGGTATCGATCCTACATTTATCCATTGGGGTTGCAAGATATCGATGTCAGTGGGTTGAAAAAGGGTATGTATGTGTTGGTGGTGACGAGTCCACGGGAGCGGGTGGTGAAGAGGTTTTTTAAGCAATGATGGTGGGGCTGACGCCCCACGGAGGGTAGCTCGCGCCGCTAAGCGGCTGCCAGAACGCGTTGGACCGGAAAGCTCCCAGAGAAAAGCCTCTCCCGGCACCCTACTCCTGTCATGAGCTGTAAAGCAGCGAAAGCTCCCTAACCGGGGGCGTCAGCCCTCGGGTAAAACACGGCCAAGTACAGCCGCTCTGCGGCTGCCAGAACGCGCTGGACCGGAAAAGCTCCCAGAGAAAAGCCTCTCCCGGCACCCTACCCCTGTCATGAGCTGCAAAGCAGCGAAAGCTCCCTAACCGGGGGCGTCAGCCCTCGGGTAAAACACGGCCAAGTACAGCCGCTCTGCGGCGATATCAGCTGTCGTCACACTCTGACATGGAAGGGCGAAGGTGGGGGAAAACAGGTGGGGCTCACGCCCCACGGTGGAAAGCCGCCGCCGATCTGCGGCTGCCAGAACGCGCTGGAACAGAGGGATCTGCCGGAGCAAAACCATCTATGACACAACTCCGTCAGTACACTGCCCTCCCGACATAAGCTGCGGAGCAGCGACAGCTTCCTAACCGACGGCTACCGCCGTCGGACCTCAAACAATGCCAAGCACAGCCGCAGAGCGGCGGCACATAAAATCATCATTTTACAAAAAAATCATCATGGCAAATACATACACACAAATTTACATCCATGCCGTTTTTGCCGTCAAATACCGGCAAGCTTTGCTAAAAAAAGAAATCCGTTCAAGACTCAACCTTTATATATACGGAATCATTAAGGCAGAAAACCAATACCCCTTGATCATCAACGGAGTCTCTGACCATATCCATCTTTTTTTTAGAATAAAACCCAACATGAGCGTTTCTGATCTCATGCGAGTTGTCAAGTCCAACTCCTCCCGTTGGTTGAATCAACAAAAAGTCATTCAACAACCCTTCTCCTGGCAGAGAGGGTTTGGAGCTTTTGCAGTGGAGCCTTCCCGAGTTGATCAACTGATCCGATATATTGAGAATCAAGAAGTTCATCACGGAGAAGTTTCTTTTAAAGAGGAGTATCTAGATTTACTCCACACCTATGACATACAGTATGAGGAAGAACATTTATTTGATTGGATTTTAGATTGATGTGGTAGCTGTAAACATTGATCGTTTGTGCCGCCGCTCTGCGGCTCCGTCATCTTTTTGGGCTATACGTGAGGTTGGCACTTCACGTTCGAAAGCTGTCGCTGCTCCGCAGCTGTCAGAACTCACTGGACCGGCAGGGGCTTCTGGAAAAAAAGGTGGAGCTCGCGCCCCGCGATAGGAAGCTCGCGCCGCTAAGCAGCTGCCAGAACCCGCTCGACTGGAAAAGCTCCCAGGGAAAAGCCTCTCCCTGTACACAGCCCTCCCAACAAAAGCTGCGGAGCAGCGACAGCTCCAGAACTGATGGCGACTGCCATCAGGAGCACAGACTCTGACTGCCATCAGGAGCACAGACTCTGACTGCCATCAGGAGCACAGACTCTGACTGCCATCAGGGACCACGCACAGCCGCAGAGCGGCGGCACATAAAACACTTTCATTAACTTTAGGTAAAAATTTTTGTCAATCTTTTTAAAAAGTTTGATATTTTTCTTTTTGAAACTTACCTTTGAGCTGCTTGTAAAAAAAGTAAACAAATTATATTTTCCTAAAAACTGATGTTTTGTGCTAAAAACCAAGGTTTTATATACCATTAAACCTTAAAATGCACAAAAAAGCATTTACAAAATTGAGTAGTTTTATTACTCAAATGATAGAAGCAATCATATCCTCAAAAACTAGAATTAAGCTGCTACTTAAATTTTTCTTAAATAGTAGCACCACAGCTTATCTGCGAAGTCTGGAAAGCGAATTCGGCGACTCCTCTAATGCCATACGCGTAGAATTGAACAGGCTTGAGCAAGCCGGCATGCTCGTCTCCAGGCTCAATGGTAACAAAAAGATCTTTCAAGCCAATACCAGCCACCCTCTTTTCAACGAATTGCATAATATTTTACTCAAACATGTAGGCTTTGATCGCATAGTCGAAAATATCGTACATAGGCTTGGAGATGTAGATAAAGTTTTTGTCATTGGTGATTTTTCAAGAGGGATCGACAGCACTATCATAGACCTTATTTTCGTGGGCAAAGTTGATCGGGAATACCTGCTGGGGCTGATCAGCAAGTCAGAGGAGGTCATCAAACGGAAAATCCGATACCTGGTATATAGTAAAGAAGAATACGAAAACTTAGACAAAAAAATGTTTGACCCGGATCCCTTGTTACTTTGGGCCAAATCTTAGTCTAAAAAATAATAATTCATTCCATATAAGCCCATAAAAAATAAGACGATGCAAAATATACAAATGGTTGATCTGAAAACTCAGTATCAGCGCTACGAAAAAGAAATCAATCAAGCCGTGCTCGACGTTTTAGGCTCCACCGCTTACATCAACGGCCCGGCCGTCAAAGCATTCCAGGCTACTATGGAGGAATACCTGGGCGCCAAACACGTCATTCCCTGCGCAAATGGTACCGACGCGCTTCAGATTGCTTTCATGGCCCTGAAATTGCAACCAGGCGATGAGGTTATCGTTCCTGCCTTTACTTATGTTGCCACCGCCGAAGTCATCGCTCTGCTTCAACTCACTCCCGTTATGGTTGATGTTGACCCCAACACCTTTAATATAACTGCCGAAATCATCGAAAAAGCCATTACCCCTAAAACTAAAGCCATCGTACCCGTCAACCTATTCGGCCAAAGCTGCGACCTGGAATCCATCATGGAACTGGCCAAAAAATATGACCTGTATGTAGTAGAGGATAATGCACAAGCCATCGGAGCCGATTATACTTTCGCAGACGGCCATACTCAAAAAACCGGCACCATCGGTCATATTGGCTGTACTTCCTTTTATCCATCTAAAAACCTGGGCGCTTTTGGAGACGGCGGCGCCATTTACACTAATGATGATGAGTTGGGCAGCATGCTCCATATGGTTGCTAACCATGGCCAAAACAAACGCTATTACCACAAATACGTAGGCGTAAACTCCAGACTGGATTCCATCCAGGCCGCTATTTTAAACATCAAACTCAAGCACCTGGATGAATTTGCCGCCGCCCGCCAACAAGCAGCCGACTTCTATGACCAGGCCCTTGCAGACCTGCCACAGGTGCAAACTCCGGTCAGAAGTGACTTTTCTACACACGTATTTCATCAGTACACTTTAGTGGTGAAGGAAGGCGACCGGAATGCCCTGCAAAACTTCCTAAAAGAAAAAGGTGTTCCGTCTATGATCTATTATCCCGTGCCGCTTTATGAACAGGAAGCCTATATTCATAGCAATGGGGGCGTAAAACACCTGCCGGTGACCGATTATTTGTGTAAAACAGTTATTTCACTCCCAATGCATACGGAGTTGACAGAAGATACTTTATCTTATATAACAGATGCTGTCAAAGCATTTTTTAACTAAAAAAAGAAGGCGTGCATCAAGAATTACTCGACAAAAAGAAAAAGATTTCAGTTACGGGCTTAGGCTATGTAGGCCTCCCGCTAGCCCTCGAATTGGGCCGGCACTTCAGCGTCATCGGCTTCGATATCAATGAAGGACGAGTCGAAATGATGAAAAATGGCGTGGATCCTTCCAATGAACTAGACGCTTCTGCCTTCGCTAATACAGATGTCTATTTTACGGCCAAACCAGAAGACCTGAGCCAGGCACACTTTCACATCGTGGCCGTCCCTACCCCCGTGGACGAACACAAGGTGCCAAACCTGGTCCCCGTTTATAAAGCCTCGGAAAGTATTGGAAAATACCTGAAGAAAGGAGACTATGTGGTGTATGAATCCACCGTGTACCCAGGCTGTACGGAAGAAGACTGCCAGCCGATCCTGGAAAAACAATCCGGCCTGAAGGCCGTCGAAGATTTCAAGGTCGGCTATTCCCCCGAAAGAATTGTCCCAGGCAGCAAGGTCAAAACGCTGGTCACTATCGCCAAAGTAGTTTCGGGCTGCGATGAGGAATCCCTGAATGTCATCGCCGATGTTTACGGTCAAATCATCACCGCCGGCATACACAAAGCCGCTTCCATCCGGGTTGCCGAAGCCGCCAAGGTAATCGAAAATACCCAGCGCGACCTGAACATTTCCCTGATGAATGAGCTGGCGATTATCTTTGATAAACTGGGGATTGATACGCAGGAGGTATTGGAGGCTGCCAGCACCAAATGGAACTTCCTCAAATTCTATCCGGGCCTGGTAGGCGGGCACTGCATCAGCGTGGATCCCTACTACCTGCTCCACAAATCCAAGCAGATCGGCTACGACCCCCAGGTCATCCTCAGTGGAAGGCGCATCAACGACAGCATGCCCTCCTTCATCGCTAAAAGGCTAGTCCAGATCCTCATACAAAGAGGTAAAAGCCCCGGCAATGCCAAAGTGCTGGTCATGGGCGTCACCTTTAAAGAAAATGTGTCGGATATCCGTAACTCAAAAGTAGCGGATCTGATCCGGGAGCTCATGCAGTTCTCCATAAACGTACACGTTACCGACCCCTTCGCCTCGCCGAATGAGGTCGCACACGAATATGGCCTGACCTTGATCGATACCCCCTCGGATGATTACGATGCCGTTATTGTAGCTGTCAGCCACAAACAATACCTGGAACAAGATTTTAACTACTATAAATCCATTATGAAAGAAGATCCCGTATTAATGGATATCAAAGGCGTTTATGAAAGACCGAAACAGGATAATGGATTACTGTATTGGAGACTTTAGGTGCACTCCCGAAACCTTGGAACCCCGAAACCTTGGAACCTTAATTAAATAAAAGTAACTATCGAATAAGAACCCCCTTTTAAATGATTGACGTATGAAAGCGATGGCAATAGAAAATCACCTAAGTGAGCATGAACCGAAATGGTTTGCCGTGTATACGAAATATAAACGTGAAAAGATCGTTCACAAACAATTAAAGGAAATAGGCATTCAATCCTTTTTGCCTTTACAAAAAGTAACACGCTACTATACCCGAAAAATAAAACATGTAGAGCTGCCTCTGCTGAGTTGCTATATCTTTGTCAAGATCACCAAAGCAGAGCATGTGCCCGTTTTGCGGATCCCTGATGTGGTGGACTTCGTCAAGATCAACAAAAACCTAATTTCCATACCGGAGCATGAGATCAACGTACTCCGCCAGGTAATTGGAGAACAGGTGGACATGGAAATGATCAAAAGCGGTCAGCTCAAAGAAGGAGACTGGGTCGAAATTATTTCCGGCCGCCTCGTCGGCCTAAAAGGCCAGCTCATTGAACAAAAAAGTAATAAAAACTTCGTGATCTCTCTGGAAAAATTAGGCTACGACCTACACCTTCAGGTAGATCCAAAGATTTTAAAGAAAACCAGGAAGTAATCGTTTTTTTCCTCCTGGAATATAATGAGGGTCGAATTAGGAGTTATTATTTGTTCCTTTCGGCCTTATTCAAATTAGGTATTTAGGTGGCTGAAAAGCGTAAAAAAATGAATATTGTTTGAGCGCAGCGAGTTTATTCATTTTAGCTTTTCGGGTGCCTAAATAGCGTTAAAATTTGAATACAGCCTTGTCCGCCTCAGGCGGATGGTTCTTTTTGATCAAGCAAAAAGAACAAGGCTTTAAATAAAAAAATGCTTTAGTTAAAAAGCATTGCTTTTTTAGACTCAAAACATTGATGTCTACTCACCAAGGCCGGTTTAAGTATGATGGAAAGTCCCTGCGACTTTTCAGTGGCGGAGCCGTATGCCAAATGGTATTGGGTAGTGAGTATTGGGTATTGGGACACTTATCAAATAAACCCTGCTGCCCTGTAAATGATAAACTAATAACGAAAAGTAAGCATACCCCCCAATTACTAAACATTGCCTGAAAGGCATATACAAAATCACCCCCGGGCAACGCCCAGGGCCATTATAAGCATGAAAGGAATCATTCTAGCAGGCGGACTCGGAACAAGGCTTTTCCCACTCACCCTGGCCGTGAGCAAACAGCTCATGCCGGTATACGACAAGCCGATGATCTACTATCCCCTCTCCATCCTCATGATGGCAAACATCCGCGAGATCCTGATCATCTCGACGCCCAAGGACTTGCCCCGATTCCGGGAATTACTCGGCGACGGCAGCCAATGGGGATGTGAATTCAAATATGTCGAACAGCCCAAGCCCGAAGGACTGGCCCAGGCCTTCATCCTCGGCGAACCCTTTCTGGGCACCGAAAAAGTAGCCCTCATTCTGGGCGACAACATCTTTTACGGAGCCGGCCTCGAACAAACCCTCATGGAAAACAACAACCCGCTGGGAGGCGTCATTTTCGCTTACCAGGTATCAGACCCCTCGAGATATGGAGTAGTGGAGTTTGACCGGGATTTTAACGCCTTATCCATAGAAGAAAAGCCGGCTAAACCCAAATCAAAATACGCCGTACCCGGCCTGTACTTTTACGACAACAGCGTCATCGAAGTCGCGAAGTCCATAAAACCCTCTCCTCGTGGAGAGTTGGAGATCACAGATGTCAATAAGCATTACCTGAAGGAAGGCAAACTGAAGGTCGGTGTACTCGAGCGCGGCACCGCCTGGCTCGACACCGGCACGATCGACTCGCTGATGCGGGCCTCGCAGTTCATCCAGGCCATCGAAAACCGGCAGGGACTCAAGATCGGCTGCCCGGAAGAGATCGCTTTTAGAAAAGGATTCATCGGCGCGGCCAAGCTGGAAGAGATCGCCCAACCACTGATGAAGAGTGGCTATGGAGAGTATCTCATAGATTTGATAGACACCTAAATACCGGACAGCAAGCTTCAGCTTGCCTACACAACAGGACAGCAAGCTTCAGCTTGCCAGGAATGCAAACTTTAGTTTGCACCTGGTTGGTGTCAGTCTCCGACTGACTAACCATAACCCAGCAGTCTCTGACTGCTATCACAACAAAAAGAGCAATTAAAAAGTAAAATGAGGGTTGTCTCATAACTCCTTCTTCGTTAGGAGACAACCCTAAGAGTTTCCTGAGTCAAAGATAGAAACACCAGTCAGAGACTGGAAAAAAATAAGTATGGCAGTCGGAGACTGCCACTAACAGAGAAAATGAAAATACTCGTTACCGGAACAGCAGGATTTATAGGTTACCACCTCGTACACCGCCTACTCGCGGAAGGACATGAAGTAGTCGGCCTCGACAGCATCAACAACTACTACGACGTCAGCCTGAAGATCGACCGCCTCGAAAGCGCGGGCATCAATCGCCGTTTTGTGGCTTATAAAGAAATGGTCGAAAGTCAGCTCAACCCCCGCTACCGCTTCATCCAGGTACGCCTCGAGGACAACCAGGTAGTAGAAAACCTTTTCCGGGAAGAGCAATTTGACATCGTCTGCCATCTGGCCGCCCAGGCCGGCGTGCGCTACAGCATCAAAAACCCCAAAGCATATATCAACAGCAACGTCATCGGTTTTGCCAACCTTCTGGAATGCTGCCGCAACTTCCCCGTCAAGCATCTGGTGTACGCCAGCAGTTCCAGCGTATATGGCCTCAACCGGAAAGTACCCTTTAGCACAGCTGACAATGTAGACCATCCGGTCTCTCTCTATGCCGCCACCAAAAAGAGCAACGAGCTCATGGCCCATACGTACAGCCATCTGTTCGGCATCCCGACCACGGGCCTGCGCTTCTTCACGGTATACGGCCCCTGGGGACGCCCCGACATGGCCTACTTCCTCTTCACCAACGCCATTTTGAACGACAAACCCATCAAAGTCTTCAACCATGGCCAAATGAGTCGCGACTTCACCTACATCGGCGATATTGTGGAAGGCATCATGAACATCCTTCCTACCCCACCCTCACCGAATGAACAGTGGAGCGGCGAACATCCCGATCCGGCTAGCTCTTCAGCGCCCTACCGGATCTTCAACATCGGTAACAACAAACCGACCAAACTGCTCGATTTTATCGCCACCATCGAGGAAATCCTCGGCAAAGAAGCACAAAAAACAATGATGCCCATGCAGCCCGGCGATGTGGAATCGACCTTTGCCGACGTGAGCGGATTACAGACGCAGTTTGATTATCAACCGAGTACGCCTTTAAGGAAAGGACTGGAGGATTTTGTGGAATGGTATTTAAAGTACTATCAAAAAAATAAGATTATAGTGTAACGGTGAAAAGGTGTAATAGTGTAACGGGCCTGCTCGTGCTAAATACTGTTACACCGTTACACTGTTACACTGTTACACCGTTACACTGTTACACCGTTACACCCTTACCCCAACTAATATGTTCAACATCTTCAAAAAACCTACTCCCGACATCGACTTCTCCTCCCTTGAAGTCGACATCCACTCCCACCTCATCCCGGGGATAGACGACGGAGCGCCCGACCTTGAAATAGCGCTCGGACTGGTACGGAAAATGGCCGACATGGGATACAAGAAACTCATCACCACCCCGCATGTCTACCAGGAGTACTACCCCAACGAGCCCGACACTATTTTGCCGGGTCTGGAAGCGCTCAAAGCCGCCGTGGCCGCCGAAAACATCCCCATTGAACTACACGCCGCTGCCGAGTACTTCATGGACGAACATTTTGAAGAGTTGTTAGAGAAAAAAGCGCTGCTGACCCTAAAAGATAATTACGTATTGGTAGAAATGTCCTTCTTCGGGGCACCCCCCGACCTGGAAAACTACCTCTTCCAGATGCAAATCAAAGGATACAAGCCTATCCTGGCGCATCCGGAACGCTACTTATATTACAAAGGGAACATAGAAAAATACCAGAGGATCAAAGAATTAGGATGTCTCTTACAATTAAACATCTTATCTTTGACCGGATATTACGATCGTGCGGTGCAGCAAAATGCCCGCGAGCTGATCAAGGAAGGCTTGATCGACCTGCTCGGCACCGACCTGCACCACGACATCCATGCCGACAAACTGGCCCTCGCCCTGAAAGACCGAAAGATCGCGAAACTGCTGGAGGAGTATGAGTTTAGGAATAAGGAGTTATTTGCTTGAATGTATAGAAGTGATTCTAAATTTTAGAATATTAACTGTTTTTCATTCATCTTGTTCTTTTGTATTGTTACAAAAGAACCATCCGCTCAAAAGCGGACAAGACTTAATACCAAATAAGTACAAATCGAAATGTGTCCCGACCTTATTCAAATTAGATATTTCGATTTCTGAAAAGCGTTAAAAAATGAATATTGTCTGAGCGTAGCGAGTTTATTCATTTTAGCTTTTCGGGGATCGAAATAGCGTTAAAATTTGAATACAGTCTTGATTTTTTGCTTCTTTTTTATCAAGAAAAAAGAAGAAGGATAATACCTCTATAAGAGGCATCCCAGGATTCTGTGATGTCTCTCAAAAACAAAAAAATCACATACAATTAAAAATGGGAAAATATTTATACCCGGTTTCCTTAGCCTTTATCTTAATGTCCGCGCTCTCATCGAGCTCCTGTGTACGCTACCCGGAGCTGGTTTCTTTCGCGCCGATCAATGACTCGATCCCGCCGGAGGTGATAAATAATTTTGTTGATTTGAAGATTGCGCCGCAGGATTTGTTGAGAATACAGGTATCTTCTTTTCCACCTGAAGCAGCAGCTCCGTTTAATATAGATCAAATGCCTCAAAACATAGGTAATCTTCAAAATACCCAAAACTTGGGGCTTTTTAGTGGTTATTTAGTAGATAATGAAGGGAATATTGATTTTCCAACTTTGGGTAAGTTAAAAGTTGTCGGATTTACAACTCGAGAAATTAAAGAAGATATCGCTGAAAAAATAAGGCCTTATTTAAAAAATCCTGTTATAAATGTACGTATTCTTAATTTTAAAGTAACTGTTTCAGGAGAAGTTAATCGTCCTGGAACGGTGACTGTAGCCAATCAACGAATCACTGTCCTAGAAGCCATCGGCCTGGCGGGTGATTTCACCAACTATGCCAATCGTGCAAATGTATTAGTGACCAGGGAAGAAGGAGGGATTCGGAAATATGCCCGCTTAGACCTGCAATCACCAGAAGTTTTTCAATCCCCTTATTTTTACTTGCAACAGAACGATTATGTGTATGTAGAGCCAATCAAAGCTCGGGTAGCTACCGTTGCCGATCCATTTTCCAGAGCGCTCTCTTTTGGGTCAGCCGCCTTGTCTTTAGTGACCATTATCGTTACCTTAGTAACCAGATAAATATGGACAACATGGGAACAGAACAGATGAACGGTATGAATGGGATGCATGAAAATGGTTCCCAAAATCAGGAGTTCGATCTCAAGCGGATCTTTTATCTTTTATTAGGCAGATGGTATTGGATTGTATTAGGATTGATCATTAGTTATGCTGTGGCTTGGACTATTTTGAGATACACATCTAATATATATACCGTTTCCGGACGCATCCTGGTCAATGAAGATCAACAACAACCTATTTCGGAAAATATCATCGCTCAGGAACTGGGGTTCACTGCCGGTAACTCCATGATGGAAAATGAATTACAGATCTTTGGATCTAGTACTATGATGCAACAAGTCGTGGATTCTCTTAGTCTCCAGTTCTCATATTTCCAGGAGGGGCGTATAAAAGACTCTGAAGTCTACAACGCCTCACCGGTAAGAATTGAGGAAGCCTCTCCACGTCGTAGAGCCTACGGAAGGTCAATTCGAATCAAAACCATTGATAATGAAAACTTCATCCTTTTTCAGGGCGAAAACGACACCATTGTTCAAGCCTTCGACTTGCCTTTCCGGCATAATCAAGTCAATTTTGTTCTTAGAAGACGCACTAATATCACGCCTGGAAACATTTATAACATTAAAATACAAAACCCTTCCAGCGTTGCTCGCAAATATGCCCGTAAACTTAATATCAACCGACTAGGAACATCCAATGTCATCACCATCAATATGCGAGACGAAAACCCGCGCAAGGCTATCGACATCATTGAAACACTTATCGGTGTGTATAACAAAAGCGTCATTGAAAAAAAGAATGAATCCGGTGAGAAGACACTAAAGTTCATTGATGAAAGACTGGATTTTATTACGACTGAATTATATGATGTAGAAAAAGAAGTAGAGGACTTTAAGCAAAGTAAAAGCTACCCAATAGGTATTGAACCCAGAGCTCAGGAGTATTTAAATAAAGTTAATTCCGCGGAATCGGAGTTGGTCAACCTTCAAGTCAATGAAGAACTCTTAAAAAACTTCATGAACTATATGTTGGAAGATTCCAATAGATACTCCATTCTTCCAATCACATCGGAGATGATCGCCGGAAATCTCTTGAATAATATTAATACTTATAACAATTTGCTTTTTAAGCAAAGAAATTTCCTTGAAACCGCTACTCCGGATAATCCCTTTTATGCCACTATTGACGAAGAATTAGACTTTCTGAGAGAAAACATCACCCTGGGTATTAATACTCTCTTCGATGAAATAAAGAAAAAGAGAGCTCTCATCCAAGAAAGAGTTAAACCTTTAGAGGAAGAAATCAATACCATTCCTACCAACCAAAGAGAATTATTACAGATCATGCGACAGCAGCAGATCAAAGAGTCACTGTTTCTTTACTTGCTGCAAAAAAGAGAAGAGACCGCTCTTTCAATAGCGGCCCAGGTTTCCAACTTGCGCATTCTGGAACCGGTGATTAGTAATGGCATAGTGGCCCCCAACCGCCAGCGATACTTTCTCCTAAGTATTTTCTTGGGCCTAGCCATTCCAGCAGGAATCATTTTGGGCATCTACTTCATGGACAATAATGTTTACAATCGACAGGATATTGAAGCGATTACCAGTACCCCCTTTCTTGGCTCTATCGGACAATCTCCCAAAAATCAAGCTATCGTTATACAAAAAAGTAGTCGCTCTTCCATCGCCGAAATGTTCCGACTACTCAGAACCAACCTTCAATACGTCCAAACCTCTGATAATGACCATCAAACTATTTTGGTCACATCCTCGGTAAGTGGAGAAGGAAAAAGCTTCATTACCATTAACCTTGGCATAAGCGAAGCCCTTTCCGGTAAAAAAACCATCCTCTTAGGATTTGATTTGAGGAAACCAAAGCTTTCAGAATATCTCGTAGGATCGCGGGAAGGCCTTGGCTTGACTCACTATCTGGTTGGCAGTGCCGAAATTGAAGAAATTATCCGGCCTATTCCAAATTATGAAAATATTAACTTCATCAGTTGCGGCGCCATCCCACCCAACCCAGCTGAATTGATAATGCTGCCCCAAGCCAAAGAGTTGTTTAACTACCTCAAACAAAGGTATGACCGCATCATCATCGATACGCCTCCTGTTGGACTCGTAACTGATGCCTTATTATTTAAGGATATGGTAGATAAATCTATCATTGCTGTTCGTTCCGGTAAAACAAAAAAGGGCCTCATCAAAATGATCGATGATATTTATAAAAACAATAAGCTCCCTAAAATGGGTATCGTATTGAATGGGGTGAAGAAAAAAAGTGTTTATGGCTATGGGTATAGTTATGGGTATAGTTATGGGTATAGTTATGGGTATGGACATGGATATGGGTATTACGATGATGACCAGAAAAAGAAGAGACGATGGAAGGTATTTACTCGAAATTAATTCATAATTCAATGAATTAATCATTTCTGGCTAACAAGATTTTTGACCCAAAAACACAGCTTGCTTTTATACATTTGACTTTTGTTAATAGCAAGCACACTTAGATAAAAACTGGTGAATATCAATCAATATTTTCGCTATAAAATCAACCGATTTTCAACTCTCTTTGACCACAGAATAAAGGTTCAAGACCTCAGAAGTGGTGCTAAAAAGAATAAAATCTATTCTACTTCTGAGAGTGAAGAGGTAGATATTCGAACCCAGTCAAACTATTACTATTATGGTGAGCAGCCATCCTGGCTAGATTTTGAGGCCTTTACTTTGCCTCCCGCTTTTAAACAAACCTTTAAAAAATGCGAAATAATCGGAAGAGGAATCGTGGTAAATGAAAATAAAAAAGTTATTCTCGAATGTACTATCTTTCAAAGGCACTATCTGAATAAACTATATTCCAATCACCTGATCTATTTTAGGTCTTTTATCCCTTATCAATCTTTAGATAAAGTAGTCCCTTTATCAAATCACTTGGAAAAAAATTACTTCCACTGGATATTGGAAAGTCTTGGAAGATTAGTTGATATGACAAAAAGTGAAATCCAAAACTTTAAATACTTCATTGGACCTAATCCACCAGATTTTATTCCTCAAAGTCTATCTTATTTATTCGATATCAACCCCAATCAATTGGTAATAGCCAATAAAAAGAGATATAAAACAAAAGAATGCCTTATACTTTCTTTTCCCTTCATGCGATCAGAAAAAACCAAGATGCACAATGTATATTCCCCTAAAAATTTGATCAAGATTAATTCTATTGCTCAGGGAAAAGCAAAAAAAACACAGAAAAGAGGAGAAAACATTCTCCTTTCAAGGAATTTAGCCCATCAACGCAAAATCCTAAATGAGAAGGAAATTCTACAACAACTTACAGAATTTAACCTTAAACTTGTCATTCTTGAAAAATTAGACTTTAAAGATCAGGTTGAATTATTTCAGAATGCGAATATCATTATTGGAACGCACGGAGCGGGGCTAACCAACATTATTTTTTCGAAGCCTTCAGCTACTATTATCGAGTTTTTTCCAAAGGAAAGACCCAAAAGGGATGCCTTTTATTTTTTCCAGATATCCAATGCCCTTAACATAAAACATCACGTTATTGAATATACCCAATTTAATGAGGAACAGGATTTTTATTGTACACCTGCTCATCTCAAACAGCTCAGAGAAATATTATCCAATGAAGGAAAGCTTGATATTAAATAAAATTTTGGTAGTATATTAAATAGCAAAATATTAGGTGAAACTTTAATATATGGCTGATTTTTATATACACGAGACTGCTGTAGTAGACAACGGAGCACAGATCGGCAATAATACCAAAGTTTGGCACTTCTGCCACATCATGCCGAAGGCCGTCATTGGCGAAGACTGTAGCCTGGGTCAAAATGTATTCGTAGCCAACAACGTCCTCATTGGCAATGGGGTGAAAGTTCAGAACAACGTTTCGCTGTATGAGGGCGTGATCTGCGAAGATGAAGTCTTCCTCGGCCCTTCCATGGTATTCACCAACGTGATCAACCCCCGGGCAGGCGTGAACCGAAAGAATCAGTACCAGAAAACGATTGTCAAAAAAGGGGCGAGCATTGGCGCTAATGCCACCATCGTATGCGGCAACTCCATTGGCCGCTATGCCTTTATTGGTGCAGGAGCGGTGATCGTAAAAGACGTGCCCGATTATGCCCTGATGGTCGGTAATCCGGCCAAGCAGATTGGCTGGATGAGTGAGCACGGCCATCGCCTGAATTTCGACCGGGAGGGAAAAGCTCCCTGCCTGGCCTCCGGAGCAACCTATTACCTCAAAAATAATATTGTTACTAAATCCAGGTAATGAAAAACTTCGCACTGATCGGGGCCGCCGGCTATATAGCTCCCCGGCATATGAAAGCGATTAAAGATACCGGCAATCAACTGATCGCTGCGCTGGATCCTTTCGATTCGGTGGGCATTATCGACAGCTACTTTCCCAATACAGATTTTTTTGTTGAATACGAACGTTTTGACCGCCATATCGAAAAACTCAGACGGAAAGGAAAACAACTGGATTATCTGAGCGTTTGTTCGCCTAATTACCTGCATGACGCTCACATCCGCTTCGGCCTGCGTGTCGGCGCCGACGTCATCTGCGAAAAACCCCTCGTACTGAATCCCTGGAACATCGATGCTCTGGAAGAGATCGAAAACGAAACCGGCGGAAAAATTTTCAACATCCTGCAACTCCGCCTCCACCCCAGCGTGATCGAATTGAATAAACAAGTAGACGAAGGCCCCAAAGATAAAGTTTACGATGTGGATCTGACCTACCTGACCTCCCGCGGCCACTGGTACTACACCTCCTGGAAGGGAGACATCAGTAAGTCAGGCGGTATCGCCACCAACATAGGTGTACACTTTTTCGATATGTTGATGTGGATCTTCGGCGATCTTAAAGAGAATGTCGTACACCTGCACACACACGACCGCGCGGCCGGCTATCTCGAATTGGAACGCGCTCGCGTACGATGGTTCCTGAGCATCAATTACGATGTCATCCCCGAGCACATCAAAGAAAGCGGTGCCCGCACCTACCGCTCTCTGCTGATCGAAGGACAAGAATTCGAGTTCAGCGGGGGCTTCAATGAACTCCACACCCGCTCCTATGAAGATGTGCTCAACGGCGGCGGCTTTCGCCTGCGCGAAGCCCAAAAAGCCATCCAAATTGTACACGACATCCGTAAAACCCAGCCCATCGGCCTGACCGACAACTATCATCCGCTGGCTAAATTGCCTCTGGCAGCGCATCCGTTTAAATGAAACTGTAATAAAAGACAGGTCATTAATTTGGTAAGGTCCGACAGTAAATATCCGTAAAAGTCAGTTGAAGTCTGTGTCAAAAAAATGCTAAGCTAAAAAATGAACAAACTACCCGACAACACCACCGTCGAACAATGGGACACCATCATCACCCCCAGGAAATCCCTCTTTGAGCTCAACTTCAAAGAAGTCTGGCAATATCGGGACTTGCTACTACTCTTTGTTCGAAGGGACTTTGTAGCCATGTATAAGCAGACCGTACTAGGGCCCCTCTGGTACCTGGTTCAACCCATTCTAACCACGCTGATGTTCACCGTCGTCTTCAGCCGGATAGCCAAGATCTCCACCGATGGTATTCCCCCCATGCTATTTTATCTGGCCGGTATTACCAACTGGAATTATTTTGCCTCCTGCCTGAAAAGTGTATCCGGCACTTTTAGAAGCAACCAGGGGATTTTTGGAAAGGTCTATTTTCCTCGCCTGGTTACGCCTTTAAGTATTGTCATTTCTAACATGATCAAATACGCCATACAACTCCTACTATTTGCAGGATTCTATATATATTTTGAGTTTGTAAGTTCTACAGCACAAGTGAACGCTTACGCCCTTCTTTTCCCATTACTCGTGGTTTTGCTGGCAGGTTTGGGACTGGGATTTGGTCTGGTTATCACCTCTATGACGACCAAATATCGAGACTTAATATTCCTACTCCAGTTTGGTGTTCAGTTAGCTATGTACGCCACCCCCGTGATCTACCCATTAAGTCAGATCCCGGAGCAATACCAGTGGGTGGCAGCACTTAACCCTATGACTTCCGTCATTGAAACCTTTAAATATGGATTCCTGGGACAGGGCACCTTCTCTTGGGGGCATCTGGCCTATAGCTTTTGCTTTATGGTGGCCTTAATGCTTGCAGGCATCGTAATTTTTAATCGTACAGAGAAAAACTTCATGGATACCGTCTAATTTTAATGAATTCGCCTGGCGTTGCTTTGCGCCTCCGCGTTGAAGAAAAGAATATGTCAAAAACCGTTATAAAAGTAGAAAACCTCTCCAAACAATACCGCCTCGGCCTCGTCGGCACCGGCACCCTTTCTCACGATATCAACAGATGGTGGCATTTGGTTAGAGGAAAAGAAGATCCCTATCTGAAAATCGGCGAAACCAACGACCGAGCCTCGAGAGGTAATAGTGAATATGTGTGGGCGTTGCAGGATATCAATTTTGAAGTGAAAGAAGGGGAAGTATTGGGTATAATAGGAAAAAATGGAGCAGGGAAAAGTACCCTTCTGAAACTGCTCAGTAAAGTAACGGCTCCGACTACTGGGAGTATCAAAGCTAAGGGACGAATTGCTTCTCTTTTAGAAGTGGGAACTGGTTTTCATCCGGAACTAACTGGTAGAGAAAATATTTATCTGAATGGTACTATTTTAGGAATGTCTAAGGCAGAAGTGTCCAGTAAATTGGACGAAATTGTAGCCTTTGCAGGCGTAGAGCGATATCTAGACACCCCCGTCAAAAGGTATTCTTCGGGAATGACCGTTCGACTTGGGTTTGCGGTAGCGGCTCACTTGGAGCCGGAAATATTAATTGTGGATGAGGTATTGGCTGTTGGGGACGCAGAGTTTCAAAGAAAGGCTGTTGGAAAGATGAAGGAGGTAAGTAAAGAAGGAGGAAGAACAGTATTATTCGTTAGCCATAATATGGCAAGTGTTAAGAAGTTGTGTTCAAAAAGTATTCTATTAGATAATGGTGTTATTAAAGAACATGGACCAACCGAATTCATAGTCAATAGGTACCTTTCAAAAGGATCTTTAAATGAAAAACCATATCTGAAAAAAAAATCGTACCAAATATATTCTGAAACAATACTGATTAAAAAAATCGGTTACTTCGATAAAGTATTTCATTTTACTTTTTTCAGTAAAGTACTCCATGAAAGGATTGCAATAGTTTGTAAAATTTACTCTACCGATGAAGTATTAATTTTTAAAACTTCTACCTCTCCTATTTGGAGTACAAAAAATTTTCCAATGAAAGGAGAATGCACTTTTCAATTAGATATAAAACAATTAAATCTAATTGAGGGTGACTACTATATTGGATTAGAGGTGACATCTCCAAACATAAAAAGAATTCTAAGAATCGATAATGCATTTCCTTTTACTGTTCACTATTCAAATATTTATAAGGGGTCAAAAAGACTAAGAATTGGAGAAGATGGTTTTATTATGGCTCCTCACAATTGGAAAAAAATTTCTTAGATGAGGGTAAATATATTTGGAGTTGGTCGTTCTGGGACTAAAGCTGTTCAACTCTATATAGCTTTTTTAATGGCCGAAAAATATGGTGAAGTTCATTTAAACTATGAACCATATTTATGGAAAAACAGGAATGGAGTATTATCTCAAGAAGGAATAAAACACCATGTAAACACACCACAATTTGTAAGCTCTACAAAGGAATTAAGCAAAAAACATGTATCATACTTAGGAAATCTTTGCCCATCCTCTATTGCCTCAGTTTCTAAATTTATCCGAGGGAATGGAAGAATTTCTGCAATAAATCAAATTATAAATCCAGATTTTACAATAATAATATTTCGAGATGCTTATAGTGTATTAAAATCTGTTACGCCCCTAGATTGGGATTTCTATTCTATTGGTTCGAGGTATGCACCATCATGTTATAAATCTTACTGGTCTCAAATACAAAAAAAATTTGAACAATTAAACAATAAATTTTCAAAAAAAAAATTTGAACTCCATAAAGAAGATCCAATATTCAAAAACTTAATTTACTGGTATGTCATGAACAAAGTTGCAATGCAATATTTCTTGGAAAGTAATAAAAATTCTAACTTTCTAATAAGTTTCGAAAATATGTCTGAACTACAGAAGATTGCCCAAAAAATGGGGTTTGGAAATGCCGCTATTTATCATCCATCTAACCCCATTTTTGAGGGGTCTCTCATTCAATCATCAAATACAATAATAAATAAGCCGGTAACGACCGATTATCATAGAAAACTCATCAATTTTTCCTTAATTAAAAAAGCTGAAAAAGTAGGAAATTTGATCCAAATAAACCCTTTAAAAGAAAATAGTTCAATAAACAGCATTCTTCACGACAAGAAAAAAATAAGAATAGAAATCAAAAAAAATGAAATAATAGACATCTTGAATGAAGAGATTAAAGCTGATTTAAATCAAATAATGTTCAGTAAATAAAAATGGATTAGGTCTATTTTTTAAAATCCAACATACGTTCTTCATTTGAGAACCTCTCAAAATTGCCGGAAAACCCTGAGAAATGCCTTTGTTTAGTATTATCATGCCAACATATAACTCCGAATCAACTATACAGGATGTACTTAATAGTATAAAAGAACAAACATTTAATGATTTTGAAATAATCATTGTAGACGGAGCATCGCAAGACTCAACAATTCAAGTCATTCAAGATTTTAATAATACTCTTGATCAATTTAACCTTTTTCTGATTTCAGAAAAAGATAAAGGAATATATGATGCAATGAACAAAGGTATAAAAATAGCAAAGGGAAAATGGCTCTATTTTATCGGAGCTGATGATACATTTTATTCAAATGATGTATTAAGTCAGATTTCTGGAGCTATTAAAAACAACCCTGATAAAGATATTATTTATGGGAATGTGATAAGTGAAAGGTTTAATGGTATTTACGACGGCCCTTTTGACTTTCACAAATTAAAGCAGAAAAATATTTGTCATCAGGCTATTTTTTTCAAAAAAAACCTTTTCAATAAAATGGGTTTATTTAGTACTAAATATAAAGCGTGGGCAGATTGGGATTTTAACTTAAGATGCTTCGGAGATCCTAAAGTTGCTACACAATACGTTAATCTTATAATTGCCTCTTATGCAGATGGAGGTTTTAGTTCAACTTTTGGAGATTCAAAATTCTCTAACGATAAAAATTTTTTATTTATCAAATATGACAAAAGAAGTTTATCCTCAACTTACCGAAAACTAAAAACATTTAAAGAATTTATTAAGATAAAAATTGGAGAAGTTTAAACCGTCATTATTCCAAATCGACCATGCAGTATTCATTAAATCAAAAAAAAGCACTATTGATACAAAAACTACTGTAATCGTCCCCAATTATAACCATGAAAAATTCCTAGAGAAAAGACTTGAAAGTATTTTCATTCAATCTAACAAGGAATTTGAAGTCATTTTGATGGATGATAACAGTTCAGATAATAGCAAGCTAATACTAGAAAAATTTTCAAAACACCCTCATGTATCACACTTCCTAATTAATAAGAAAAACAGCGGCAGTCCTTTCAAACAATGGTTGAAAGGAATACAGCTTGCCAAAGGAGAATACATTTGGATAGCAGAAAGTGACGATTGGGCGGATCCTCGATTTCTAGAAAAAATGATAGCTATTCTAGAGAGCGACCCTAAACTTGGAATCGTATCCTGTAGATCAGAATTTGTGGACGAAAACGGAATGGCCATATTAGATAAATCTATTTATAGAGAAACTTTTAGGAGAGCCGGTAAAGAAGAATTATTAGAATCAATGGCTTATCGCAACTCCATTCATAACGCCAGTTCAGTCGTCTTTCGAAAAAAGTTTGTCCCAGAAAATATAGACCACATCCTTAATATGAGATATTGTGGTGACTGGATATTCTGGGCTGAAATACTTAAAAAGAGCGATTTTTATTTTTTGAATGAAAAGCTCAATTTTTTTAGACGCCATCCAAACAATGTATCTTTTTCTGCAGAAAAAAGCAGCCTTCGTTTGATCGAAGGAATTCATATATGTAAAACCATTTTTTCTTTGCCGGATATTTCAGAGACTAAAAAGAAAGCCATCTTAAGTTTTTGGTGGAAAAAAGTTCTTTCGACCAGGTTAAACGAAAAGTCAAAGCTCAAAACCCGACTTAAGAAAATAGCACTCCTAAAATTATTGTTTCAGTGTAGTCCACGTATAGCTTTAACACTTTCATTAAAAACCATCCTCAATTATTTCCCAATTTTTAAATAAAATGAAAGGAAAAGCTGCTATACTCATCATCTCCCACAAAGAAAAGCTATCTCAGTACGAAAAGATATCCTTACGCCAATGCATTAAAGTACTGGGGAAGTATCCTATTTTTTTTATTTGTCCGGAGGGGTTAAACACTGAGGATTACGATGAATTCCTGAATTCAGCAAAGTTTGATTTTATTGCCCCTAAATGGCAGAGCACTTATAAAAACTTCAACCGACTCAAGATTGAACCCTTTCTGTACAAGCGATATTCAAAATTTCAGTACATCCTTTACTACGAACCCGATGCCTTTGTTTTCAAAGATGATCTCGACCATTGGATGAAGCAGGGTTATGATTATGTAGGAGCTCCCTGGTTTGAAGGCTGGAGTAAGGCAGAAGAAGGTGCTCCTTTTTCAGGAGTTGGCAATGGAGGGTTTTCTTTAAGAAATGTTCAAAGTGCGTTAAAGGTTTTAAACAGGTTTTCATACATAAAATCACCTAAAGAAGTGATTAGAAACCATTTGAATTCAAATGAATCTAATCCACTCAAAAAGCTTTACAGAATCCTTAAGAATTTAACCGTTTCGAATAATACTTTCCATTTATTTAATGATTTCCCCAAGCATGAAGATCTTTTCTGGGGGTATTATGCGAATAGGAATTTTGGTTGGTTTAAAGTACCCAGTCCTGAAGAAGCTCTCTTGTTTGGTATGGAGATGTATCCTTCCAGAACCTTTGAGTTGAACAACAATCAACTGCCCTTTGGCTGTCATGCCTGGTGGAGGTATGATTTGGACTTCTGGCGCCCATTCATTGAAGCGGAAGGGCATGATTTATCATTTTCTGACGTCCTCAATGCCCCTCATAGTTAATATATAGCAGATAGGCCACAACATTTATCCTCTCTACTATTATTCCAAAGTAAAATTTGAAATTATTATTTTGAAAATGGCTCAAAACATAAAAAGTAATCTTTTAAGACTTCTAGACCAGCTCCCAATTACAAGTAATTGGATAGCACAACGCCGTACTGCCCAAACCTATCAGGCCGCTTTAGAAAGGATTCGTAAAAAAACGCCTGTTTATGTTTATCAGATGGGTAAAGTAGCCTCCACTAGTGTATATAAATCGCTAAAAAAATATTATGATGGAGAGGTTTACCACGGCCATACCTTTGAAAGCACACATTATAAAGCAGGCGTTCGTGCACTTTACCAATATTTCCGACAAGACCAGGGATCAATAAAAATAATATCTCTAGTAAGAGAACCCATTGGTAGAAACATCTCTTCCTTTTTTCACAATTTTAAAAGATCCACCGGGGTTGAGTTTGAAGATCATACTTTCTCTATGGAAGAGCTAAAAGATATCTTCCTTTCTGATTTCCCTCACCATGTACCTTTAGAGTGGTTTGATGAACACATAAAAGAGCACTTTGATATTGATGTATATGAATATCCTTTCCCTTCTCTTGGGCATATTACAATGAAAAAAGGAAATATAGAGCTACTTTTGATGAAACACGATTTGAAGGATTCCATAAAAGAAGAAGTGATTAAAGAGTTTATGTCTCTGGGAGAATTTGCTATTAGTAATGAAAATGTAGGTGCCGAAAAAAATTATTCAGATACTTACAAGCAGTTCAAAAAACTTAGCCTTCCAAACTGGTATTTTGAACAGATGCAAACTTCAAAGTATATGCGTCATTTCTATTCAGAAGAAGAGATTGAAAAAATAAAGAGAAAGTGGAAATTTTCCGATAAAAACTAATTTTCCTACAATCCAGATTGCAGCAGTCATTAAATAATATTCAGATTTGGAAAACACCTGGCCATGGACTAATGAGAAAAGCCCTATTGAGTACAATGAGAGCATCAATTGGCCCAAAATCTCAATCATCACTCCAAGTTTCAACCAAGCACGGTTTATAGAGAAAACTATCAGATCTGTACTGCTTCAGAACTATCCAAACCTGGAATTCATAATTATGGACGGAGGGAGTACTGATGGTTCCGTAGAGATTATAAAAAAATATGATCCTGAAATAACCTATTGGGCCAGCCAAGCTGATGCCGGTCAAAGTGACGCCATCAACCGTGGTTTCGAAAAAGCCACCGGAGAAATATTATCCTGGCTGAATACAGATGATTACTATTTACCAGGTGCTCTAAAAACAGTTGCCTTAGCTTATGTCAATAATACGGACAAAGCCGTTCAGGCATGGGTTGGAAGGGCGGATAAAATAAATGAAATGGGCAATCTAATATATCACTCATGGCTTTCTGACCTATCGCTTGAAAGTTTCTACCACTGGAGAAATCCAAGTAAGCCGGATGGGAAAGGAAATTTTTTGCAACCTGCCTGCTTCTTTACTTCGAAGGCTTGGAAAGAAGCAGGGCCGCTAGACTTGGAGTTAGAATATTGTATGGACGTAGCCCTTTGGCTTAGAATGGCCAAAAAAATCAATTTCGCTCCTATTCAAGAAAAATTAGCTATTGCTGTTGGGCATTCCCAGGCAAAAACAACAAAAGAAAAGGAAAGAACAGCTGCAGAAGTTGCCTTAGTTATTTCTGAACACGGTGGACGACAAATAGCGCAGCATGATCTAATGCGTCTTGTGGACGACTACATCGAGCTAAAGGGAAAATGGCAAAGAATGGCGGATTCTATGCCGGGTAAATTATACAGAGGTATCAAGAAGTTATTTAAAGTAATTGAAAGGTGAAAGTCCTATTCGCCATAGATCCCAATCGCCCCAACAGCGTAACCGATAATTTTCTGCGTGGACTCAAAGAAGCTGGGCAGGATGTACACAGCTCTTTTTCCACCTTTTGGGAAGACCACATTTCACATTTTGACATCATACATATCCAATGGCCCGAGTCGCTACTTCTCTGGAAAGAACCGACCATCAAAAATTTAAGTGATTTAGAGCAAAGGCTGGCCGGCTGGAAAAAAAGAGGAAGCAAAATTATTGTCACCAGACATAACTACGAACCCCATACTTACTTCCCGCTTAATAAAGAACTATACCGTACTGTTTATCAAAAAGCAGATGGCATTATACACTTTAGTTCTTTCAGTCAGAAGGAGTTCCGGCTAAGATATCCGGATCTGACGGATTGTGAACATGCCGTTATCCCGCATCCGTGGTACAAAGACCTTTCCAATAATACCACAAGATCCAACTCTCGAAAAAGATTAGGGCTTTCTGACAAAGACAGGGTATTCCTTGTTTTCGGCAATATTAGAGAAAGGGAAGAGCAAGATATGGTTATAAGCAGCTTTCTAAATTGTCAGGTGAAAAGTAAAAAATTAGTTTTCAGCAATGGTATTTTAACTGAAATTGCAAGAGAAAGCATTAGAAGGTATCCATTAAGATATGTAAGAAGAGTACTCGCCCGATTTTTTAGTTACAATTATTACCGATTCAAAAGGATCAACATAAGAGACCAATTCGTCCCATCAGAAGAGATTCAACTTTATCTAAATGCAGCAGATGTACTGATCATTCAAAGGATCGATCAGTTGAATTCCGGTAATATTCCACTCGGTTTCACCTTTGGGAAGGTAGTTATCGGCCCAGATAACGGCAACATAGGAGAAATATTGAGGCAGACAGGCAATCCTGTATTTGATCCAAAGGATTACACCAGCATCCAAAATGCCATGCAGAAAGGTATAAAACTGGCTTTAGAGGGATATGGAGCAAAAAATTTCAACTGGGCAGCAAACCATTGTAATTTAAAGCAAATTGGTCTAATGCATAAGAAATTCTATCAGCAACTGATCAAAACCAAAGTTAACCCATAATGCAGTATATCAAAAGTCTGTTTCAAAAAACTTTTTCCGTATTTGTTAGATGAGAGTGGCTATTCTTATAGAAACTTTTCCTTCAAAAACAGAAGTACCTGTTTTAAATCAAATCTGTGGTTTAATAGACGCGGGTGTACAGGTAAAAATATTTGCGCTCAATAAAGGGAAAATCGATGCTAATCAACTTCACAAAAAAATCCTGGATTATAAATTATTAGAGAAAACCTTTTTTTTGGGCGAAGTTCCCAACCTTGACAACAGCCCGAGAATCCTCAATGCCATTTATTGGAGATGGGAAGGTTTCAGGCGCTCCTTTTTTACACTGGTGAAATATCCCAGAGTTTTTCGAAATGCTCTATTCAAAAAAGAATATGGGAGAACCAGGAAAGCATTCCGAGTAATTTTTGCCGTCTACCCCTTATTAGGATTGCACGAAAATTATGACATTATTCATTGTCAGTTTGCTCCCATGGGAATCTGGGGTTGTATCCTTCGAGACTTAGGCATTTTAAATGGAAAAGTTTTTACGTCTTTCAGAGGATATGGCATTAATGATCTTCCCAAAAGGGTAGAATCAGACTATTACGACTTTCTTATTAAAAAAGGCGATGCTTTTTCAGCCAACACTGACTACACAAAAAATAACGCCGTCAAACTTGGCTTTGATTCTACTAAAATAAACATTATCCATTCCTGTATTGACATAAAGGATTTTCCATTTAAGAAAAAACGATATGCCCGCAATGAAACACTCGAAATTCTTTCAGTAGCTAGTTTGAGGGAAGTGAAGGGGCTACAGTACAGTATTTCAGCCATGGAATTGCTAAAAAGAAGTCATCCTGATGTTAAATTCCGGTATAGTATTGTTGGAGAGGGGCCATTAAAAACAGAGTTAACTAATCTAATTAAGGCTAACCAACTAGAGGAGCAAGTTGCCCTCTTAGGTTACAAACCTCAACAAGAGCTAATTCATTTGTATAAGAAGACTCATTTATTCATTCTCCCAAGCATAACAACAAAAGATGGAAATGCCGAAGCACAAGGCCTCGTCCTCCAGGAAGCTCAAGCATGCGGAATTCCGGTAATTGGAAGTAAGGCTGGAGGAATTCCAGAAGGCTTTTTACCAGGTAAGTCGGGCTTTCTGGTGGAAGAAAAAAACGCAAAAGGCATTCACGAAGCCATTATCAAGTTCGTTGACCAACCTGAACTCATAACGCAGATGGGAGTTGAGGGATTAAAGTTTCTAAAAGATCGATTTGATGTTAAGGTCCAGACTGAAAATTTGATTAAGGTCTATCAAAAACTCTACAAATCCACTTCAGATCAATGAGGGGAGCGGGAAGGGTTCCCATAATTCCCCATGTATTATACAAAAACTCTGCACCCAATATGCTTCTAAAAGTAAAAGCCAAACTACGACGATTAAGCTCTTATAAAGTCATTCAGTTTAGCCCAATAAGGAGTGGTAAACACTTGTACATAAAATATTGCTAGATGTATTTCCATACAGAAATGTCTTAAAAAGGCACAATATCCAAATCAGGAAAGATCCAAAAGCCAGAGTGGTTATTACCTATCGAAATCCTATCGACTGCCTGAGGTCTTCCATGCAAAGGTATGACATGAAGCCTACGGAAGTTAATATTTATGAGCAGATAAAGGCATTAAAAAAATATGGTTTGGATGACCTAGTGAGCGTTTTTAATCATCCTTATGTCTTAAAACTAAAATATGAGGATTTTTATGAAGATTTTGATTTGATCTTTGATTCCATAGAATCCTACTTTAATATTGAGATTCCAGCTACCAAAAGGGCCTATTTGAAAGAAAAATATAGGGTCAAAAATGTTTATGAAAAAAAGATAAGTAAACTGGCTGGTTTTAATGATCATGATGCTGTCACTCAATGGCATGGTAATCATATATCGAGCTATCTTGGAAAGCCAAATTCCTATGAGCACTTTTTCTCAGGTCAACAATTGGATTATATTGAAAAAGAGCTTTCTGAATATTTGACTTTTTTAGGCTACCGGAATAAAGATGAGTGAAGTTTCGATCATCATACCGATGTATAATGCAAAACAACACATTTCAGCAACTCTCGATAGTTGTTTAGCTCAAAAGGATGACTTGATAAGAGAGATCCTTGTTATTGATGATCATTCTACAGACAATAGCAGAAGCCTCGTTGATTCTTACACCAAAAAGCACTCAAAAATCAAATTACTTATAAACCCCAAAAAAGGAGCTAACTGTGCCAGAAATTATGGATTGGTCCAATCAAGTGGAAATTATATTCAGTTCCTGGATGCAGATGACCTCCTGTCAAAAAACAAGATCAGTCTTCAAATCTGTGGCCTCAAACGAGCATCTCATCGAACCATTGCCAACTGTCCCTGGGCACATTTTAAGGACAACACTAAGGAAGCATCATTCAACTCAAACATACTTTGGCAAGATTATGATACCCCCATCCGATGGCTAATAGATGCATGGACGAATGGTCAGATGATGGCTTCTTCCAGTTGGTTGTGTCCTAAAAAGCTTTTATCAGAAGCAGGACCATGGAATGAGAACTTACTCAAGAATCAGGACGGTGAATATTTCGCAAGAGTCATTCTCAAAGCGGAGAAGATTCTTTTCGTTGAAGAGTCCCATGTATACTATCGCAAACCAGGACCTCAAAACCTTAGCACTCAAAATAGTTTACGTCATCAACTA
Organism: Bacteroidia bacterium; assembly: GCA_030430845.1. Classification (GTDB taxonomy): domain Bacteria; phylum Bacteroidota; class Bacteroidia; order Chitinophagales; family Saprospiraceae; genus JANQPA01. The sequence continues at coordinate 20,447 of JAUIKE010000047.1, read as the reverse complement.
TCACTCCTTCAAAGCTACATCAGTTATGAGGAACAAATAAGATCGATCATGGATAGCATAGAAGTCAGAACGGCCTGTGCACACAACTATGTGAATTTCATCTATCAGACGTTTTCGAGGTATCCTCAATTGGCTGACAAGGCTGAAGAAAGACTTTTAAACCTCAACATCAAAAATAAGCCGCTTGCCGGAGGCAAAGTTTTTCAGCTATTTTCTCAAGTTTTGGGCTTCAAAAAAACTTTAGCCTTAAAAAAGTGGCTCAATAATAAAATAAGTAGCCAGGCTGATTTATGAATAAAGTGTCGATAATTATTCCTGCCTATAATGTAAAGGAGGTGATCCTGCCTACGATTGAGAGTTGTCTGAAACAGGATCTAAGTATTTTACATGAAATAATAATCGTTGATGATCATTCTACGGATAATACCTGGGAAATTGTAAATGAAGTAGCAAAGGATTATCCAATTATCAAACTATTAGCAAATACAGGTAAAGGAGCTAATTCGGCCAGAAACTATGGCTATCGCCTGTCTAGTGGCGAATATATCCAGTTTTTAGACGCAGACGATATTCTATCGGAGAATAAAATAAAAGCACAGTATAAAGCTATTGAACAAGATTTTCCTAGAACGGTAGCTTTTTGTGGGTGGACTCACTTCACAGATGATACCAAGGACGCCACTTTTTCTTCCAATGGGACATGGAAAGATTATGAAGACCCCACTCAATGGCTAATAGATGCATGGTCTGGTAAAGGGATGATGGTGACTTCCTGTTGGCTCACGCCTCGGCCACTTATTGAACTGGCAGGATATTGGGACGAAAGCCTCTCTATTAATCAAGATGGCGAATTCTTTTGTAGAATTCTACTTCAGGCTCAAACGCTCAAGTTTGTAAAAGAAGCTAAACTATACTATAGAAAACCTCAAAAAAGTAATATAAGTCAACAGAAATCCTATGATGCTGCAGCTGATATCCTAAAAAGTTACAGACTTAATGAAAAGCATATGAGAGTTCAAAGAGATGATGACGCTGTCAGACTTGCTTGTGCCTCCAATTACATGAATTTTATTTACTGGTACTATCACCTTTATCCAGATCTGGCAAAAGGAGCCCTTAATGATATTAAAAGACTTAGAGTAAAGGATCAACCAAAAGTTGGAGGTAAATACTTTCAGCTTTTATCCAATTTTATAGGCTTTTTAGCTGCCTTGAAAGTTAAAGCCAGGGTATCCAAAATGTTTAGATAGGTCCCCTAAAAACTTATTACTATACTCCAGACATGTTGTCAGAAAAAAAAACCGGAAAACCAGCTTTTATAAAACCTACTTTTTTATTTGCTTCTGCATATAACTTTACGGGCATCCCTATCATCCAATATATTTTTAATTATTTTAATGAGAAGGGAGAAACAATAAGCTTCCACTGTGACGTAGAAAGCTATTCCAACTTTTTTCAACATTCTGACAGTCATTTCAGTCTCATCAAGTTCAAAGATTACAAGGCTTTGAACAGTCAGAGTTTTTTTCAGAAGTTGCGAAAATACTTGTGGTCACTGATATTCTTGTCCAGAGTATTGCTAAACAAAAGAAAAAACAAGATCGTAATCTATACCATTGATTGGTTTATATTATCATTGGGGCTTTTATTCAAAAAATGGTTCCGTCTAAAGATTATTTATCATCAAATTGAACTCTTTGAACCATCCAGAGCTAATAGGATAGATCGTTTCTTGTTTAACTTTTCAGCAAAAAAATCTGATCGAATAGACATTATTATAATGCCTGAACAAAACCGGCTGGCTTATTTTAAAGAAGTCTTTCCTGTGAATGAAAAGACACATACCCTTATAATGCCTAATTCAAATAATAATCAAATTGCCCTAAAAGAAAATGCTTCTAGCCAGGAAAAGACCATTATTGGCCATATTGGAAATGTGGGAATGGATCATTACATAAAAGCATTTTTAGAGGCAATCAAATCATTACCTAAAGAAAAATTCGAAATTCACTTCATTGGTTTCCTTAAAGAAGAAGTACTGGAATTGATCAATTCTTATGCCTTAAATAATATAAAAGTAATAGGGCAAATTCCCCATAAGGAACTAGATAAGCATTACAGGAAAATAGATATTGGAGTTATCCTGTATAAAGATGTTTCGTTGAATCATCGCTTTTGTGCCCCTAATAAGCTATATGAATATTGGTCATATGGTATTCCGGTAATGGCTCACCCGCTGCCAGGCTTAACTCCTTTATTTAGTCATAGATGTTTAGGTAGATTAATTGATATGGATAATCAGAAAGAAGTCCTTAATGCCATTAAAGGAATCGATGAGGCAAATGATGAAAGCAGTAAATTTCAACTCATGGACTACTTCAAAAGCAACTTTCATATCTCCAAGTATCTGGACCAATTTGATCAAATGTTGGCATAGAAATCTACAGTAGAAAACCTCAAGAACCTCTCACAAACCTAAATCAATAAATTGCGTGGATAATATCAAAATAGCCTTTATCATTGGTACCAGACCTGAATTAATAAAGGTTGCACCAGTGATCTTGGAAATGCAAAAAAGAAAGCTTGACAAATATTTTGAAGTCATCAATACTGCTCAACACAAAGATCTCTTAGAACCTTTTTGGGATACATTCGGCATAAAACCAGATGTTTCTCTGGATATCATGAGAGCCGGTCAAAATCTTACTGAATTAACGTCCAGGGCTTTATTACAAATTCAGGGCTACGTTGACACAAAAGATAAAAAACCTGAAATTATTTTCGCACAGGGCGATACAACTACAGTGCTAGCTTCGTCCATGGTCGCGTTTTACAATCACATTAAATTCGTCCACTTGGAAGCCGGTCTACGCAGTTTTAATTTACTTAGTCCATTTCCAGAGGAGTTCAACAGAAAGGTAGCCTCTATCACTGCTCATTTGCACCTCGCACCAACGGAGCGTTCAAGAAAACATTTGATTGAGGAAGGCATTGATGAAAGCTCCATAAAAGTGGTGGGGAATACAGTTGTTGACGCACTAGAGTATATCAAAAACAAACCGTCTTTTTTAAATCATTCCTACGACAATAATAAATTGAGAAAAATTCCGCCAGGATCTAAAAAGGTGCTGATAACCTGCCACCGCCGGGAAAATCATGGGGAAAACTTAGAAAAAATAATTCAGGCAGTTGATTATTTAATTGGTGAACATCCGGATACTTATTTCATTTGGGTCAGCCACCCTAATCCAAAGGTAAAACAGGTCATAGAAGCTTCTAACATCAACAAAAGATCAAATGCCGTTTTAATCCCTCCTGTTAATTACTTTGACCTTCTTAAGCTTATTGATCAGTCTGGAGTTATCCTATCAGACTCAGGAGGGATCCAGGAAGAAGCCCCCTCTTTCGGCACTCCGGTAATTGTAATGAGAGAGAATTCAGAACGAATGGAGGGAGTGGAACAGAAAATGGCTGTTCTCGTAGGTAGTGACAAGAACTTAATCATTAAGGAGTTTAACTCTTTTCTAGGTAATTCTGAAGCACTAAATGGCCAGAATCCTTATGGTGATGGGAAAGCCAGTCAAAGAATAGTAGATCTATTAACAGAATCTTCTTTCCAAATCTAAATATTGGAGTAGAATTCAAAGTCATTCATGACTAAACTTGACAAGAAAAAACTGGTAGTCATTATTTACTCTCATCCCGAGAAATATCCTCCGACTCTAAATGCAATCGAGATATTATCACACCATTTTGAAAAAGTCGAAGTCGTCTGTAGTAACTTTCTTAAAAGTCATTGGCAATACCCTTCAAATGTCAAACTAACATCCGTAGGCTCATTGGAAAAGACCAGGAACCTGGAAAAAAGATCCATGATTAGCAAGTTTTTTCACTGGCTTCGGTTTACAAATACAATCAACAAAGCTCAAGCCCATAGTCAGGTTGTACTAGCGTACGATCCAATAGCCATTTTTTCATATTTCATTCTTAGCAGACTTTTCAACACTCAAGAGACAAAAATTATTTGGTATCACAACCATGATGTCGTTGAATCAAGTAAGATTCGAAAGTACAGCATCACATGGTGGGCTGTCAAATTGCAAAAAAGAATTTTTGAAAGCCTGTCTATTTTTTCACTGCCTTCTTTGGAGCGTCTTGCTTACTTTCCTATGGATCGTTTTAAGGGAAAGTTTTTTTTTATCCCCAATTATCCCTCGAAAGATTTTTTTGAACCTTTCCATCATCAGAATGAGGCCGCTGAGATAAAAATCGTTTTCCAAGGTATGATTGACAAAGGGCATGGATTTGAAGAAGTTATTTCCCTATTGCCTCAAAAAGTTAAGCAAAGACCTCTGAAACTAATTCTATACGGCCCTGTTTCAAAAAAATATAAGAAAGAGCTAGAAGCTTTAGTTGATAAAAATGGAGTCTCTAATGAAGTATCTTTTTATGATTTTATTCCCTATCAAGATGTACCTGGTTTCAGTAGGAAATGCCATATAGGTATGGCTATTTTTACAAAAGATGACATCATGAACAGTACAAGAGCTACAGCTTCTAACAAGATTTATGAATACGCAGCTCTTGGGCTGCCTGTTTTGTATTATGACAATGCCCATTACAGGAAACATCTAAATCAGTACAACTGGGCCATACCTACTAATCTTTCTAGGGACTCCTTGCTCGAGGCTTTTAACTACATAATGGATAATTATTTTGAACTTTCTAAATCAGCAAGACAATCTTTTTTGAAGGAGGCTAACTATGAAAAGCAGTTTGAAAAAGTAGTCACGTATCTAAATTCAATTAATGAATAAAAAGGTACTTAGTGTTTCCAGAATGCCTTCTGCCGGCCTAGGTAATAAGTTGTTTTGTTGGGCAGCGGGGATGGTTTTCTCTAAAAAGAACAACTGTGCACATTATATTACAGGCTTAACAAGGTTACATGTAGGTCCCTTCGTAAGAAGAGAAAAAAGTAAGCGGTTTTATAAAGGCTATTTTCTGAATGAACGTTTAATCTCCCCTTTTTCTACTTTACTTTGGCCCAAATATGTAATTCCTCAAAAACATTGTGATCAAAAGATCAATAAGCCTGGCGTCTATTATTTTGAAGAAATTCCTCATTGGAAAGATCACTTTGTTACCTTAAAAAACTATCGTCCTATTATAAAAGAAGCATTCTGGAAAACCCTTACTTCTAAAATAATTTCTAAAGTGAATGGCTACTCAACCCCGGTCATAGGTATACATATAAGAATGGGGGATTTCAGGACTCTCACAGAAGGAGAAGATTTTAGCAAGACGGGTGGAGCGAGGACGCCATTGGATTATTTTGAATCTGCGATTAATAAAATCAGAAATATTCTTGGGGACCATACACCGGTTAGTGTTTTTTCGGACGGAAAAAATGAGGAGTTAAGTCAAATCTTGAATTTAAAAAACGTCAAAAGAGTTCCAGACGATCTAGACATCGTACATCTTGCTCTATTGTCAAAAAGTAAAGTGATCATAATGTCTGCCGGAAGCACTTTCAGCTTTTGGGCTGGTTTCCTTTCTGATGGTATTCTTGTAAACCACTACCAACACTTACATGCTCCCTTTAGACCAGAATCATTTAACAAACAGATGTATGAAGGAGGAATTGCTCCGGAACAAAACATTGAAGATATCTCGTTGCTGTACGAAAACCTATTATCCCTCAAATCGGATCTAAATTAGGAGGCCTGCATGATTAAAATAACATATGTACTCTCCCACCCCATCCAATATATTTCTCCACTACTGCAAATGTTGGAAGCAGACAGTAGTATTCAATTGAAAGTTTGTTATTTCACAGATCATACTATTGGAGGATTGGACCGACAATTTGGACAAAAGATCAAATGGGATATACCACTACTCGAAGGGTATGACTATCATTTTGTAAAGAATTATAGCCCCCAACCTGCCGTGTCAGGTCGTTTCTTCGGACTCATCAACCCTGGGATATTTTCATTTTTAAGAAAAGAAAATCCAGATTTCATTATTATCCACGGCTGGGGATATGTATCAAGCTTTCTGACATTACTATCCGCCAAAATATTTGGTTTACCAGTACTAATGAGAGCTGAAAGCCCTCAAAAGCAAGAAGTTGGGAAAGCCAAACTATTGAGAGCATTCAAAAAAAATCTATTTAAATTTTTCTGCCACAAATTTCTGTACATCGGGCAATCCAACAAAGAATTTTATCTGGCCCACAGTGTTAAAGAAAGCCGGCTGTTTTTCACACCTTATTCAGTCGATAACCGAAGGTTTCGCAATCAATACGAACAACTGAAAGGGCAAAACACGGAACTCAGAAAAAAATATAATCTTAAAGAGGATGCCCTTGTTTTTCTTTTTGTCGGCAAATACATCCATAAAAAAAGGCCGATGGATTTAATTCGGGCCTTTCACCAACTCAACCACCCCAAAGCGCAGCTCATCCTGGTCGGAGAAGGGGCTTTGAGATCGGAAATGGAAGCCTACATAAAGGGGAATAATCTAAATTGTATTACATTAACCGGCTTTATCAATCAACAGGAAATCGCCGAATACTATACCATGGCTGATGCATTTATCTTACCCTCTGGTTATGGAGAAACATGGGGTCTGGTAGTCAACGAAGCCATGAATTTTAATCTGCCACTAATCGTATCAGAATTAGTCGGCTGTACAGATGACCTGGTGCATGAAGGTCAAAACGGCTTTACCTTTCCTTTCGGGGACGTCGAACAATTGAAGGAAAAAATGGAAAAAATGCTGTCAACTGAAACAGATCTTCAGAAAATGGGGCAGCTATCCGGTCAGATTATAGAAAAATACAGCTTCGAAAACATTATAGAGGGGATCAAACAAGCCATTCAATGAGGATTTTGATCGTCGGATCGGATAAGCACTGGGCCATTGAAAATTATTTCCTGAATTACTTTCAAGCCCAGGAAGGGATAGAGGCTGACTTGTTCCCCGGGCACAACATCTTTCATGAATTTTATTACCAGTCAATTTTTAATAAAGTCTCCTTTCGTTTGGGCCTTTCCCGTATCTATAAGAGGATTAATGCCCAGCTTATAGCAAAAGCAAATGATTTTCAACCCGATGTCATCTGGGTGTTTAAAGGCATGGAAATATTCCCGTCCACTCTACAAAAACTTAAAAAACAAAACATATTTTTGGCTAATTACAACCCTGACCATCCTTTTGTATTTGCCCACCGGGGAAGTGGAAATCAAAACGTTCTTGAAGGACTACCCTATTATGACCTGCACCTATCCTACAGCAAAAACATTCTGTCAGAAATACAAAAAAAGTACGGTATTCAGGGAGAGTGGCTACCCTTTGCTTATCAACCTGTCGAAGAAAAAGTGTCTATTCCAAAAAAGGATGAAAAAAGAGTTTGTTTCATAGGTAACCCCGACAAAATAAGAGCAGATTTCATCCGTTTCTTAGGAGAGCAGGGTGTTCCGGTGGACGTATACGGCCATTATTGGGAAAAACACTTGAGGGGTTTAAAAAATAGCCCCATTCGAATTCACCCACCAGTGTTTCAGGAAGCCTTCCAACGAACAGCCGTACAGTATCGCGTGCAGCTCAATATCTTCCGGCCTCAAAATAAAGATTCGCATAATATGCGCACCTTTGAAATGCCGGCACTTGGGTGCATCATGCTGGCCCCTTACAGTGCCGAACATTTAATCCTGTTCGAAGAAAATAAGGAAGCTTTTTATTATCACGACCGCGAAGATGCCTGCCGGAAGGCCAAACAAATACTAGGCCTTTCGCAAGAGCAGGCCTTTCAGGTCAAACAAAACGCTCTCAGGCGTTCAAAAGAAAGCGGATATACCTATGATGATCGGGCCAGGCATGTCCTGGAGTATTTTGCACATCATTTTGAGCGATCCAAAGAAGCAGCCGAAAAATAGTCATGCTATTAAGAGATAAAATATTCTTCATCACTTTGCCAATACTTTTGTTGTTGTACTATATGTTCAACATCAATGACTATTGGACGTATGGCTGCATTTTATTTGGCATTGGAATATTTTTCTTTATCCGGGATATCGGACACCGCCTCGTTTTTAAAGATATCGTTATTCTGATGGGTGTCCTTCAAATGCTAATAGCCCCCGCTTATTTTCTGATCATGCCGGAAGAAATGGTCAATATTATTACTCAAGCTCATATTCTGCCTGAGGAATACTTTCAATATGCTTTCCCAGCGACTTGCCTCTTGATTCTTGGCCTCATTTTTCCTTTCGGAAGAAAAAATTATGAAAAGGCTAATGTCATTAACCTTAAAAAAATGGACGGTAATTTAAGGATCCGAAAGGAAGGGTATTTGCTGTTTGGGCTTGGGCTTTTTAGTGTCATAACATTTCCTATTGTTCCGCCAATCATCCAACATGTTTTCTATATTTTAAAAAGCTTCATGTACATAGGCATTTTGTATATGTTGTTTTCAGGTTTAACCTTACTCCCTTTAGTATTTTTGCTTGTCACCAGTTTCCAGGGACTCGCAGGTGGAATGATTGGCTCCTTTTTATGGCCGCTGGCTATTTTTATGATCTATTTTTTAGTTAAAATAAAATATAAGTTCCCACTTCCTCTCAAATTAGGCTTGGTAATGGCAGCCTTTCTCTCTCTTGTTATGCTTCAAAAGGTAAAAGGCACCTTCAGAGATATGACATGGTTTACGGGAGAATATTCCAGCCCGACTGAAAGATTGCTCCTTTTTGGTGAGCTTCTGGCCGAAGAATTCAGATCATCTGAACAATTGTTCGACATCCATGAATCAACCATGCCTTTATTTATGAGACTCGATCAGGGCTATCTGGTCAATTATACACTTGAGCATGTCCCATTATATGAACCCTATGCAGGTGGAGAAACCATATTTTTAGGTATTGCAAGTGCTTTCGTTCCAAGATTATTCTGGCCTGACAAACCCGAATCAGGCGGTCGGGAAAAAATGAGACGTTTCGCTAATAGGATATTGGGTAGAAAGGTGAGTATGAATATTGGCCACTTCGGAGAAGCCTATGTAAACTTCGGAAGAACAGGAGGTGCTATTTTTATGTTTATTTGGGGCTTGTTCATTAACTATCTATTCTGGGGGCTAGCCAAACTAGGGGCACGCAGGCCTCATCTATTACTTTGGATCCCGGCTTTCTTTGTTGGAGGGATCAATACCTTTGGTACTGATGTGGTATCATCTTTAAATACTTTGGCCAAGAGCTTCCTGGTCGTTTATTTCCTTTTGTGGTTTATCAAACGAATGAAACTGTAGAGATCTGATCCTAAATATGGAAAAACGTCATAGTCCTTTTCCACTGGTTTCGATAGTGGTTCCCATTTACAAACCAAATCATTTTTTCATAGAGATGCTTCGTTCGATTCTGAAGCAATCCTATCAAAATTTTGAAATTATTCTCTCGGACGATTCACCGGAAGATTTCCCTCATGAAGTGCTGAAAGGACATCAAACGGAAAAGGTCAACTACTTGATCAATCATGGGAAAAAAGGCATCTTCCCTAATCTAAATAATGCTATACGTCATGCAAAAGGAGATTTAATTCAGATCTTCTGCCAAGATGATATTATGTACTCTGACTGCCTTACCGAGCAGGTAGAGGCTCTGGAAAAACATCCTAGCGCAGGAATGGTTTTTTCTGATTATGACACCATTGACTACGAAAAACCTTTACAAAAGAAGAATAAAACCTCTGGTTTTAGTCTTACAAACCATCAAACAGCCATTAACAAATTTGTCAGTAGAGGTTGCCTGCCTGGCAACCTTTCTCCGGTCATGCTGCGCAAAAAAGCCATTGAAAAAATAGGAGGCTTTAATGAAGACTTCATCTATGCAGGCGATTTTGAGTATTGGGTGCGATTGAGCTTAAAAGGTTTTGATTACGTTTATAATTCTGCCTGTCTCCTTGCTGTCAGGGTACACCCTGAAAGGGCCAGTCAAACACTCCCTTACTCAGAATATATTAAAGAGAACAGCTTAGTCTATCAACAGCTTCTTCATTATCAAACCATCAAGAAAAGTCTTTGGAAAATAAAGGCGTATATCAATGAAAAAAATGGCATTCGCTTATTTAAGGGGCTTCTGCAGAGAACAAAAGAGAATAATCAATTGAATATCAGCAAATTTCGCTTATTAAATCAACCACCATTTAATCTTTTTCTAATTTTTTTCCTTTTATTTTTTAGCTTGAACGGACGGCTGAAATTGTTTGGTATAGACGAAGAAACAGATTTCTAAAAAATATTGTGACCATCACACTCAAATGAGCATCATCCATTTCACACACATACCAAAGACTGCAGGAAGTTCTTTTGTCAAGTCTTATCTCGAACCCGAGTTCGGTCCGAATTATTTTCGCCCAAGTGGGTATCGGGAGTTTGCCCGGAAGAGCTACCCGGCATCTGCATGCATCCATGGGCACTTCCCCTATGGCATGCATTATTTCAAACCTTTTCAAAAACAAGAATACATCACTTTCTTTCGGGATCCCGTGGAGCGTTGTCGCAGTCATTATTATTTTGTCTTACAAAATAAAAGACACTATGATTACGACCGGCTAAGTCAAATATCACTAAATGATGCTTTTCTTTATAAAAGTAAGTTGCCCTATAGTGCCCTACAGAGTAACCTACAAACCAAATTCACAGCAGGGGTTTTATATGGTTTCAGTGGTCTGTACTCTGAAAAGAAAATCCTAAAAAAAGCCAAACAACATCTCATCAAAAAATATACAGGAATAGGAATACAAGAACAATTTGAAGAATCCTGCAAGAGGTTTGAAGAAACATTTGGCTGGAAGCAGGTCATCACCACTGAACGTTTTCAAAAAACCAATAAAAAAGCTCCACTAGACGAAAACACCATAAGAATGATTGAAAACCATAATCAACTAGACTTAGAATTATACGAGTTTGTCAAAAAGAACTACTTCCCAAAGATTTATTAATCCCTCTCGATTAATGAAAGTAACTTTCTTCCACCGTAAACCATTTGACAGCTATTATAGTATTGAGAATATTTTCAAAGAAATCCGCAAAAGCTTGTGCCAAAAAGTAGATTGTTCAATCGCAATTTCACCTTTCCCGAGCAGAGGAGTTATCAATCGAATAAAAAATATTCTAGCAGCTAGAAAGCTTCAAAGAGGAGTGTGTCACATTACAGGAGATATACATTACCTTGCTATAGGAATGAAAAAGGCAAAAACTTTACTTACCATCCATGACTGTGAGTTTATGCAAAGAGGACCACGGTGGAAAAGAAAACTTCTACAATGGCTTTGGTTATCCTGGCCAATAAAGAGAGTAGCTCTGGTGAGTACTATATCTGAATACTCTAAGCAAGATATTCTTAAATATGTAAATTGCCCGGAAAGTAAGATCAAGGTGATTCATAATTTCGTATCGCCCCGTTTTCAATATGTTCCAAAAATATTCAATTCGAACAAGCCAACCATCCTTCAAATCGGTACCAAACACAATAAAAATCTTCCAAGATTAATAAAAGCAATAGAAGGAATTCCATGTCTTTTAGATGTAGTTGGTCCTCTTTCGAATACACAGAAAGAGTTACTGAAAAAGCACAAAATCGAATATTCTAACAGTTCCAACTTAAGCAATGATGAAATCGTATATAAGTATGAAAATTGTGATTTGCTGGCTTTCACCTCAACTTTTGAAGGTTTTGGCCTTCCAATTGTAGAAGCCAACGCAATAGGAAGGGTGGTCGTAACAAGTAACACTTCCTCAATGCCTGAAGTTGCTGGAAACGCTGCGCACTTAGTAAACCCTTTTGACGTCAAAAATATACGCCAGGGAATTGTTGAAGTAATAAAAAATGAATCTTACCGAAATCAATTAATACAGAATGGGTTGAAAAATGTAGAGCGGTTTCAACTGGAAAGGATTGCTAATGAATACTTGAATTTATACAAGCTTTTGGATCGGCAAGATGAAAGAAGCAGAAAAACGCCCTAAGCATTTTTTTGATAAACACGCCCACAAACCAGCTCTCCTCCTCCTCACCGACTGGTTTGCCCCTGGCTACAAAGCAGGCGGGCCTATCCGATCCGTCGTCAACCTGGCTCAAAGCCTGCATTCGGATCTCAAAATCTGGGTCTATACCAGCAATGCCGATCATAACTCAGCGGAGCCCTACAAAAGTGTTCCCTCCAATGAATGGGTCACCTTCGATCATAACATCCAGGTATGCTATGCTTCACCCGATCAGCTAAATCTCCATAACTTGAAAAACATCCTACATGAGGTTCAGCCAGACTGCATCTACCTCAATAGTATGTTCTCCAAACACTTCACCATTGCCCCGCTCCGGCTTTTGGTGCAAGGACAAATCAAGCCTCCCGTCGTCCTGGCTCCCAGAGGGATGCTCAAAAAAAGTGCGCTCCAGTTCAAAAAAAACAAGAAAAAGGTGTTCCTGCAGCTTTGGAAAAGTCTGGGCATCCATAAAAAGATCCATTTCCATGCCACCACGGAGGAAGAAGCAGCAGAAATTCGGACTGCTTTCGGAAGCAAGGTATCCATTTCTATCATTAACAACATGCCGGCAGCAGTGGAACATTTTCCATCCCGCGCCATAAGGGAAGCACCTAAATTTGTCTTCGTCGGGCGCGTCCACCCCATCAAAAGCCTAGCGTTGCTGCTAGAAATCCTGGAAAAGGTAAAGGTCCCCTTGCAATTAAGTATCGTAGGCAATAAAGAAGATCTTGCCTACTGGGAAAGCTGCCGGAAGATCATCGCTGATTTACCCGCACATATTCAGGTTATAGACCTGGGGGAAGTCCCCCACTATCAATTAAAAAGAATATTGCTCAATCATCATTTTTTTGTACTCCCGACACAGGGAGAAAACTTTGGACATGCTATCTTTGAGGCTCTAGCAACCGGGCTTCCGGTCATCATCAGTGATCAGACGCCCTGGAGAGACTTAAGAAACAAAAAAGTGGGCTGGGATCTGGCACTAAAGGATCAGCAAGGCTTTGCAAAAGCTATAGAATCTGCTGCTCAGATGGATCAGGCAGAATACGACCATTGGTCACGCTCCGCCTGGCAATACGCCAAAAACTATATCGATCAATCAGATCTGAAACAACAATACCTCGAATTATTTTCCCAAAACGTTTAAGCACATATGTACATACTCGGTATTAACGCTTATCACGGAGATTCCTCCGCTTGTATTTATCACAACAACAACCTCATTGCCGCTTCTGAAGAAGAGCGCTTCCGGCGTATCAAACACTGGGCCGGTTTGCCTACCGAAGCCATCGACTTCTGCCTCCAGGAAGCGGGGATCAGCTTAAAAGAGGTCGACTACATCACCGTTTCGCGTAATCCCTGGGCCAAGTTCGAGAAAAAGATTTTCCATACGCTGAAAAATAGGGTCTCCGTCAAAGCAGTCCTGAATCGCGGGGCCAATTCCCTTAAAATCAACAAGATCAAGGACGAGATCGCCGAAAAGTTGGGATATCAGCCCGAAGAAATTAAAGCCGAACTGAAACTCATCGAGCACCACCGCTCTCATATGGCCTCTGCCTTTCATATTTCCCCATTTGAGGAAGCGGCCATTTTATCCATTGATGGGATGGGGGATTTTACCTCTACCATGCGCGGCACCGGCAAGGGCATTAAGCTGAAAGTCATCGATAGTGTCTCTTACCCCCATTCATTGGGCATACTGTATACCACTTTCACACAATACCTGGGCTTTCCACACTATGGCGATGAGTATAAGATGATGGGACTTTCTCCCTACGGCCAGCCCAATATGGTTGATCAGATCAAAAATGAGATCATACACTTCAAAAAGAACGGGCTTTTTGAACTGAACGGAAGATACTTCCGCCATTTTAAGGAGGGGGTCAACATGAGCTGGGAAGGTGGAGCACCCTTCGTTGATTCTATTTTTTCTAATCTTTTTATCGAAAAATTTGGTCCGGCCCGGCAAAAAGGCGAACCGCTTACCCAGTATCATAAAGATCTGGCAGCTTCCGTACAGCAAGTCACCGAGGAGCTTATTTTTCATATGGCAGAAGACCTGTATCAAAAAACCGGCCTGGTCAACATCTGCGTAACAGGAGGAGTGGCACAAAATTCGGTTGCCAATGGAAAATTGATTCAAAACACCTCCTTCAAACGCCTGTTCGTCCCTCCAGCCGGGCACGATGCAGGAACCGCTACCGGCTCTGCCCTTTATTTGTATCATCACGAATTGGGTAAACCTAGAGGCGATTTTAAAGTAGAACCTTACACAGGTATTTCCTTCCAAAATGAAGAGATAGAGAACATCCTCCAAAAGCGCGAAATCGGTTTTGACAAAATGGAGGATGAGGCCTTGATGGATAAGGTTGTCGATCAATTACTAGACGCAGGCGTAGTCGGCTGGTATCAGGGCAAGGCAGAGTTTGGCCCCAGAGCCCTTGGAAACCGGTCCATCATTGTTGATCCTCGTCGGGAAGATGCCAAAGCCCTGCTCAATGAAAAGATCAAAAAGCGAGAAAGTTTTCGCCCTTTCGCCCCCTCTATCCTTAAGGAATACGTCAGCGAATATTTTGAGCAAGTGGATGATGTTCCTTTTATGGAAAAGGTTTTCGACATCAAATCCGAAAAGTATACCGTCATCCCGGCTGTCACCCACGTCAACGGTACTGGTCGCCTGCAAACCGTTGATAAAAAAGTGAATCCTCGTTACCATCGTTTGATCGAGAAGTTTTATGAAAAAACAGGTGTCCCCATTCTACTGAATACCTCTTTTAATGAGAACGAGCCGATCGTGAATACGCCGGAGCATGCGCTGGAGTGCTTTTTAAGAACTAAAATGGATATGCTGGTATTAGAAAATATAATAGTAGATAGATCGAAAAAGTAAAATTAAGCAGTTCCTACAAAAAATATATAAACCCTTTAAATGGCAAACAAATCATATTTAACTCCTCGATACATCATCAATCGAACCAACTTATTTTTGTATACAAAACTCAATCCCGATCTCCCCTGGTTAACCAAAGAGGCCATCCACCTACTAGAGCAGTTGATCAAACCAACTGATGTGCTCTTAGAATTCGGCTCGGGCCGAAGCACCATCTGGTTCGCTCAAAAATGTGCCAAAGTCATCAGTGTAGAGCAGCCGGTTGGCATCAGAAAGTCAGCCAACAACTGCAAGATAAAAAATTAACGAATGTGGATTACCGCCTCAGAGATGAAGAAGACGACTCCGATACCGAAAATGCGGAATACTGCCAGATCTTTAATGAATTAAAACCAGGCTCCATCGATATCGCTCTTGTAGATGGCAAACACCGGGCCTATACCGCCCTAAAAAATATTCCATTATTGAAACCGGGAGGTATCCTCCTGATCGATAACGTCAACTGGTTTTTACCTTCCGACACTAATAGTCCAACTTCAGTGAAAACAGAAGATCAAATGACTGAAGAGTGGAAAGAAGTCTATGACATCATCAAAAAATACCGCTCCACCTGGACGTCTAACGGCGTCACCGACACCGCCTTTTATTTCAAAGTATGACCCTCTCCATCATCACCCCCACCTACAACTCTGCCGCCACCCTCCGCGACACGCTAGATAGTGTAGCGCAGCAACTGCACCCTCAGGTAGAGCACATCGTAGTAGACGGCGGGTCAACGGATGAGACCTTGAGCATTGTCTCGGAATACCCTCACATCACCCGGGTCATCTCCGAGCCCGACGAGGGCCTCTACGACGCCATCAACAAGGGCATCCGGGCCGCTGCCGGAGACGTGATCGGCATCCTGAATTCCGACGACTTTTTCCCCCATACCGGCGTATTGTCGATCATCGCACAGGCCTTTGAAAAAAACGATCCCGACTGCATCTACGGTGATGTGGTCTATGTGCAGGCCGAGAATACCAGTAAAATCGTCCGCTACTATTCCTCCAGGCATTTCCACCCCCGCAAATTTGCCATGGGTTTTATGCCGGCCCACCCTACTTTTTACCTGAAAAAAAAATATTACGATCGCTTCGGCTTGCACAACCTCCGCTACCGGATTGCGGCTGATTTCGAGCTACTCCTTAGAATGCTGTACGTCCACCAACTGAAATCCAGCTACATCGACCAAGCCCTCGTCCATATGCGCGTGGGCGGCGTGAGCAACGCTTCCCTCCAAAACCGCCTACTGATCAATAAAGAGATCTACCAAGCCTGCCGGGATCACGAAGTGCCGACGCATAAAGCCAAGTTGTATTTGCGGTATTTTCGTAAGGCGTTAGAATTTCTGAGGACTAGAGAATAGAAAAACGCATTATGAATTATGAAAAGCTTAGATGAAATAAAATTAAAAAAAACCGAACTAGACTATAACCCTATATTTTCAAATGGGTTATTAAAAAGCTAAATTGAAAAAGATGGTCATATTCAAAAAAAAAGGAGAAAATATTTACTTAGTCACAAATTTTAAAGTGATGTATACCACACTTAAAAATCAAAGTAGCCTTATCCGGTCAAGTGGGAAGTCCTTTTACTTAAAAGCATTAATGAGTTGGTTTTTTTTCTCTAAATATAAATTTTATTTCATAGTAAGAAACCCATTTTTCAGAATTGAATCATTTTATAAAAGCAAATTTCTCAAAGCAGAGGATAATCGTTTATGGATGGTAAAAAATCAGAAAGCTAAAAATTGGCAAGTTTCTACTGAGATATTTTTCCCATATTTAGACTTAAATACCTCAATGGATCCATCAATAGTTAGTAAAAAGCTAACTTCAGTGCGATTTGAAGAATTCATTTCAATTCTTCCAAATGTATACATGAAAGATAAACATTTAACTCCTCAATATCTTGCTGGAAGAACCTCCTTGAAAAAGTTTGGAATACATTTGAAAATACCAATTCGCTTTCAAAAAGTTTTTAAACTAGAATCCAAAGAAGATTTAAGAGAAATGTCTGAAATTTTTGATATTGACCTGAATAAAAAACTAAATAACACAAAAAATATTAAGACAACAATAAAATGGTCGCCTAAGTCCATTGAAATAATAGAACGTATTTATAATAATGATTTTAAAAATTATAACTACAAGAAAAGGCCATAATTTTTCACTTTCCTAAGGTATCTCAATCTAGCTTTAAAATCAACTCCCTCGTCCATATGCGCGTGGGCGGCCTCAGCAACGCCTCCCTCCAAAACCGTATGCTGATCAATAAAGAGATCTACCAGGCTTGCCAGGAGCATCAGGTGCCGACCCATAAAGCCAAACTCTACCTGCGCTATTTCCGCAAAGCCCTGGAATTTGTACGAATCAAAAAAAATCAAAACATGTTTTGATTTTTTTCGTAGAAAAGTCTTGTTCTTTTGTCTTGTTACAAAAGAACCAAAAAAACAAGGCCTTATGTGAATTTGGGAACAATTCTTGCCGAAGGTTTTAGCTCCTAGACTCGACGAAGGCCATAAAAGCTGCGAAGCAGCGACAGCTCCCCAACCTTGGGCGACAGCCCAAGTTCTGAAGCAGTATCTTCTAACAAACCAGAAACAACAACAAAAACGCACACACCACCATGACTAAAAAAGCACTCATCACAGGCGTCACCGGACAAGACGGCGCCTACCTATCTCAACTACTACTCGACAAAGGATACGAGGTCCACGGCATCAAACGCCGCTCCTCTCTGTTCAATACCGCTCGCATCGATCACCTCTATCAGGATCCGCATGAGAGCGAACTGAAGTTCATCCTGCACTACGGAGACCTAACTGACTCCACCAACCTGATCCGCATCATCCAGGAGATCCAGCCCGACGAGATCTACAACCTGGGCGCTCAGTCGCATGTGCAAGTGAGCTTCGACTCGCCCGAATACACCGCCAATGCGGATGCCATGGGCGCCCTCCGCCTGCTCGAAGCGATCCGCCTGCTCGGTCTGACCGAAAAAACGCGCTACTACCAGGCCTCCACTTCTGAGCTGTACGGCCTCGTCCAGGAAGTCCCACAAACGGAAAACACGCCTTTCTACCCGCGTTCTCCTTATGCCGTAGCTAAGCTCTATGCTTACTGGATCACGGTCAACTATCGCGAGGCCTATAATATGTATGCCTGCAACGGCATCCTGTTCAACCACGAGTCTCCCCTCCGTGGCGAGACCTTCGTGACGCGCAAGATCACCCGCGCAGTGGCCAAGATCGCCCTGGGCTTGCAGGATAAGCTATACCTCGGAAATATGAACGCCAAGCGCGACTGGGGCCACGCCAAGGATTACGTCGAGGCGATGTGGCTGATGCTGCAGCAAGAACAGGCCGAAGATTTTGTCATCGCCACAGGCGTCACCACCAGCGTACGTGACTTTGTACGCATGGCCTTTGCAGAGATCGGCGTCGAATTGGAATTTAAGGGAGAAGGTGTGGATGAAGTGGCAGTCGTAACGGCCTCCTCTAATCCCGAATACAACATCAAGCCAGGCCAGGAACTCGTCAGCGTGGATCCGCGTTATTTCCGCCCCACCGAGGTGGACTTGCTCATCGGCGACCCAGCCAAAGCCAAAAAAGCGCTTAACTGGGAGCCTCGCTACGACCTCCAGACCATGGTCAGCGAAATGGTCGCTGCCGATATCGAGGAGTTCCGGAAGAATCAGTTATTGAAGGAGGCAGGTTTTGAGGTGAAGAATGAGTTTGAGTAATCTACCGGACAGCAAGCTTCAGCTTGCCAGGAAAGCGAGCTTTAGCTTGCATTAAAGAAAACCTTTTGAGCAAGCTAAAGCATGCTCTCCTGGCAAACTGAAGTTTGCTGTCCGATAAGCCCTCCTTTATAAAATATTACAACATGCAAACCCACAACAAAATATACATCGCCGGCCACCGCGGCATGGTCGGCTCCGCCATCGTAAGAAAATTAAAGGAAGAAGGTTTCCACAACCTCATCCTCCGAACCTCCAAACAACTCGACCTGCGCAGCCAGACCGAAGTACAGGAGTTTTTCCGAAAAGAACAGCCCGACTACGTTTTCCTGGCCGCCGCCAAGGTAGGAGGCATCCTGGCCAATAATACCTATCGGGCCGAATTCCTGTACGACAACATTATGATTCAGAGTAACGTCATCCAGGCCGCCCATCAATACGGCGTCCAAAAACTGATGTTCCTGGGCTCTTCCTGCATCTACCCGAAGATGGCACCGCAACCCTTGAAGGAAGACTACCTGCTCACAGGCCTGCTCGAGCCGACCAACGAGCCCTACGCCATCGCCAAGATCGCCGGCATCAAAATGTGTGACGCCTTCCGCGATCAATACGGCAGCAATTTCATTTCCGTCATGCCGACCAACCTCTACGGCCCCAACGATAATTACGACCTCAATAAATCGCACGTCCTGCCGGCCCTTATCCGTAAGTTTCATGAGGCCAAACGGGATAAGCGGCCGCATGTCGTCCTCTGGGGTACCGGCAAGCCCATGCGCGAATTCCTGCACGTGGATGACCTGGCCGATGCCTGCTACTACCTCATGCAAACCTACAACGAACCGGGCCTCGTCAACATCGGCACCGGTACCGACATCCCCATCAAGGACCTGGCCCTGCTCATCAAGGACATCGTCGGCTACCAGGGCGAAATACAACACGACCTCTCCAAACCCGACGGCACCCCCCGCAAGCTGATGGACGTTGGCAAGCTGGCCCAGGCAGGCTGGAAAGCAAAAGTCTCTCTGGAAAAAGGAATTCGCATGGTGTACGAGGGCTTGAAGGACGAGGAGTGGTATTGAAAAGAAGTCATTAAAAAATAACTTCTTTTTTAATTATTCATCTTGTTCTTTTGTCTTGTTACAAAAGAACCAAAAAAACAAGGCTGTATGCTAATTTGGACAGTTCTAAGCCTTGGTTTTACTTCGCAATCCTAGCCGTTCGCATGGAAGCATAATCTTGGGGAGTTTTCCCTCGGCTTTATCACCAAGCTTGTTCTTGGCGCATTGCTCCCTGGCTCACTTTTGGATTGTTCGCTTTTCCGATAAATCGCATCTAAGCAAAGTAGAACTTTGAAGACATACTAATACGAGTCCTCTGCGCTAAAACCTTCGGCAAGAACTGTTACCCAAATTCGCATAAGGCCGAATAATGAAACAGGAGCTAACCTTGTTCAAATCAACCAATTCGCCTTAGAGGATCCGCCGTTAAAAAATTTACTGGAATGAAGCGGCCGTGCAAAATAGTGTTTGAGTAGCTCCAAAGGAGCTCCACCCCGGTAGCTCCAAAGGAGCTCCACCCCGGTAGCCCCAAAGGAGCTCCACCCCGGTAGCCCCAAAGGGGCGCCACATCGGTAGCCCCAAAGGGGCGCCACATTCGTACCCGTGGGCGTCAGCCCACGGATTAAAAAACCTTCACAAAACAGCCCCGAAAGGGGCGCCACATCGGTAACAAATG
>JAUIKE010000046.1 GCA_030430845.1 Bacteroidia bacterium | reverse complement strand
CTTTCAACACCTGGTTCGAGCCTGATAATATCTCTTTTTTGTTTTTACTTCTCAGCAACAAGGAGAGTTTGAGGGCATTCAGATCGCGGCTTATCTTTTTAACCCGTAGGTATTTCCTTTTATGGAGTCTAATCAGATCGTCGTATTTTTTAAACCGTTTACTATCACCTAACTGGGCGCCATAGTACAATCTCAATTGTTTGGCGACTTCGATGATCAATTTATGAAATCCATAGCGTTCTGCTTGTTTAAGGATTTTCAGGCAGGCTTTTTGAGGAAAAACCATGGCACTTTTGCCGAAAAGCATTTTGACGGCCACCCAATTTTTCCAGCACTCAACTTCCGCACTTTTCCGGTCATTGAATCCGGACCGTTCGAGGTTGGAGAAAAAATAAGTGTGGATCAATTCCTCTTGAAGAATGGATACAGCCGAAGCGGTTGTATCATTTTGGGTCAATTGATCGAAAGTCGGTTTGTCTAATTTGCCGTTTAATAATTGCCGGTACAAAGGAACCAGGCGATCTTTTCCGGAAGGCCTACCTTCGATCAGAGATGTAACCCGACTACCTTTAGGACTGTTTAAATGCGTTAACTCAATTAAATTTTCCCACATACTCCCTGTTTTGCGTTCTATTAATAAATATGATTGATCTGTCAGTGTGAAAAAATCAATGTTAAATAAAATACTGATTGACCAATGCTTAATCAAGTGCCTAGGTAATGTGCTTAACAGCTAATAAATTGGGTTGATAACATAGCTCTGATTTATTAATCAGACGTGTGGGCCTCTTTATCGTCTGAAACAATTGAGCCATTATCAAGCCTTACTGCTAAAGCAGTTTTTGAGCCTCTCGTATGTTGGTTAATTTATGTAGTCTTTAATTGCTAACCGTTTCTTATGTTTTACATTTGGCAAACACAGAATAAAATCCTTAGCATAGCTTAAACACTAACAATCACAAAAATTGAAGAAAATACGGATGGGAAAAAGAATACACCAATAATATTAGAGGGTGACTCTAATATTCAATCCTAGGTGTCTCTAAGGTGAAAGATTTGATCAAGATTAGATTTTCATCAAAGAAAGAATCATGATCAGATGTAAATGTTATAATTAATTATGATTGTTAGTAGCTTTAACACTTACATGCGAATATATGAACTTTATTCAATATTTTCCAAAAATATATTACCTCAGTTAGAAAAATCTAAAAAATTGGCCTTTCCCGCATTAAAACTTTACTTCAAAATTCTTATTAAGATATTTACAAGTTTGTGATTTTAATTAAATCTAAATAAAAAAGGCCGGCTCCCTGGCAGGAACCGGCCTTTTTCTGATTTTCTGTTCAATTCATCATCGAATAATTGTAATATCCCCTCGTTTGATCACCCCATTCGATATATCCAGTCGGAGTATATAGTAATAGGTTCCGTCAGGCAGGAGTTCGTTTGTTGTGGAAGAACGGCCGTCCCAGTTATTCAGGTACGGCTTAGCTTCGTATACGATATCTCCCCAGCGGTTGAAAATGATCAGCTCGTTATCCGGGTAGAAATCAGGAGCTACTCCGTCCAGCACATCAAATACAAAGGTTTCGTTGGTATTATCACCGTTAGGAGTGATGGTGTTAGGCTCTGGTGGCGCTTCATAATCAGGATCTACCGGCACTTCAATAATCACTGTAGCGGTATCACAGAAGCTCGGACAGTCATTGCTGCAAATCAGATAATCAAACATAGATTCGCCAAACAAACCTGCTTTTACAGAGTATTCAATAATACTGCCGTCGCGGAAAGTATCCAATTGGCCCAGTTGAGGCTCCCCTAAGAGGGTCATGGTAAATCCGCCCGTATTTTCAATATCATCATTAGCTGCCAGATCATAGGTGATGGTCGTTTCGCCGAATGGCAAACGAACCAGGTCATTTTGTGCTCCAGGCGCTCCTTCCCGGCGAATGACTACCGAATCACGACTGTATTCGGGGCATTCCGCCGTAGAAAGCGTCCAGTAAAAGACGTTATCGCCTTCCTGCAAGCCCGTAACTGCCGTGGAAGGCATGTCAGGCGTTTCGATGAACACTCCATTGGAGCTTGTCCAGATACCTGTTGTTCCATCCGGCAAGGAATTACCAAATAGGAGTTCTGTTTCCTCGCAGGTACCATCAATACCATCTCCGGCTTCCGAATCTACCAACGAATTATCCAGCAGTGCATTTACGTTAGATACAGCGTTACATCCATTGATTGAATTAGTTACCTCCAATTGGTAAACCCCCGGAGCATCAATCGTTGGATTAAGGGTATTGCCATCCACAATATTACCACTTCCGTCCGTTGTCCAGTTATAGGTAAAATCAGCTCCCTGAGTAGAGTTTGATCCATCCAGCATCACTGCTTGTCCGATACAGAACAGGATTACATCTTCTCCTGCATCAGCCGTAGGAGCTTCCACATTCTGCATTACCTCTACGGTATCCATAGCGGTACATCCACTAACCGTATCCGTCAGCATGATCTCATACATACCCGGCTGAGTGATACTTACTATTAGTTGGTTGTCAGTAGAACTTACCGGCTGGCCGCTCAAACCGGTCCAGCTGGCTACAGCCCTGGAAGCCAGTGATTGAGTAGCATTCAGTTGAATTTCGGAGTCCTGGCAGCTCAGCTCTCTTGGGGATTCGATGAAAGCGATAGGCGTTTGGTTATCCAGTAAAACGTCCACTCTGTCAGTTGCCGTACAGCCGTTCGTTTCGTTCAGTACGGTGAGTTCATAAGTTCCAACGCTACCTACCTGAACCTGAGCCTGGTCGGCTGGCGCAGGCGTCTCGCCTCCCTGGACTGCTGACCACTGATAAGAATATTCAGGGCCGCTTGCAGAGTTACTACCATTCAGTACTACTGAATTCTGTACACAGGTCAGTACCTGGTCCATACCTGCATCAGCCATAGGTGAAACCGTGTCAACCTCAACAGCAATGTCACTTTGAGTAGAACAACCCGTTTCGTTATTAATTACTCTGAGTCGGTAATTACCAGGTTGATCCACAGAAATATTCAGCGAATCAATGCTTGTTATGTTTCCTTCTCCCTCAACGATGACCCACTGTACCTGGTATTCCGCAAAAGAAGGAGTCACAACCGCCCCCACATCTATGCTCGTGGTTTCGCAAGTCAGGGGATCTGGTGTTGCAAAGGTAATTTCAGGACGGTCACCTGAAATTGATATGACTACGTCATCAGTGGCGGTACAACCATTGATGGTATTTTGCACTTCGATGGTATACGTTCCGGGATTGAAGATCTCGGTTTGAAGAGCTTCTCCAACCACATCGCCGGTTTCGGAGAACCAGGTATATAAAAAGTTGCCTCCTTCTGAGCTACCGGTCCCGTCAAGTACAAAGGAAGTATCGATACAAGTCAGCTCGAATCCATCCCCTGCTTCGGCAAAAGGCGCCAATACATCCTCCGTAACCCGGATCGTATCGGTAGTGGTACATCCATTTGAGTTATCGGTTACGCTCAACTGGTATAAACCGGGAGCCGTAACGCGAGGAGTAATGCTATTGATCGTACTTGGAACGATGTTTCCTCCATCCTGAGCGGACCACTCGAAGCTGGTGTTTTCACTTGGGAAACCACCGATCAGGGAAACGGTATCCCGTTCACAGGTAATAACAGGCTCTGTTTGCGCAGCAATGGAAACTACCGGAAAATCGGGTGAAGGCTGAACCTGAACCGAATCCACGGCCGGGCATCCACTGGCGATGTCGATTACGTTAAGGAAATAGGTGCCCACCTGTGTTGCATCAAAGGTTTCCTGAGTGCCCAGCACATTGCCTCCTCGATCTCTCCATTCGTATCTGACGGCTCGGTCATTGACGGAGCCAGAGCCGTCCAGCGTGACACTGGCCTGAGTACATTCCAGGATCTGATTCTGACCGGCCTCCGCATTTGGCGTCACCCGGCCGTCCATTACCATAACTGTATCGAAAGCCGAGCAGGAGGTATTCATATTGATCACTTCAATGATATACATACCCGGTTCTGTAATCCTGGGTGAGCGCAAGGTGTCCTCGCCGTCCACCAGAGCACCTCCATCCAAAGCCCTCCATTCATATGCGATCGAATCGGCTAGAGCGGAGGCTGAACCATCCAGGCGGATCGTATCATTAAAACAATCAATGGTCAGATCTTCCCCAGCAGAAGCCAGTGGAAGCGGAGCAGGCAATACTGTAACCGTATCCCTTGCCGTACATCGGGTATCGTCATTAGTAACAGCCAGAATATAATTACCGGGAGCTCCCGCAGCTACAAATAGCTGGTTCGTCTGCCCGGGCAAAGACCCGGTAGAAGTACTCCAGGCATAAGAATAATTATCCTGATCATTACCCGATCCTTCCAACAAAATAATCGGCGGATCACAGGTGATCACCTGATCCGGCCCTGCATCTGCAAAAGGAAGGTCGGTAGCAATCGGAACTTCAAAAACAGTATCAATTTCAATGATCGGACTGGAAGAAATGTCAAAAATAGTCACTCGAACCTGTCCCGGAGGAAGGAAACGAGCTACGGAGTCCACCTGATTAGGAGTGGTTTCCCAATCAAAAAACACCCGGCCTTCGCCGCCTTTTCTTGCCCGGATCGTAATCGTTCCATCGTTTTTGTCGGGGCAGGTCACCGGTGTAATAATCACTTCTTCTATGATAATTGTATCCCGAATACAAATCTCACCTGGGTCAACCAGTTTCACATCTCCTCGTCCATTCACAGTTGTAACGGTTGCATCGGGCGTCACACCGACCTCATAACAATCCTCCGGTGTACCCAACAGGCGGAAACAGACATCAAACAGGGCCGTCGTATCGGCAAGGGTTTGGCCTCCTGCATCATCCCAATTGAAGCCTAATAAACCAACGTCAGAAGATCCCAGATTGAAATTATCCTGGGTGATTCCCAATACACCCAATGGCTCTGCACTGACAAACTCCAAGTTAGAAGGCTCCCAATTGACACTAAAGGAAGAGCCTGTAATACCGGTAAAATCAGCTACCCTCAAAGACACACAGGCTGTATCCTGATAATATCCGACTTGGTCGGTTATATAAATCTCAAAGCCCTCGGCTTCCAACACACATATTTCTCCATTCTGCCCTAAGAGGCCGACATTATTTCCATTAGATTCGGTTGTAATCACCTGACTTTCCAGTGGAAGGTCCTGAAACTCTATCAATTGGCATTCTCCCGGCGTCCCGGTCACTTCAAAGCACATAAGGAATACAACTGTCCCGTCTTCGATACTCTGAGGAGAATCCGGATCCCATTGGAAGGTGATAGCTCCCAGATCAGCACCCTCGGTATTAAAATTGTTGATAGATACCCCAGGCATATTAATAACAGGGATATCCAGGAATTTGATGTGGTTGGGTTCAAAGGCCAGGGAGAACTGCATATTGGTTAGATTCTGCAGATTGCTTACTGTAAAGCCAACACAGATCGTATCGCCGGGCCTTCCCTCCGCATCATCAATCGAAATAGCCACGCCCTCCGGCTGGATCACTTCTATTTCACAGTTGGTAGGCGCAATGCCAATATTAACCCCATTATCGATTCGCGCTACTTGACGGCCTCCGAAGCGAATGGGGCTATTACCTCCCAATCCCACCACATCGAAGCAAATATCAAATAATTTCTCTCCGGCATTCATATCGCCATCCAGTCCAAAGGGAGCTTCCCAGTCAAAACCAAAAATCCCATTGCCCACGTTAGAGGCATCCTCTGCACTTTGGATGTTGAATAATTTATTAGTTCGGTTCCTTAATTCTTTAAATTCCAAAATATTTGCATTCCATTCAAGAAGGTAAGCCAGGTCTGTCACATTCTCAAATCCATCTGTTGTGATAGACACACAAACCTCGTCGTTCACGTTTACGGGAGGCGGGCAATTGGCAAGCAGCGGCACACCGGTCGGGTCACAATCGGCAACCTGAACCTTTCCCTCCCTGGACAAAGCCGTTATATTAAAGCCGGCCTGGACCGTGTTCGTAACCTCTATTGCTGTCGGCATACTACTGAACTTAATCGCTGAAGAAGTTTCACAAGCTCCTACTACTCGAAAACAAAGTTGAAATATAATGGTCCCATCTTCGAGGCTGATGCCGGGGCTATTCGGCTGGACAAAACTCCAGGAGACAGTCGTATTACCCGGAGCCACATTGCCCCCGTCCGGCGTACCAAAGCCGGAGCGGGAAAGGTTGGGTAAGTTTTCCAGTGGTATGACATTATCAAATTCGAGAATGCTGGGGTCCCAGTTAACCGAAAACTGAAAACTGGTTAGTTGGTCGAAGCCTTCTACACTAAAATCCACACATACCAGATCTCCTTCATTGGCTTCCTCCTGAGAAGCTACCAAGGTAAAGGGTCGGACACTGGTAGAAACGACTCCTTCTTCCTGGAACAAGCCGATGTTATTGGGGCAGGCATTCACCCTCGTAACTACAATATCCTGAGGATCATTGGTGATATTGACTGTGGTCGCATCACCATAGCCTCCAATGGCCCTGAAGCAGATGGAAAATATTCTTTCGGGATTGGTCCCATCATCATTGATGGTTAAACCCGGTAATCCCACCTGACATTCATTAAAGATCCAGGAGAGCGGCAGCACCCCCGACTCGATCATGGTTTGGTCGAAATTAGCGGCTGAGAGACCTTCCAAAGTCATATTATCAAAACCTACAAATTCCAGGACTGTTGAGTCCCATTGCAGGGTGAACTCCATGGACAAAATATCGGTAAAATCGAGTACTGATACATCCAAACAAAACTCTTCGCCCGGATCCGGTGTCGCAGACGATATTGATATGGTTGGCTGAGCGACCAAAGAAACATGGAAGGCCCAACCGAGCACTAAGAGCGCAACTATCCTTTTCATGAAATTATTGAATTTGGGATATTTTCTTCTGAAATATTTCAATTCTCTTCTTTTATTAAAAGCTTAAAAAACCGCCATTTTCCTATAGCAGGAAAGGCATTTCTTTCATCACTTGCCAAAAGGCCGGATTAATTTCCAAAGGACATTGACACGTTGATCTCGTGTGTACTTCCTGCAGAAGGCCCGAAGGAGCTAAAGGAGTAATCAAAACCGTATCCGATCCGGAAGGTATTATCGAAGCCTGCGTTGTCACCTAAGGTCAAGCCGGTTTCAATATGAGCCGTTCCGTTGATGGCGCCTCCTGCTCCTATCCAAAGTGCCGAAGGCAGTTGGTAACGGATGTTCAGATCGGCATGTACCGGTGCATTGGACACATATTTGACCCAAACGGATGGTTCGATGAAACCACCATTGTCGAAGAATTTATAGAGGCCAAGCATACCGTACATATGCTGGACTCTGGTAACGGTATACTCTCCGGTGTCTTCATCCTGAAAGGAAAGATCCAAACCAAAAATTTGAGGTACAGAAGCTCCTGCATAGAAGATATCTCCATTAGCAGAGCTCTCCAGCGTTTGATAAAAATAGATACCAAGACCAAGGTCAGGATAAAATTGTGATTGATCAACAGTACCAATGTTATCATTGGCTTCTCGAAGGCGGATTTCGGAGGCTTTCACTCTGAATTGAACAAAGCCGGCAGTCAAAGCAACGGCCAGGCCTCCATATTCCACATCATTGGTCAGAATCCCCCCAATCTTACCGTAAAAGCCGGTAAATCCGGTGGGGCCGGTCTGATCATTCATTAAAAGACCACCTGCCATCAGGGTCACGCCATCTAGATCTGTATTGATATAGGACCCTCTTAGGGTTTGTGTCGTTGGGGCTCCTGATAATCCCACCCACTGAGCTCGATAAGAAAGCCCCAGAGTGACATTGTTACCGAAAGCCAGGAAATCACTTTCCAGAGCTGCCGGGTTAATAGCCGCCACATTCTCACGATATTGCGTAAATATTGGCAATTGCTGTGCTTGCAGAACAAAGGTCGTCAAAAGGAATACTATCGGAAGTAAACGTAATCCGGTCATGGGACAAGTTTTTGAGGTGCGCGAATTAAAAAACACTCCATCTTAATGTTTATAATAAGACCAAATAGGTTATTAGCCAAAAAATAGATTCTAGTACTTTATCATTGATTTCGTTCAATACATTTTGAATCGCCGGTAACTCCGAATATGGAAGTTTAAAAATTATTCCCCCGGCGGGAAGGATAATTTCAATTTTCTATGTACGGGCTTAGTGGCGGTTCAAAATGTTATTGAATGGCCTCATAAAGTAAATAAACCAGGTTGGATAAAAGTAAGGGGCGCACGCATTCCACACTGTCACCAATGAGCGACAGTTTTGTCTTTGGTTGGCAAACTAATGAATTAACCTCTCTTGCCCTTCTTTTTATGTTAAACCTTTTATTGTACAAGTTATTATTTACCGCTAAAGGTAATACAACCAGTGCTTTCCGGGCTCTGGTGTGGGTAACTTGCCTGAGGGAATCGGTATATTATTTTATAAACTGCAAAAATAAAAACCTCATCCACTCCAAAAAACGCAAACAAATATTTAAAATTTTCTTATGAAAAGAAAAAAATTAAA
Organism: Bacteroidia bacterium; assembly: GCA_030430845.1. Classification (GTDB taxonomy): domain Bacteria; phylum Bacteroidota; class Bacteroidia; order Chitinophagales; family Saprospiraceae; genus JANQPA01. Next base: position 40,461 of record JAUIKE010000046.1, on the reverse strand, counting down.
CTTTTAATCCAAATTACAACAAAAACGGCCCTAAGTTAGGACTTTTGACCGTTTGAGCTGCATAATATAAATGCTTATTTTTTCTTTTTTATTATCCGGTGAGATAGTTAAAATTTCCGGTAGGAAAACAGAAGAATAGGACTAAAAAAGGGGAAGCCGACCGGCTTCCCCTTTTTTTCTTTATTTACGCATGGCCTCTACAGGATCCATCCTCGAAGCTTGTATAGCGGGAATCAGCCCAGCCAGCACTCCGATAAACATGGAGCCCATAATCCCCCAAAAAACATTAGAGGCAGACAGGAAGAGATCAAAGTTGATGGCATTGCCCAGAATATTAATCACAGCATATACCAACACCAGGCCTATCAACCCTCCAAATAAGCACAAAATGGAGGCTTCGATCAAAAACTCAAGCAGAATAAAATAACTTTTGGCTCCCAATGCTTTTTTGATCCCAATAATATTAGTACGTTCTTTTACAGAAACGAACATGATATTCGCTACGCTTACCATACCGACAATGATGGCAAAAATACCGATCACAAAGCCCAGCATATTCAGAACATTAAAAAAGCTATCCAGTATACCGGACAAGATAGAAACTTCATTCAGGGAGAAGTCATTTTCTTCTTTGGGTTTCAATCGACGATGGGCTCTCATCACGCCGGTTATTTCATCTTTAACCAGTGCCGCTCCTTTATCACCTGCTTTAACAGCCACGGTTCGGTCAAAGGAGTTAGCCGTTTTCAGGTTAACGATTTTCCGAGCCAGTTCATGAGAAATAATGAGTGCCTCGTCAAAGTTTGCTATATTAATAATGCTTTCCCCGGATTTTTTCAATATGCCGATTACTTCCAGGTGTCGGCCGTCCATTTTTATTTTTTTACCAAGAGGCTCCAGAGTGCCAAAAAGTTCTTCAGCAACCTTGGCTCCCAGAATGATTTTGTTGGAGCCGGTATGGTATTCTACCGGTGAAAAATACCGTCCTTTTTGGTACTCGAAGTTAAACAGGTCCCCAAATTCATAGGATCCGGCGAGCAAATAAGCACGATCCACACTACTGGACTTATATTTAACGGTTCGGGCTCCAATCCCGGAATAAAAAGCAACCAGGTCCACTTCTTCAACCTTGGTTTTGATCACCTCATAATCATCAAATTCCATATTTGGGCGACGCATCCACTTAAACCAGTTGCGCCCCGGATCCTCGTTCCAGGAAAATTTCTGAATGTAAATAACATCTTCCCCCAGCTTAGAAATGCTGCCACGAACGTTATTTTCCAGAGAATCCACTGCAGATAACACTCCGATGATACAAAAGATCCCAATGGAAATGCCAAGCATAGAAAGAAAACTCCTAAGCTTATTGCCCCTTAATTGTTGCAGGGCCTGCATAATTCCTTCATTGATAATTTTTAGCAGGGTAATCATTTGCCAAGTTTATGTGCTCTGAGGCCAGGTTTTCCCTTTAACCTCTCTATTTCTTTCCTAATATCCTGGGCGAATTTAATTAATTCATGATTATCGGCTGAATACATTCGATGAAGTAAGGCTTTTTTCTGTCAAATTACGCTCAGCCCGAACTCTTTTACGGCTCTTGCTGTATTTAACAATGTGTTTTCACAACTATTTAAAGCCTTATCACGATAAAATATAGGTAAAGTATTATTAACTTTGCCTTTCATTTGAAAAAACAGTTACTAAGAATGCGGACGAAACTTTCTCAATTCTCTTTTGATCTACCGAATAAATTAATTGCACAATATCCCGCTAAAAACCGCGACGAGTCCAAGTTAATGGTGATTCACCGAGAAACCGGCACCATCGAGCATCACATTTTTAAGGACATTATCAATTATTTTGGTGAGGGGGATGTCATGATTTTCAATAATACCAAGGTTTTCCCTGCCCGACTTTACGGGCGTAAAGAAAAGACCGGAGCAAAAATTGAAGTATTTCTGTTGCGAGAACTCAACAAAGAGTCCCGCCTTTGGGATGTACTGGTGGATCCTGCTCGAAAAATACGTGTTGGTAATAAGCTCTACTTCAGCGATGAGCACGACAATGATATCCTCGTTGCCGAAGTGGTTGATAATACCACTTCCAGAGGAAGAACCATTCGCTTTTTGTATGACGGCACCGAGGAGGAATTTCAAAAAGAGCTGAACAACCTGGGGAATACGCCGCTTCCCAAGGCCATAGGCCGCCCGGTTGAAGATATTGACAAAGAGCGGTTTCAAACCATATTTGCGAAAGAGATCGGTGCTGTGGCGGCTCCTACAGCCGGCTTGCATTATAGCCGGGAGTTGATGAAACGCCTGGAGATAAAAGGTATTGATTTTGCTGAACTCACACTGCACATTGGCCTGGGTACCTTTCGGAATATTGATGTAGAAGACCTTTCCAAGCACAAAATGGATGCAGAGTATTTTCGCATCACAGCTGAATGTGCAGACATTGTAAACAAAGCGAAGGAGGAAAAAAGTAAGGTCTGTGCAGTGGGCACGACTTCTATGCGAGCTATTGAAACAGCCGTCTCTGCTGAATACATGCTTAAACCGGCAGAAGGCTGGACCAATAAGTTCATTTATCCACCATATGAATTCAGCATCGCTAATAGCATGATCACTAACTTTCATCTGCCGAAATCCAGCTTGATGATCATGGTGTGTGCCTTTGGTGGTTATGACCTGATCATGAACGCCTATAAAGAAGCCGTTAAGAATGAATACCGTTTCTTTAGCTATGGAGACGCTATGCTGATCCTATAATGTTATGAGATTGTAAGGTTCTTATTTTTTTGATATTAAACTTTTTAAAGAATGAACCCGGTGTATGGAACATCGGGTTCATTCTTTTTTTTTAGTTTTAGGATGCTAAAACTAAAATCTTTATTCAATCCCTAATTTCATGAAAAGTAATTCCCCCCGATGCATTCTATTAGGGCTGTTGATTACCCTTCCCTTCTGGATGGGGCATACATCTACGGAGCGCTCCTCTTTTGGTAAAGAAAATCGGGTCACCCAGTTTTCTTTTTACAATACTTCCATCCAATTAAGATATTCTTCGGATTTGGTTCAGGCATATCATGCGCAACTTTCTGAAAAAGGAATCAGCAGTTATTACCGATTGCTTAAGCTGAGTACACATGAATCGCTCATGGCAGACCTACAATATTACAAAAATCACCTGGGCTTGAATGATTGGTTATTTTATAAGTTGATTTATCAAGGAGTGGACCACATTGTGAGCACAGAGGGAGGAGGAGAAATAGAAAAAGAATTGTTGTGCTGGTTCTTATTATCCGAATTGGGCTATGATACACGCCTGACCTATTTGAAAAACTATATTTTCCTCTACGTTTTTTCTATGGACACGCTGTTTGAGATCCCACTTATAAAGGATGGTAAACGGACCTTTGCTAACCTGACAAGTTTTCGCAAAGGGAATCCTTCCCTGCAACAAGAATTGTTTCTTTTACAATTCAGGCCTCAAATAGAGGGCAAGGCCTTTTCATTTTATCTGCAAAGGCATCCCGACTTACCGGCCAAGATCATACACAAGCAGATCGCTTTTCCGTACAAGGGCCAGGAATACCGATTTCCCATTCAAGTGAATCAAACGATCGTTGAAATCATGGAAGACTACCCTTACTTCTCGGAATCTCAATACCTGAAGGTCCCCTTGTCCAACATATCTTTCAATACCCTGATGCCTCAGCTTAGTAAGGTCCTCGAAGGGAAAAGCAGATCTGATGCTGTGCAACTTTTGGCGGCCTTCACTCGTTCCTCTTTTCAATACAAGGAGGATAAGTCCTTTTTTGGAAAAAGTAAACCGATGATTGCCGATGAAGTGCTGTACTATCCCTATTCAGATTGTGAAGATCGTTCAGCGCTTTTTTACCAATTAGTCAAAAACCTGCTGGACCTGCCAATGGTGGCCATCGCCTATGAAGATCACCTAACCATTGGAATCCACAGCAACGAATTAAACGGAGATGCCGTTTGGTTTAAAGGTAAACCTTATTACATTTGTGACCCCACCGGACCGGCAAATTCAGACATCATTGGAAAATTTCCGCTGGGGTATGAGAACAAATCCTTTGATATTATAGGTTATTATAAGTAAGAGCATTGAAGATAATGATGCCGTCGGCATCATTATCTTCAATAAACAGCAGATATTTTTAAACTTTTTTTTGTTTGTCTTAAAAATAATTGTATAATCTGCCAAAATTACTTTGGCTAATTTCACAGGTTTGTTACATTTGTCGCAAAATCGGACAGTTCAAGACGCTATGTAACATCCTTTTTAGATTTACAAAACTTTTAAAACAAAATTTGGTTCTTAAACCTGGATGCTAACTTTTTCATACCAGGTTTCACTCAAATTACTGTATATATGTATTGGACACTAGAACTTGCGCATCACTTGGAAGAAGCTCCCTGGCCAGCAACCAGGGATGAGCTGATCGATTATGCTATTCGATCAGGCGCTCCTATGGAAGTGATTGAAAATTTACAGCAAATGGAAGACGAGGGAGAAATGTATGAGAGCATAGAAGATATTTGGCCAGATTACCCTCGTAAGGATGATTTTCTTTTCAACGAAGACGAGTATTAATCCAGTTCGGACTTTTTGAAAAGCTCCTGATCGGGTAGTTCCGACTACCTTTCATCAGATGAAATATTACGATAAAGGTTTTGCATCACATGCGTATTGCAAAGCCTTTACTTTTTATCCTTTAGCCCTTATTGGAGTATTAGAGTGCAGGCTCTATTCTGCAACTTTGTCCAGGTACTTACCATCATCGTATTAAAACTGATACCTTGAAAAAAATAATCATTGCCATTGACGGTTTTTCCTCCTGCGGAAAAAGCACCCTTGCCAAAAGCCTGGCGCAACATCTACAATATGCCTACATCGATTCAGGGGCCATGTACCGGGCCACTACCCTGTATTTGCTGCGTAACGAGGTTTTACCTGCCAATGAAGCAGGCATAAAGAAAGCGCTCCAACAGATTGATATTCAATTCAAAAGGATAAATGAAGTTAATACGACTTTCCTCAACGGTGAAAATGTAGAAAGCGAAATTCGCGGACTGGAAGTTTCTTCGCATGTAAGTGAAGTCGCAGCCATCTCCACGGTTCGTCGGTCTATGGTAAACATACAAAGAACTGCAGGAAGACAAAAAGGGATCGTTATGGACGGACGGGATATTGGCACCGTCGTTTTTCCTAAAGCGGAGCTCAAAATTTTTCTTACTGCTACCCTGGAGGAAAGAATTAGAAGAAGAGTACTGCAGTTAGAAAAACAGGGAAAAAATATTTCCAGAGAAGAAATCGAAAAAAATCTTCAACACCGGGACCATATTGATTCCACCAGAGCGGATAGTCCGCTTCGACAAGCAGAGGACGCAGTCTTGATCGATAATACCAACCTGAGCGAGCCGGAACAGTTGGCCATGACCATTGCCCTGGCTCAGGAAAGGATGATAAAAGAAAATGAATAAAAAATAAAGAAGTTGTGACACCTAAGCTTTTTAGATTTTGCCTGTTGCTCCTGATCCTTGGCCTAATGTCCTGTCATCCCTATGCGCCTATGGATCGGCTCGAAAAAGAAGTATTCCTGCAATTCCCATACGAGCAATATGCGCAGAAAGAAAATCAGTTAGATACCCTTGTGTATTACACACCCGTCACCCTAACTAAAAACCTGACAACAATTGAGACATTTAGCAACAGGCTTGCTCAGATTCAACCTACAGACAAGTGGACCACAGACAAGCAAGCGCTATACCAGGAATTAAGCCGATACCTTTCAGAATTGGAAACTTATTTTCTGGCCTATCAAAAAGATCCGAGCATTTACAATCTGGGCGGTCGTCTGGTACAGGTTTTAAACCAGCCTAAAACGAATACTGAGAAAAAAAGTAGCAATTGCCTTCAACTCCTGGAAGGAGCCACCCAGTTTTACCGAACAGCCCAGCAATGTTTACAGCAAGCTGAACCTGACCGTCTGAAATTGGCCATCCAAAAACAACTCGCTACCTTACAGTTATTGGAAGGAGAGCTGGTTGATAGCCTCCGGCAATGGAATCTTCCGTCCTCTCAGGCCCAGCAATTCGATAAAGCCCTGTATATTGCTAATCTTTCCTGTAAAGATTATGTGGCTTATTGTAATTCTCTTTTATTTGAGCACAGAGACGCGGGTCTGTTTTCCAAAGATTAAAATTCAACTATGTCTGTTCAACGTCCGATGTATCGACTGTTTAAATATTTAGGGAATTATCCTGTTAACTTATGGTCGTCGGTAGGTTCCAGTGTCATCAACAAACTTTTTGACCTGATGCCTCCTTTTTTAACGGCCTGGATCATTGACACGGCTAGTGGGCATACTCCCGGCTGGCTCCAGAGCTGGACAGGGTATTCAGAGGCCTGGCCAATCATTCGCTTTTTGGCCCTTCTCACCGTGCTGATCTTTGGTTTTGAAAGCCTTTTTGAATGGCTTTACAAACGAGGGTTTATGAGATTGGCTCAGCAGGTCCAGCATGATTTGAGATTACTGGCCTATGATAAACTGCAAAAACGGGAGATGGCTTATTTTGAGAATAACCGAACCGGGAATTTGATGTCGATATTAAATAACGACGTAAATCAATTAGAGCGCTTTCTCAATAACAGCCTGAATGAAATCATTCAACTCATCATTCTTTTTGTATTCGCAGGCTGGTCGCTGATCGTGGTTTCTCCCATGCTGGGCCTGATTGGCATGCTGCCGATCCCCTTCATTATTGCCAGCAGTTTTTGGTACCAAAAAAGGGTCTCTCCTTTTTATTGGCGGATAAGAGGAATGGTCGGAGAATTGAGCTCCAGGTTGGAAAACAATATTTCCGGTATGCTGGTTATTAAGAGTTTCAACGCCGAGGAATTTGAGAAAAAACGTGTAGAAGAGGTTTCGGATGGCTATCGCAAAGCCAATTTTCAGGCCATTGGCTGGAGTTCCGTCTATATTCCAATTATCCGTATGTTCATCGCCCTTGGATTCGCCGCTACCCTAATGATCGGCGCCTATTGGGTGATCAATGATTTAAATGGCTTCACCTTTGGAAGCCTGGCTTTCTTTGCCATGATGATCCAGCGCCTGTTGTGGCCTATCACCCGCCTGGGTCGGGTATTTGATGATTACGAGCGCGCCCGGGCCTCCGCCCGCAGGGTCTTTGGCTTAGTAGATAGTCATTCCATGATCCAGTCTCCCAAACAGGAACAATCCCTTCCCGACAAGCCTGGGGAGATAGTTCTCCAAGAAGTATCCTTTTCCTACAAACAAGGTCAGCCGGTACTGAAAAACATCAACTTACGGATTCCCAGAGGTCAAACCGTAGGCATAGCCGGCCCAACAGGGAGTGGGAAAACAACGCTTATCAAGTTATTGCTTCGATTTTATGATGTAAGTCAAGGCGCTATTTATCTGGAAGGGAGGGACATTCGTCATCTTAATCTGCAACATTTAAGAAGCCAGATTGCCTTGGTTAGCCAGGATGTATACCTGTTTCATGGGAGTATTAGGGAAAACATTGCTTATGGCATGCCCAATAAATCACTTTCTGATATCAAAGCGGCGGCCGAAAAGGCTCAGCTACATCAATTTATTGAACAGTTGCCAGAGCAATACGATGCCATCGTAGGCGAACGGGGAATCAAATTATCGGGCGGACAGCGACAGCGGCTGAGCATTGCCCGCGCTATTCTCAAAAATGCCCCCGTACTGATCCTGGATGAAGCGACCAGTGCAGTGGATACCGAGACCGAACGGGCAATCCAAGAAAACCTTCGCTTGCTTACAATGGGAAAAACTGCTGTTATTGTAGCACATCGCCTCTCTACTATACGACATGCCGATACCATAATCGTGTTAGAAGACGGTCAGATTGCTGAGGCCGGTTCTCATAAAGAATTGACAGAAAAGGAAGGAATTTATTCCGATCTTTGGAAGGTTCAAACAGGCTCTATTTTTTAAAAAACTACCTATGGCCATAGCAATTGTCATTCCGGGAAGAGATGTTCGTTCCTTAAAAAAAAGATTAGAAGAGCTGCTTCCCGGAGAGGAAATTTTAGTTTACCCTGAAGACGTCAAGCACCCCAAAGAAGTAGAAGTTGCCATTGTCTGGAATCATTCTGCTGACTTATGGGAGCGATTGCCCTACCTAAAGCTCGTTTGTTCTTTTGGTGCAGGAGTGGATCATCTGATATTTGACAAAGGACTCCCTCCAAATGTAAGAGTCACCCGAATTGTGGACTCGCAGCTTACGGTCGGGATGAGGAAGTACGTCTGTATGGCCGTTCTGAACCTGCACAAAAACCTTTTTCATTATTACGAGCTTCAGCAAAAACGCCGTTGGGGGCGCCTGAAGGAGGCTGAGATAGACATCAGGCCAGGGGTATTAGGATTAGGCGTGCTGGGAGCAGATATTGCTTATCACTTACATGTACTTGGATTTGAAGTATATGGGTACAGCAGGAGGCCCAAAAAAATTGAGGGTGTCCATTGTTTGAGTGAAAAAGAAGATCAATGGGAAAAATTCCTTTCTTCCATTAATGCGTTGATCTGCGTACTGCCACTGACTCCGGATACTTATGGGATTTTAAATGAGCAGCTATTTAACAAAATGCCTGACGGTTCGTACCTGATCAATGTAGGGCGCGGACATCAACTCATCGAAGCAGACCTCATCAGGGCCATCAAATCAGGGAAGATAAAAGGAGCCTTTCTGGATGTTTTCAGCACGGAACCGCTCCCCTACGAGCATGCATTCTGGGACATTCCCGAGATTATCATTACCCCGCACATTGCCAGTCTGACTGACCCTGATAATGCGGCCCGGCAAATTGCAGCGAATTATTTGAAATTTAAGGAAGGGGAAGAATTGGAGAATGTGGTGGATCTGGGTTTGGGGTATTAGGCCGGTCGGAAAAAAAAGGCTTTCTTTTGCCAATGGCAAAAGAAAGCCTTTTTTTTATAAATTTTTCAGTGAGTTTCGGTCTGAAAGAATCTCTTTGAGCTCCTTGAGAAATTCGTATTGATGCGGCATGACTTTTTTGAAAGCTTCTTTGACCGCAAAATAGGTGCCTTTTTCCATTGACTTTACCGCGTCCTTCAGTTTCACAGCATCCTCGTATATCATTCCCTTCAGGGAAGGGATATCGTGCCACTCCCCCTCTACTGCCAGGGCTTCTTCCTGGCCACCTTCCATATTAACCGGATCCAGCTCAATACAGAGATCATCCTCTATTAAAGATTCCGTGTTAGCCTGAGCAATGCTTCCGTTGGGTATTTCCCAACTATCATTGCCCTCTTCATTATTGACCAGAAAAACTTCCAGGCCTTTTTCCTTAAATCTGTAAATAATTAAGCTAACCTTTTTACGTAGCCCCATTACAAAAAAATTTAATACTTGCGATTTAGCAGTTTGATGATGTTGAATTGGAATTCGATCAAATTTAAAGAACCATTTTCCTGACAAAAACAGTTTTTAGCATCGAATACCTCCTCAAAACGCAAGATCTGGTTATTCGAATTGTATACCAAACAAAAAAACAGTTATATGGTTTTTAATTTGGCCGGAATATTCGGTAAAACTACAATAAACTTTCAGAATTTACAAAAACTTTTACTTGACCAGCCTTTGCACAATTTCCAGAAAGGTAAAGGCCAATAGCACCGCTTTTTCTTCTCTGGACAGTTCGTTAGCCACATATTCATAAGCCCGTTGAGTAAGGTCTTTATTCCCGGCCTTGGCTCCGGACGTAAAACCGGCCACTTCTTTATCTTCCACCACAATAGGCCAGTAATCTTCTTTTTGTTTGTTGATATAACCTTTGAGGGTTTCTTTTTTCCCGGCAAAGATCTTGGTTTGATCTTTTACCACTCCAAGAAACTGATCATTAACGACTACCCGAATTTCCTTGGGCTTTATCCAGTAATAGTACTGCTGATCCAGCATCTGGACGAACAAGAGGGCACTTTCGGATTTCCCTTTGGACAGATACTGGCGATAATGAAATCCGGCAACTGCTTCGTGAAAAATGGTTTGAATTTTTCCTTTATAGTTTTTGACAAAACCTTTTTTTGTAACAGTCTCCCCTGTTTGTAGGGAAATTAATTCCAGCTCTTTCGGCGACAAGGGAATCAAGTCGTCCGCTATGGCCTTCATTTCTTCTCTCATTAATTTCAGATCTGCCTGGACCTTTTTATTTCCCGGCTGGTAATTTGGAAATGCTTTAGATAGTAAGTACACCCCTGCTCCGGCCACTAATAATGTTGATAATGCAAATAATCCCATATATCGAATAATTTAATTGTGTTCTTAAAAATATAATTCCTTCTCCTATCCCCGCATGTGAAGCTTACTAATCCCTACATGATATTCCGGACTTAGTAATCTTTCCCCGACCACCGAAGTTTTAGCGAAGGTGGTCAATAGACTCCGGATTTAAAGTTAAACAGAATTCCTAATTCTTCGGCTTTTTTAAAGGCCTCCAATCGGTTCTGCAAAGCTAATTGATCTTGTGGTTCTAAAAAAGAAAAGTTTCGATCAAGAATCTTTTGTAATTCTGCCACGGCTTTTTCCCTTTCCTCCCAGTAGGTAGTATTCAGCAAAATGATGTCTTCTATTAAAGCATTTTTAAACAAGTTTAATTCATGCTTAAATAATGGAGTAATCTTGCTCAGATTATTGATTTTTTCAAACATTTCTAGATGAATCCCTCTACCTAACAGACTATGGCCTCCATTCAGGGAGGTTGGGAAAAACCAGGAAGGGAACCGATACTCAATACTGTCTTCCGGATAGGCAGAAATACACAGTTCAATAAAAATATTATCTGTAGAGTCCGGTGTTTGTTGTGCCATTTTGCGCCAAAATCGGTAATCCAAATATATATCAGTAGGCTGGTCTTCTTCTTCCTGATGAATGATTAATTCAGGAAGAATTTTTCTGATCCAGAAGGCGGATTTTTTTTTATCTGCTTGATTGATCTGTTCCTGAAAGTTCGATTGAAGTTCCCTGAGAGCCTGTAAGGAGGTTTCCAAATTTGTAGCTGTCACCATGCTGTCTTTGGAACGCTCATAAATCCGTAAAGATTCGGCCAGTTTTTTCCCAAAGGTAGCTTCCATTCTTTTTTCCAACAAAAAGGAGGAATGTTCGCCCTCTGCTTCGAGGAAGGATTCTGAGGCAAAGACCCATCCTTCTAAGCCATTGACCGTTTGCACTTTAATCCAGGGGGCCTCATACGTCTGATTCTGCTTTTGCAGTTGAGTAACAAAGGAAGAAACTTCCTCTGTTCCGAATACGCGTTCATTCCGCTCTATTTCGGCTATGACTTCCCCGCTGACCCCGGCTTCGGACCTCAGGTAAATCTTATCGGCCAGCACACGTAGAGGAAGTCCTTCCGGTAAGCCCGGCCCACTCTGCAATTCTTCTGATGCTGACCTATTGGGTTCTTGTTCATTTTTTTCAGACTGACAACTAAAAAAACCTTCCAGAATCAGTATGGAAAAGAATGTGACGCTAAGAATACGAGGTAGACTTGAGGAAATGTGCCTCATGCTGACGATATTATGAAAAAAGTCAAAATTTTAGGATTAAAATTTTGACTTTTTTCTGAATAGGAAATGGAGGCAGTCTCAGCCGCCTGGGGCAACTGAGACTGCCCATATACATCTATCCGAGATAAGACTTCAGTGCATTTCTATTATAGGCTTTTCTCAGGCGGCGGATGGCACGTTCTTTAATCTGGCGGACTCTTTCGCGAGTCAGGCCGTAAAGTTCTCCAATTTCTTCCAGGGTCAATGACTTATAGCCGTTCAGGCCATAGTAAGCGGAAAGAACTTCCACTTCTCTGGGAGAAAGGATGGACAAGCCTTGCTGAACTTCATCTTTCAGAGATTGTTCCATCAGATCGCCGTCGGGAGACATCCCTTCATCAGCGGAAGAAATCACATCGAGCATAGTCGAGTCACCGTCTTCGCCACTCAAGGGGGCATCTACGGAAAGGTGCCGTCCGTTTCCTTTAAGCATGTTAGATATTTCTTTTGGAGTCATATCTAGTAGCTCCGCTAATTCTTCATGTGTAGGTTCCCGTTCGAATTCCTGTACGAAAGACAGGAAAGCTTCGTTCACTTTATTGTAAGATCCCACCTTATTCAAAGGCAGACGTACAATTCGGGAATATTCAACGATGGCTTGCAATATGGACTGGCGAATCCACCATACCGCATAAGAAATAAATTTAAAGCCTTTGGTTTCATCAAATCGTTTGGCTGCTTTCATCAGGCCTACGTTGCCTTCATTGATCAAATCACTTAGGGACAAGCCCTGATTTTGATACTGTTTGGCAACGGATACCACAAAACGCAGGTTAGAACGGGTCAATTTATCCAATGCTTCCTGATCGCCGGTACGGATTCGTCTTGCCAACTCCGCCTCTTCGTCTGCATTGAGCATGGGAATTTTCCCAATATCGTTAAGATATTTATCAAGAGCCAGACTCTCTCTGGCCGTGATTTTGTTAGTTATTTTTAACTGACGCATCGGATTGGGGATTTTTAATTATGTCTAAGTTCATAGGATAATACGTTATAAAATTGAAAATAGTTTCCTTTCTCAAAAAAAACTTGACTTTTTCGTAAAAAAAATTGAAAATGCAGATTGCTTTTTATGAAGGAAAAAAACGGAATTGCAAGGAAATGTTGTGAATGCCAACAACCTTTTTACGTTCCTTAAGTAATATTACTAAAAAATTACCGGCTATTTTAGCAGCCAAGTAAGTTTACAACATAAAAAACGCCTCGAAGAAAGAAAAAGATTTCCCCTTCGAGGCGTTTTATTTGAGTAAATATGTAAAGAAGCTGTCTTAACAGCCTCTTTGAACAATATTAATCCCTAGGTGGCTTGCCGTTTCCTCGTCTATCGTCGCCTTTGTCATCACCGTTTCTTTGCGGTCTTGGCAGAAGCGCTTTTCTGGAAAGGCGCAGCTTACCGGATTTTTTATCCACTCCGATCAGTTTCACTTTCACGTCATCACCTTCTTTGAAGACATCTTCTACTTTATCGATTCGGGTATGAGAAATTTCGGATACGTGCAGGAGTCCGCTTTTTCCATTAAACTCTACGAATACGCCATAAGGCATAACGGTTTTGACCTTTGCCTCATAAACGTCCCCTATTTCAGGTGTAAAGGTAATTTTGCGAACCCGTGCCAGGGCAGCTTCAATTGATTCTTTATTAGAAGAGGCAATACTTACAATACCTTCATTTCCTTCTTCTTCGATATTGATAGTCGTTCCGGTTACTTCCTGAATTTCCTGGATCACTTTTCCACCAGGGCCGATAACGGCACCGATGAAGCTTTTATCGATGCGTATTTCAACGATGCGAGGAGCGTGATCTTTCACATCTTCTCTCGGTCCTTCCAGTGATTTCTTCATTTCATTCAGGATATGGATACGGCCTTGTTTAGCCTGCTCGAGGGCCTCGATCAGCAGATCATAAGGAAGTCCATCAATTTTGATATCCATCTGAACGGCCGTTACTCCATTTTCGGTACCGGTCACTTTGAAGTCCATGTCTCCCAGGGCATCTTCATCCCCCAGAATGTCGGAGAGTACTACACTGCGCTCACCATCGCTGATCAGTCCCATGGCGATGCCCGAAACCGGAGAAGAGATCTGAATCCCTCCGTCCATCAAGGCCAAGGCACCCGCACAAACGGTTGCCATGGAGGAAGAACCGTTAGATTCCATAATATCAGAAACCAGGCGGATGGTGTAAGGAATATCGCTTGGAAGTACTTGTCGAAGTGCGCGGGATGCCAGATTAGCATGCCCTACCTCCCGGCGGCCAGGTCCTCTTTGCGGCTTTACTTCGCCAACTGAATATCCGGGGAAGTTATAGTGCAGCAAGAATTTTTCATAACCGATCAGCAAAGCGGTATCGATCATAGATTCATCCAGCTTAGTACCCAAAGTCAAAGAAGTAAGTGATTGAGTTTCTCCTCTGGTGAAGATCGCAGAACCGTGGGCAGAAGGCAGGTAGTTAACCTCTGTCCAGATATCGCGCACCTCATCTGGCTTACGGCCATCCAGGCGGATCTTCTCTTCAAGGACCATATTGCGGATGACCTCTTTTTTCAGTTTCTCGAAATATTCACCAACCAGCTCGCCATTTTCTTCGATCCATTCTTCGTCCTTCTGTTCTTCTATGGCCGTCTTCAGTTCTTCTTTTATTTCGCTGAAGCCTTCTTTTCTGGCTTTTTTGTCTAATGCTCCTTTTGCGACTTCGTAGATCTTATCTTTTGTAAGCCCACTGACTAAATCTGCAACCTCTTTATTTTCTTCTACTACTTCTACTTCACGTTTGTTTAGGGCTTTTTCCCCTACTTTCTGAGCCAGATCAATCTGAGCCTGGCATTGCACCTTGATGGCTTCATGCGCCACGCGTATGGCCTCTACCATGTCCTGCTCAGAGCACTCTTTGGCTTCTCCTTCCACCATGATCACATTGTCCATGGTTGCAGCCACAATGAAATCCATATCGGCCTTTTCCAGGTCTGAGCGGTGAGGGTTAATGTGGAAATCGCCTTTAATCCTCGCTACACGCACTTCCGAGATCGGGCCTCCCCAGGGAATATCAGAAACCATGAGGGCAGCTGAAGCGGCCAATGCAGCGAAAGCATCCGGCAATACCTCCACTTCTCCGGAGATCAGGTTCAGGATAACCTGTGTATCATTCATATAGCCATCCGGGAATAAAGGCCGGATCGCACGGTCAATCAATCTGGAAATTAATATCTCGTAATCGTTCAATTTAGTTTCGCGGCGGAAAAAGTTGCCAGGAATACGTCCTGCAGAGGCAAATTTCTCCTGATAATCCACAGATAAGGGGAACCAGGCCTGGCCTTCCCTTACTTCTTTGGCAGACACGACGGTTGCGAAAATCATCGTGTTGTCAACTTTCAATACCACAGAACCGTCTGCCTGGGTTGCTAATTTACCTGTCTCTATGGTTACTGTTCTTCCATCGGGTAATTCAAAGGAAGTAGAAATTGGAATCTTATTTCCCATTTTAGGAATGATGTTTAAATGTAAATTCGTCTAATAATTATAGCAAGCCTTTCATTTGTTGCATCAAGTTAAGAAGTATCTTAGAATTGAGCGTTACTCACGGAAAGAATTGATGAAGGGGACTTGCAATCTATTTTTATCTCTTATAATGTTTCGCTTTGTACTCTCCTAATTTTCCCTTTGCAAGTAATAGTCCTAAAGTTAGCTAATTTTTGATAGGGAGTACAACCAAAAAAGGAAGTATTCCAGCGTGGAAATACTTCCTTTATGGTTTTTATTTACGGATACCTAACTTGTCTATGATCTCACGGTATCTGTTGATGTCTTTCTTTGCCAGGTACTGCAACAAACGTCTACGTTTTCCCACTAGGGTCAACAGTGCGCGGCGGCAAGAGTGATCTTTGCGGTGGTCTTTTAAGTGCTCTGAAAGCATCTTAATACGATAAGTGAACAGGGCTATCTGCCCTTCAGTTGAACCTGAATTCTGCTTATCTCCTCCGTACTCCTGGAAGATTTCTTCCTTCTTTTCTTTTGAATAATAAACTGCCATCGTAATGCAATGAATTTTTTCTTTTTTCTATTCTCCGTTTTAGCCGTGCAAAGGTAACTAATTCTTGTTTAATAAACAAAAAATCATTCTAAAGTTTAAAGCTGAATAAAAAATGGCCGCTTGTAGGCGGCCATTTTTTTTATTCAGCTTTAAATTTCTTTACCGCTTCCGTTAATTTCGGTACCACCTCAAACAAATCTGCCACAACGCCGTAGTCAGCTGCTTTGAAGAAAGGAGCTTCCGGGTCTTTGTTGATGACGACAATAGTCTTAGAATTGTTCACGCCTGCCAGGTGCTGAATGGCCCCTGAAATACCCATGGCAATGTACAAATTAGGCCGGATGGCAATACCCGTTTGTCCAACATGCTCATGATGAGGCCGCCAGCCGGTATCTGCTACCGGGCGAGAGCAGGCAGTCGTCGCTCCTAATGCATCAGCCAGGTCTTCCAGTACGCCCCAATTCTCAGGTCCCTTCATGCCCCGGCCTCCGGATACTACTAACTCAGCTTCCGGCAGCGGAGTAGTGCCTTCCACGCGATCTACGCTAAGGACCTTCACTTTGGACTCGGGGATAGCTACCTCCAAAGAGGCTGTTTCGACGGCATCTCCTACCTTTTCAGGTTGTAGAGAATTGCCCATTAAAGAAACAAGCTTGATATCAGAGGTGATCGATACCGTTGCGATGGCTTTCCCGGAGAAAACATCCTTTTTCACTTTGAATCCGTCGGAAACTGTCGGAAGTTCTTTGACTCCGGCTGCTGATCCTGCCGATAAACGTGCAGATAATCGACCGAGAATGGACTTCCCGGTTGAGGTATGCGTCATAATACAGACAGTAGCCCCTAATTGGGAGATCGCTTCAGCCAGAACAGTGGTATAGACCTGGCTGTCCAGTTTATTCAGGCTCTGATCAGCGACATGATATACTTTTGAAGCTCCATAAGCTCCCAATATACCGGCCTCCTCTGCTTCGCCTAAGACAATAGCAGCGCAATCCGTACCCATTAGTTGGGCTGTTTTATATCCATACGTAACAGCCTCGAAGGCTGCTTTTTTAAATTGTCCGTTTTGATGTTCTGCAAAAACTAAGACCATATTTATTTGGTTATTCTTTATTCTTTAATTAAAATTTTTCTCGGCTATTGCCCACATTACCCAATACCCTAAATAACTTTAGCTTCCTCGTGGAGCAAGCGAACCAGTTCTTCCATATTATCGGGATCAATCAGCTTCACTGCCGATTTGGGAGGCGGCAACTCATAGGCCACTGCTTTAGCCTGGTCTTCAAAATCAACTGCTTCTACAACTTTCAGTGGTTTTCTTTTAGCCATCATGATCCCGCGCATATTGGGGATTCTTTGTTCGGCCAGGCCTTTAGCCGCACTTAGGGCAAAAGGCGTTTGAACTTCGGCTACTTCGACTCCGCCCTCGATCTCACGAGCCACTTTAGCTGTGTTGCCTTCCACTTCAAGCTTATTGGCATACGAGATGAAAGGCATATCCAGGAATTCTGCCACCATAGCTCCGACCTCGGAACCATTATAATCAATGGCTTCTTTTCCAAAAAAGATAATATCAAAGTTTTCTGACTTTGCGAATTCGGCAATCTGTTTTGCAATGTACAACGAACTGTGGGGTTCTGCATTGATACGAACGGCGTCGTCGGCACCTATAGCGAGAGCTTTGCGAATGATGGTATCATTGCCGGCCGAACCTACATTAACGGCTGTTACGCTTCCGCCGACGGCTTCTTTTAATTCCAGGGCCCGAACTAAGGCGTACCATTCATCATAAGGATTCATAATGTACTGAACGCCTTCCGTCTTGAAGGCCGTTCCATCCTCGTTAAGTGCGATCTTGGTGGTAGTTTCAGGAGTCTTGCTGATACAAACAAGTAATTTCATTAAGGAATGTTTTATTTGAAGTCAAACAAATGGCTAACCTTCGATTTTGTTATCTTCAGGTTTTGCCGTTGCTAAGGAATGTTTATTTTGCCACAAATATAGTTATTTTGCAAGCAAAAAATCAAAAGAGTAGCGAAAATTCGCTAGCAATTTGACAAAACTATGAGTGACCGGCTTCAAACCTTACAAGAACTGCTGGCAGAAAGTCCAGATGATTCTTTTCTTATATTCGCCATCGCCAAGGAATATGAGAAGCGATTGGAAGGAGATCATGCTTTGGATCAGTATCTGCAATTGCGTAAAAAAGATCCTAATTATGTGGGATTGTACTATCACCTGGGTAAGCTCTATGAGCGCCGCGAAGATTGGACAATGGCCTTACAAACCTATAGAGAAGGCATGGAAGTAGCCCGCCGTGTCGGAGACCCTCATGCCCTTAGCGAACTGGCCGGCGCCAAGATGAACCTGGAGGAAGAATGAAGTGGCAGATTGCGCAATATTTCGAAATCAGATGGTGGCAGCGCTATCTCCAAAAGCAGGAGGTAGAAGATTATTTGAGCCGAAAAAAGGCTTATTGGAAAAAGGTTCTATCCGTATGTCCTTTTGTTCCGGAACCTTCAGCCCGGATCCTAGATGCTGGATGCGGACCGGCAGGTATTTTCACCATTCTTCAAGATTATCAGGTAGATGCCATTGATCCATTGATCAGTCAATATGAAAAAACACTGCCGCATTTTTCCCGAAAAAATTATCCCAACACCCACTTTCAACAAACGACTCTTGAAGCATTCGATCCCCCGACCGCCTACGACCTGGTTTTTTGCCTCAATGCCATTAATCACGTCAAGGATATTCATTTGGCTATCAAAAAACTAGGCGAGGCTACCGCCTCTGATAAATGGCTGGCACTCTCGGTGGATGCCCACAAATGGCACCTTGCAAAATACCTATTCCGAGTCATTCCCGCCGACTTATTGCATCCCCATCAGTATGACTTGAAGGAGTATGAAAAAATGTTGGAAGCGACAGGATTTA
Source organism: Bacteroidia bacterium (assembly GCA_030430845.1). Taxonomy (GTDB): domain Bacteria; phylum Bacteroidota; class Bacteroidia; order Chitinophagales; family Saprospiraceae; genus JANQPA01. The sequence goes on along the minus strand of JAUIKE010000046.1, from coordinate 21,847 downwards.
AGATCGTCCAAACAGAAAAACTAAAAAATGGTTATATTTTTGATTATCATATTATTTTTGCCATGAAAAAATAACGGAAAATGCTTTTTTCGATCGGAACCAGAGTGAAATTCATCAATACCAATGACACGGGCGTCGTAACGGCCCTGTTAGATAATGGTATGGTGAATGTGCTTTTGGATCAGGTAGAGATGGAAATCCCTGCTTTCCTGGATGATCTGATCCGGGCAGAAGATCAAATCGACGAATCGCCCTCGATAAAAGCCAAGATCGTGCCCGGGAAAAAAGCCCAAAAACTAGCCGTACCGGATATACCGGAGCCTAACATCCAATATGCCATTTTAAAGTCCAAGGGGCTCCAACTCGCCTTTGACCCTATTTTGAAGCTGGACGCCCATGCAGAACGCTATAAGATCTACCTGATCAATGACACCAAGGACGAAGCTCTTTTTACCCTCACCTTAAAACTCAAAAATCGGGTGGATCAGCGCTTCAACGGTAAAATCGGTACCATGGCCGTGTACGAAGTAGGTGAATTATTATTCGATCAGCTGAATGATCATCCGGTTTTTGAAGTAGAATGCTGGCGGGTGACGACAGCCGGTACGGAAGCCAGGCTCCACAAATCTTTGAGGATCAAACCCAAACAATTTTTCAAAAAAACGACCATGGCCCCCTTACTGAACAAGCAGGTACATCTTTTCCGCCTGTTTGATCAATTGAAACCTCCCTCTAAAGGAAAAGATGAAGACCTTCAAACTTATACCAAACGCAATGCCCGTCCGATTGTCCAGTGGAACAATATTCAGGAGCGCTTTCCTATGGATGTTATGGAATTTGCAGAGTTTGAACCCGAATTGGATCTGCACATTGAGCATCTGATCAAGGACCATCAAAAACTGACTAATCCCGAAATCATAAGGGTTCAATTATTTCATTTCGAACAATACATCTCGAAGGCCATCCGCTTGGGAGTCGACCGGGTTTTTGTGATCCATGGTGTTGGAAAAGGTAAGCTGAGAAATGAAATTGCCTCCCGGCTTTTGCAAATGGACCACATTAAAACCTTTAAAAATGAGTTTCACCCTCGTTACGGCTATGGCGCTACTGAGATAGTATTTGAGTAAGGTGAGCTAATCCACTCAGCCGATAATCGATGCGGATTTTTCCATCCAGTTTTCTTAAGCGGTGATATTCATCCTCTTTACCTCGAACCCAAATGGTGGTCATGCCCAGGTTTTCTCCAAACTGAATATCCGTTATGGAATCCCCAACCATTACAGAGCGCTTAAAATCTATCTCAGGAAACTGTTCTTTTGCCCAATGGCCCATATCCGGATTGGGTTTGCGACAATTAGGCTTCTTTGAAGATAAGTCCGGGCAAGTCAGGATCAGGTCAATGCGCCCTCCTGCCTGTTCCACTGCCTGCTTCATTTTTTCGTGGATAGTATCTAGTTGCTTAGAGTTCATGAGCCCCTTCCCTACCCCTTGCTGGTTCGTCACAACGATGATGCGGCCGAAGATGGCGGCCAATTCAGGCAGTGCTTCCAGTACTCCTTCCATGAATTGAAATTCCGCCCAGTTTTTCACATAATCATCCTTCAGGCGCCTGTTGATGACCCCGTCTCTGTCGAGAAAGAGCGTCCAGGTAGTATTGATATTTAGTATTTTTTTGAGTTCAGCCAAGATAGTTTTTCTTTAAAGGTGATTTGAGCCCGGTCATAATCTTCCGGGATTCCAATATCGATAAAATAGCCATCAGAAATATATCCGTAGAAATTACTGCTGCTTAGCTCTTGCTCCAGCACTGCTTTTTCAAAAGAAAACCGCCCGGAAAGACCGAGCCCTAGCGCCCATTCCGTATCAAAACAATATACGCCTCCATTGATCAGCCCGGCTTCACGGAAGGTTTTTTCTTTAAATTCCAGGATTCTCCCTTCTTTGTTGACCTCCACTACACCATATCTGTCAAAATTTTCCATCGCCCTTAAGGATAAAACCATGTCAGCCTTTTTTTGCTGCTTTACCTTATATAATGAAGGAATATCAACCTCAAAAAGAGAATCTCCATTGAGGACTACAACAGTTTCATGATCACAAAAGCTTAAAGCATTCCAGATCGCTCCGCCGGTGCCAAGGGGACTTCGCTCAACGGCATATTCGATGTCCAGGCCTCTCCATTCCGCCCCAAAGTGTTTTTCAATCACCTCATACTTATACCCTACTGACAATACGGCCTTTTGAATGCCTTGCTTACGGGCATAGGCCAGTAGGTACTCCAGGAAGGGGTGTCCTGCCACGGGAGCCATTGGCTTAGGCACTTCAGAAACGACCGATTGCAGACGAGTACCGAAGCCGCCTGCCAGGATAATGGCTGTTGTTATCATACAATAAAATTAAAGGGAGGTAGGGGGATGTAATGGCCGTCGGGCATTACATCCCCCTACCTCCCTTTTTTTTAAAATAAAGCTTCTTCTACCAGTTCGCAGATGATGTGCCCGACCATAATGTGGGACTCCTGGATGCGAGGGGTATCAGAAGAAGGCATATTGAGTAGAACATCACATAGATCTCTCATCTTACCTCCACTTTCTCCTGTGAAGCCGATGGTGATCATACCCCTGTTTTTGGCCTCCTCCATGGCTTTGAGGATGTTCCCGGAATTGCCGGAGGTTGAAATACCGAACAATACATCTCCTTTACGCCCTTTGGCTTTAATGGCTCTTGCATAAATGTCGTCATAGGAATAGTCATTGGCCACAGCGGTCAGATAGGAGGTGTTAACGTGCAGAGCTTCAGAAAAAAGCGGTTCGCGATCTTTATAAAAGCGGCCGGAAAATTCGGCGGCCAGGTGTTGTGCATCGGCTGCGCTGCCGCCGTTTCCGCAAAACAGCACTTTCTTATCTGTTTTGAATGCAATGATACACAGGTCGACAGTCCGTTGAATACGATCGAGCAGGGAGGTATCGGCCAGCAGTTGTTCTTTGACGCTGATGCTGTTTTGGATGATATCTTTAATTCGTTGGTTCATTGTGTTGTTGGTTTTGAGTTCTGGGTTCTGAGTTCTGGGTTCTGGGTTTTGGGTTTTGGGTTTTGGGTTTTGGGTATGCTTATTGATGAAAAGCTAGGGTGTTTTTAGAGCTTCCAGCTTCTGAGGCCCGTTGGGCAAAACGAGAAATGGAAGATCTGTCCGCCAAAGCCTTCCAGTACTTTTTGAACTTTGTATTTGGTGTTATTAGGCGCATAGATCATCATGAATCCGCCACCGCCGGCACCGGATATTTTACCACCGGTAGCGCCGGCTTTTTTGGCAGCCTCGTACAACTCGTCTATAACCGGGTTGGAGATATTCGAGGCGGTTTGTTTTTTATAGTGCCATCCAAAATCCAAAATATCCCCCAGGGTGTCCAACTGACCGGTCAGCAAGGCTTCCTTCATTCGGACGGCTTGTTCTTTTAGCTTATGCGCCGCTTCCAGGGATTTTTCCGATTTTTTGGAAAAATTGGAAGATTGTTGTTCAATGATCTTGGCTGACAAGCGACTCGTACCGGTATAATAAAGGATGATGCTAAACTCCATTTCGCTTACATACTCGGGTTTTATCCGCAAGGGATTAACGATCACTTTGTCATTGGCATAAAACTCCATAAAATTAAAGCCGCCGAAAGTGGCGGCGTATTGATCCTGTTTGCCTCCAGCCATGGCCAGGTCGATCCGTTCGATCTCGAAGGCCAGGTGAGCCAGATCATATTCGCCCAACGGAAGGTTGAGCCATTCGGCAAACGCACCAATGATCGCCACGGTAATGGTAGAGGAGGCCCCCATACCCGAACCTTTGGGTGCATCAACATAAGTCGTCAGTTTAAAGGACAAGGGCTTTTTGACAAAATCCTTTACGATGCGGTTGTATACCCCCTTGAGCAGGTCGAGTTTCCCGTTAATGGGCAGTTCTTCCGTAGCATCCAGCTCTAATTGCTCGCCCAGGTCTATGGCATCGAAGATGATCTTGCCGTTATTCAGCGGTTCAATGGTAGCGTAGGCATGCAGACTGATGGTGGCGTTCAGGATAGCGCCTCCATAAAGGTCCGAGTAAGGACTCACATCCGTGCCACCGCCGGCCAAGCCTATACGAAGTGGAGCTTTTGCTCTAATTATCATAAAAAAATGTATTTATGCCATTAACCAGGTTTTCCCAGGAGAACCTGGATTTGGCCTCCCGCACCCCTTCTGTCAATTGCTGTTCTTTCTTATTTTGATAAAAATCGAGAATGGCTTCTACAATTTTATTTTTATCTACCTCTACTACATAACCAGCTACTCCATCCTCCACGATCTCGGGTAAACCTCCTACCCTGGTGACGAGCATGGGTTTTTCAAAATGGTAAGCCAATTGAGAAATACCACTCTGAGTCGCGGATTTATAAGGCTGGACGACCATATCCGCTGCTCCGAAATAGAAGCGCACTTCGCTATTGGGAATGAAATCCGTTCTTAGTTCAAGTTGGTCTGCAATGCCCAATTCTTGGATCAGATTCAGGTATTTCTCCTCATTGGCGTAGTATTCGCCGGCTACGATCAGTTTGATCCCCAGCGCTTTTATACGCTCATCGGCCATGGCTTCCAATAACAGATCCAATCCTTTGTAATCCCGGATGAAGCCAAAAAACAAGATGTAGGAAATATCGGGTGATAAGTTCAGGTGCTCTAAGGCCTCCGTTCTGGGCGTTATTTCCCCATAATTATCATAAATCGGATGCGGGATGTAACGAACGGGCTGTTGGTCCACAAATTTCTCCATATCCTTTTCCACTGAGCGGGACATCACCACAAAAGCGTCGACGGCTTTGACAAAGTATTTGGCCAGGATAAAATCGCCCGGCCGTTTTTCATGCGGGATGATGTTATCGATGACCGAAACCACCTTAGTTTGTTTAACTTTGCCACGCCGAAGGATGGTTCCCAGGCAGGGGCCCATAAAAGGCAACCAGAATTTGGAGATCAGCAGATCCGGCTGAAGTTTTCGGATTTGCCGGCCTACTTTGAGCCAATTAAAAGGATTAATGGAATTGACCTCAACGACTATATTCAGGTCTTCTGGGGCAGGATCGGAGGAATACTGAGTTTTCCCGGGAAATAAAAATCCTGGATACTGCAGGGTAAAGGTATAGATGATCACGTCATTTCCTTGTTCCTGGAAGGCCCTTGCCAGGCGCTCGTTAAAAGAAGCGAGGCCTCCGCGCAGAGGATATGCACTACCTATGATGACCACCTTTTTGGGTGTATTTTTCAAGACCTATTCTTTTCAGTTGGGTTGACAATTTTTTCTATGACATACTGATTATTGTCCTGGTTATTACGCACGATCATCTCGGCCAGAAAGCCCGACAGGAACAACTGAGAGCCTACAATAAGGGTCAGGATACCAAAATAAAAGAGCGGCCGATCTGCAATCCCGTACTCCTGGTAGAGCAATTTTGCGATACTCAGGTAAATCAGAATAACAACGCCCAGGAATAAAAACAAGGTACCCAGGGTACCGAAAAAATGCATGGGTTTTCTTCCAAAGCGACCGATAAAAGCCAGGGTAACCAAATCAAACATGCCACGAGCCCTACCCAGCCCAAACTTAGACACACCGTACTTTCGGGCATTATGTTGAACCACCTTTTCGCCTATCCTTTTAAAACCGGCAATTTTGGCCAATACGGGAATATACCGATGCAGGTCTCCATGAACCTGCACACTTTTTACTACCGGCCGGCGGTAGGCCTTCAAACCGCAATTAAAATCGTGTAGCTTGATCTTAGTCAGCGAACGAACCAGGTAGTTATAAACCCTACTTGGAACTCTTTTAGAGAGCGGATCATTTCTTTTTTTCTTCCATCCTGAGACCAGATCATATTTCTCTTCCATGATCATACGGTACAACTCAGGTACTTCATCAGGGCTGTCCTGCAGATCCGCGTCCATAGTAATAACCACATTTGCCTGAGCTGCTTCAAAACCAACATTTAGGGCAGCGGATTTACCGTAGTTGCGCTGGAACTTTAAGGCCCGAATATTTTTATTTTTTTCGGATAGTTCTTCCACCACTTTCCAGGAGCTATCGGTGCTTCCATCATCGATCATGATCAACTCATAGGAAAAGGCATGCTCTTTCATCACCCGGTCGATCCAGGCTTCCAATTCCGGCAGAGATTCTTCTTCATTATATAGAGGTACGACTATAGATATATCCATGGTATTGATGCAAAGGTTAATCAGGCCGCAATTTACAACTTGTCGGTGGTGGAATCCAAACTAAAGTCCCGTTTAAACATACCCGCTATTGGCAGAGAAATGAGGAATCCGCCAATAATACTGCGGCAGAGGCTAAAAAAGGTATTGCCGATGGTTAGTTGGTGGTCCATGTTTTCAAATTCCTGATAGGCGGGGTCATTCGGATCCAGCCCGAAGGAAGACTCTCCCAGCCATTTTGTCCATTTCAGGTTTTCCTGCATCTGCAAATTTATTAACTCAGGATCAATGACGGCAAAGAAGAGGTAATAAAAAACATGAAAGGCTACGGTAGTGATCAGGAAAACTATAAAGGCTGATTGCAGCGCTTGCTTAAAAGGATAAGCATCGCGGGTTTGGGATCGCTCTGTGCGAACGGACAAAATCATAAATACCATGACTGCTGCCAGGGTTAGCCAATGGGCGATGGGCCCAACCATGATTTTTTTATTAAGCAAATAAAAAAGCAGATAAGTCCCCAGGGTCACACCAGCGGATATCAGGCCAAATCGATTAGATGGTTTCATAGTTCTAATTCAAAGATGTACTTGAGAGGCCAAAAGTATTGATAATTTGGGAGATAAAATAGGGAAGAAATATAAAAGCTTGGCCGCCTGTCGGCATCCAAGCTTTTATAATAAGATATTAGAGAGAAGTCGGCGGATTCTTTTTCAGGATGGCGGCCAGGATCAGACTTATGATCGCTCCGAAAAATGCAGAAGTAAAAATGCTTGTTACCACTTGTAATATCGGGTTATACATAATTTTCATAACCCCCATTGCGGAATCGATCTGAGAAGGATCAAGCCCTTGAGCCTCATATTGTGCTTCCAGGCATCCCATAACTCGTTCAGAGAACGCCGGATCAATAACGGTCGTGTATAAAACATTGAACAGTCCACTAATAACACCTGCTACGATCAGCGCAACAAGTGCCACTACAAAAGCGCGACCAAAAGGGATATAGCCTCCCAGGTCGGTTGTATGCTGACGAATAGCCAATACACCGACCAGTGCATTTACTCCGATAAGAATTAGGATACTGACCAGTCCGGTCACTATAGAATTCGACCCACCTTCCATTGCTTGACAGGGGTCTGCCAGGCCGGTCATTTGTGCAATCAGTCCCCAAACGACGAAAATGAGACCTCCAATAATACCATATCGAATCGCGGTTTGAAAGTAAGGTACTCCGGAAGGATCTTTGTAAGTGTTAGGTTCATCAATTGTTGTCATGGTTTAAGAGCGTTAGTTATAAAAATGGTTCAGTGGTAGCAGAAGGCCATCAGGGGCATTTCACTACAGATGTTGTGAATATGGACAAAGTAAGAAAACCAAACCACTTTTTTTTACTAACGATCGAATATTTCAGATTTGCGGCCATTAATAATGCCCCGTATACATCCTACAAATTTTTCATCCGTGAAGGGAGAGTTGCTGGATTTGGAATAAAGTCGTTTAGGGTCTACCTGCCAGGGTATGGAGGGTTGGAATAAAGTAAGTCTGGCCAATGTTCCAGGACGAATAGTAGGCAAAGTAATTTTCAGCATTTCCCTGGGTGCCCGGCTCCATAATCTTACCATATCCTCCAAACTCACTTCTTCTTTGAGGATTTGCCAGCTTAGTAAGAAAGCGGTTTCGAGCCCTGCCGCGCCAAAATCGGCAAAGGAAAACTCCAGTTTTTTGGCTTCTTCTTCCAGGGGAACATGGTTAGAAGTCAGAAAATCGATGGTTTGATCTTTGATGCCTTCGAGTAATGCCTGGCGATCTGTTTCAGTACGCAGGGGAGGCAGCACTTTCAGGTTAGAATTGAAATTTAGTAACTCTTGGTCGGTAAACTTCAAATTCAGGGCCGGTACAGAAGCTGTAACTTTGATGCCTGATTTTTTGGCTTTTCGGACCATTTCCACTGCTCCGGCAGTAGAAATATTAGCGATGTGCACTCTTGAATCTGTATACTCGGCCAGGTAGATATCCCGCTGAACCATCAGCTCTTCGGCCATATTGGGTATGCCTTTAATGCCCATCATCGTACTAATACGGCCTTCATTTAGCTGACCTCCACTAGCAATGGAAATATCATGAGGGTGGTTGAGGATGACTCCATCGAAGCTTTTTACGTATTGAAGGGCCCGCATCATCATGCCGTTATGCTGAATAGGATGCTGGCCATCCGAAAAAGCAACGGCCCCGGCCTGATACATATCGATCATCTCGGTGATATCCTTTCCCTCACACTTTTCAGATACTGCCCCGATGGGATAAAAGTTGACGACTAAGTCTTCCTCGTTATTTTTTATGTATCGAACCCCTGATTTGGAGTCTACTACCGGTTGGGTATTCGGATAACAGGCCAGCGCCGTAAAACCACCGGCAGCCGCAGCCTTACTGGCGGAATACATGTCTTCGCGATGTTCAAAGCCGGGATCTCCTACTACGGTCCCTACATCCATCAACCCTGGCAACAAATGAAGGTCAGGTACTTCAAACACTGCGGTATCCTTTCCTTCAATCTCGTCAGCCATATGGGTAATTTTCCCTTCTCTGATCTGAACATCTACTTGTTTACGGTGATAATCTGATTCAGGATCAATAATGGTGGCTTTCTTGATCAACAGATCCATGCAGGAGATTTTTGTTTCTGATATAAAAGTGCCGGAAAAATAGGGTTTTTCCTTTATACTTTCCAGAACCTGAGCAATAGAATTTCAATGGCCAGGAATGCCAGGGCTAATATCAGGCACAACCGCCACAGGACAAGCCCCTGGCTCCTTTCTTCGATTCGGGCCGTCAGTGCCGCATTTTCATTAATATCAATGATGCTCATATGATCGCCGGCCAAGGCCTCAAGCTCACTTTTCCCCAGATAAGTAAGGTCAGATTCCTCCCGGTCATAATTAAAGGCTATGGTGCCTAAGGATTCATTTTCATTCAGGAACCATTCATAAAATCCAGCTTCCTTAACCTGATCATTGAGGGAAAAAAAGACCTTCGAACCGATCACCCGTTGCCCGGGGATGAATTCGCCCCCTTCCTTTTTCCTGATCTTATACACCAAATCGGAACTATTGCTTTTATGCCTTTCTTCGATAACCTCGTCCTTTCCAATGGTATATGCGATCCTGGTTTGTTTGGCTGAGGAAATGGCCATTTTATAAAGCATTGGAATAAATACTTCTCCGTTGCGTACAAGATCATTCAATCCGTCGTCAAGAGGTACTGTAGAGAAATAGAAGTTGCCGTCTCCTATCTGATATTTTGAGAGAAAGGAACTACCGTCTCTGAAAATGAGCAAAGGTTCTTCCAGGCGGCTGTTAATTTTGTTGGTTTTAAAGCTTCCCAGAGTATTGGGCAATTTTAGGTTGGCAGATCTATTTTCAAAAACATTTTTAAATATAAATTCTTCAGTATTTACCTGAGTCACTTGTTGTTCTGCCTCTACGAAGTTTAAGATCTCATTGGCCGGCAAATTGTTCAAGAAGCTTCTGTAGGAGGATATGTCGGCATCTTTCGCGGGAAAAACCAAGACGTTCCCTCCATTTTCCATAAAAGACTTCAACTCAAATGCCAATCCGGAAGAAATACTGCTCAGATCATTCAATAAGATCATTTGATACTCTCCGAATTGTGAGTAGTCCAGGTTTTGGCTTTGCCTGTTGTCCACTGAAAAATAGGGAATGCCGTTAAAGGCCGCATCTACATACCGATTGGGCAGGTTTTCGTTGATTGCCAGAACCCGGATATTATCCGACACAAAAAAGGTAAAGAAATACTGATCATCAAACTGGACCGGGTAATCTGTAATATTCAGTACGGCCTCATGCCAGCCATTTCGCAAGATGGTAATATTAACGGTATCCAAAACGCTGGAACGAGCGGGGATGTTGAGCGTCCCCACAGGCTTGGTTTGTCCTTCGTATTTGAGACTGAGGCGAATGTTTTCCATATCCTCTTCACTCAGATTGCGGATCTGGATGACCACTGCATTGGTTTGGTTCATCATCTGCACCGGCGCCTCAAACCAGACCGAATCAATGCTGATGTTTCTTTCGCGGACGGCCTGGAGGGGCACAAGATTCACTTCCAGGCTGGTATCCTGAAAGGCCTCCAGGTCGCTTATATTTTTTTGAAAATCGGACACCAGGTATGCGGAAGGGATGCCATTAGTGGCATCATCCAATACCCTTTGCTGCCGGCTGAGGACATTGGAGAGTTGCCGGACGGAAGGCGAAATATCGATTTCTTCAATTAATTCAAGTGCTTCTTCTTTACCAATCAGCCGCTGGTGCCGCCCTTCAAAGTCATTGGTCAACACCTGGAAGCGATCATCTTCCCGATAGGCCTGTACAATTTCCCTGGCCCTTTGTTTGGCTTTTTCCACCAGTGCCACATCGCTACTCAGAGCACTCATACTAAAGGAGTTATCAATATATACGCTTACGTTTTTTTGCCCTTTCTGCACCTCGACATCCTGTGGAATAAACGGCTGAGCAAAGGCTAATACCAGGAAAAGAATGGCCAGGAGCCGCGATATCAGTACCAGGATATTGCGCAGTTTGGAACGAGCACTGGTTTCCTCTTTTACTTCCTTTAAAAAGCGTACGTTCGTAAAATATACCTTTTTAAACCTACGGAAGTGAAACAAGTGGATGATGATGGGAATGGCCAGTGCCGCCAGGGCGAATAAGAATGTTGGGTAGAGAAACTGCATCTCTATATTTGTATTTTGATGGTGTCTGTATGATTAATTTTCTGCCGATCTGCAAACATATGGAAAATTGGGGGATTGAAGCGTTATGGTTATGCTAAAGTTGAAACGTATTCACATATTCAGGTGTTCAGAGTTTAAAGTTTTGAATAGAGTATGTTTGTGTGATGGGCTGTTTGTTTATGTTAGTTGTCTGAACCGCGGAAATCCGCGGTTCAGACAACCAAACAACAAATACACCCATTTACACTTTTACACCCTTACACTATAAAGCATGTACAAAATCAAAGAAATTTACTACACCCTCCAGGGCGAAGGCGCCCAAACCGGCCGGCCGGCCATTTTCTGCCGGTTCACAGGCTGTAATCTGTGGAGCGGACGTGAGGAAGACCGTCATAAGGCCATCTGCCAATTTTGTGATACCGACTTTTGGGGAACAGATGGTGAGAATGGAGGAAAATATACCGCCGAAGAACTAGCTGAAAAAGTAACCTCTCTTTGGCCAACGTCCTTAAAGGAGGGAAAACCTTATGTGGTATGTACCGGAGGGGAACCGCTTTTGCAATTAGATGAAGTCTTGATCGATGCTTTTCAAGAAAAAGGCCTGGAAGTAGCCGTCGAAACCAATGGAACCATTGAAGCTCCCACAGGGCTCGACTGGATTTGCATGAGCCCTAAAGCAAATACGGATATTGTATTGACCACAGGGCAGGAACTCAAACTGGTATTTCCTCAAAAGGGTGCAGAGCCTGAAAAATATGAACAGCTCAACTTTGAGCATTTCTTTTTACAACCAATGGACGGTCCGGAGCAGGAAAAAAACATCCAACTGACCATGGAGTATTGCCTGAAGCACCCCAAATGGCGATTGAGCCTGCAGACCCATAAAATTCTTTCAATCCCATAAGATACCCGCAGCGGCAAAACATACGAGCTTTCCAGAACCAGGGTTTATTAGGAGCGCTTACTTGTTAAGGTGAAGGCGTGCATTGATAACTTATATTTTTTTCCGCCTGAAGGCGAAAAATGAATAAGTTATAATAATCCACCGCCTCCCGGCGGTGGATTATTATAACTATTCAATACACGAGGTCAGATTAAAAAACCGTCATGGTTTTTGTAAACCAGACAACCATCCGATTGACAAATACCTCTTTACTGATAAACCTCAATATTATGAAAAGGATCTTTACATGTCTCTTTGTCTTATCGTGTTTTTCTTACGGTCATTCTCAAATAACAAAAGGCAGTCTTTTACTCGGCGGGGAATTCAGCGCGACAACTGCTGTAGGGCAAACACCTGGTGATTTTTCTACCGCGCTGGCTCCTTCTGCCGGTTTGTTCTTATCTGACCGGTTTGCGCTGGGTACTGGTCTCGGACTGGATTTTTTCACGATTGGCGATGACCTGAGCGGCGGAACAGTTTCTATTTCACCTTTCGCCCGGTATTACCTAAGTAATCGGCCGGACAATCCTCTAAAGTGGTTTGTACACGGTGGCGCAGGACTTGCCTTTGGACTAGGTGACAACAGTGATGACCCCGTTTATTCGCTCAATGTAGGGACGGGGCTGAATTATTTTTTGAATGATCAGATAGCCTTGGAAGGCAGCCTGCTGTATGCTGACCCTAATTTGGAAAATAGTGGTCGAAACAGCAATCTGTCCCTTAGAATTGGCTTGCAGCTGTTCCTTCATCCGAAATCAGGGGAAGGATTGGAGGACTGGTCCGTTCAAAAAGCGGGAAAGCTTTTACTCGGAGGGTCTTTTACCTCCTTTGGAACGACTGTGGATAGTGAATTGGACCAAAGGAGTTTTGTTTTCAGGCCAAGGGTCGGATGGTTTGTCTCTGAAAAATGGGCTATCGGCTCCGGTTTGATGTTTAATTATTCCAGTTCGCCTTTTTATGAAGGATATGGAGTAGGCTTGGCTCCATTTGTAAGATTTTATCCTCAGAATACGCCTTCTAACCTTCAGTGGTTTCTGACGGCGAAAGCCGGCTTTCAATATGTTTCCAATCAATTTGATGATAGTGTAACGGGCAGCCCGGATTTTGATAATAAGGGTTGGCTGAAAACCTTTAAGGCAGGAGTTGGCTTGAATTGGTTCTTATCGGAAAACCTGGCATTAGAGGGAATATTTAGCTACGACTATCTGGAAACGGTTACGCTTCCTGAAATAAGAAGATCACTTGGGTTCGAGCTCGGATTTCAGTTTTTTATAAACAGGTAGTTAAAACAGTCATTAACACAGTTCATCCCTAATTTTTGAGGCTATTTATAAAGCCTTGCCTTTCAATTATTTAGCTTTTGTTGTTCGTTGTCAGTTGTTCGTTTTACGCGATTTAACGCGCAACTAGCAACGGACAACTAATTGAAAATCAAGGTTTAATTGAATAGTCAGTTTTTATAAACCCTCTTTAAAAATAGGAGATGACTCATGTTAATGACTAGCCAGAGAAGCGTTCCACTAAAGACCTGTACAAAGGCTGCGTTTGCAACAGATCCGGATTTCCCAAGACGATCAACTGCTCGCGCGCCCGCGTGAGCGCGACATTCAATTTTCGGTCTACCCCTTCTTCGGAAAGGGAGCTGATCGAGGCCAACTGACTAAGGGTGTTGGTACACAAAGAAATGATGATGATATCCCTGGCTCCCCCCTGATATCGCTCGACGGTATCAATGGTAAGCGAAGCCGGATCAATTCCTAAGGCTTGCAAAGTATGCCTGATCTGGGCGATCTGAGCCCGGTAAGGAGTAATGATCCCGATGGTGGTTGGATGAATTTCCAGCTTGTTTTTTTCATACAGTTTATGATAATACTGAACGAGTTGGCCGACCAGCTCTGCCTCGAACAAATTTGTTTTTAAGCCATGGCGCAAATCATCCGCCGGGGTTTTTAAAAAAATCGTTCGCTGATCACACAAGAGACTACCCATTTTTTCAAACTCCATTTTCTCTGAAAAAGACAAAGGCTCCTTCTGTCTTGTATGAACCGGAATCTGCCTGGGTAAAATGTGTAATGATTTTCCATAAAAATATTCATTCGGAAAAGACATGATGTCCTGATGCATACGGCCCTGATGGCTCAACTGAGCATAGACCCAGTGCCAGTTTTTTTCCTGGGCACGCATAAATAAGCGTTCAAAAAGGGAGTTAGAACAGCTATTCAGCCCTAAAGCGTTCAATTCGGGGTCCTTTATTCCGGTAAAATTCTTGTTCTGGGCCACAACTGCCGGCAACTGCTTGTGATCTCCAATTAAAACAAACCTAGGAAAACGAGTCAATAAACCGGCCAGCAAAGGTTCCAATATTTGGGAAGCCTCGTCAATAATCACCCGGTCAAATGTTTTCAGTTCGAACAACTCCTTTTTCCCAACCATAGAACTGACCGTTCCAACTACAATCCGATGGCGTTTGATGATATCGATCAGGTCCTTTCGCTTATTGATGCCTGCTGTTTTGCTTCGCAACAGCTGATCCCGAAATGCAGGTGAAGTAGAATAGCGCGAGCCGATCCGGAAATATTCGTCTCGCATATGATCGCCCAATCTTTCAATAGACTCGCAGATCTCATCAACAGCCCGGTTGGTGTAAGCGAGTAAGAGTATATTTTCAGTAGTATGTTCCATAAGATGAGCAACCAGGGAGCGAAGCATAATACTGGTTTTTCCCGTACCCGGAGGGCCCCACAAGAGGAAGTAATCTTCTGCCGCCAGGAGCTTACGGAAGATAGCGGCTTGTTCCTGGGTCAGGTCGTCCGGGACGGCTATGTCCAAAGGAGTCGTCTCCGCCGGCGCTTCAAGGCCCAATAATAATTGCTTTTTTCTGCGGGGCGCCTGTGCCCATTCAAACAAAGCCCGGTACATGCCGATGAAGCTGCTATCGAGCAGATCATGTTCCAGGTTCCAATACTCCACATTTTCGAACAAGCGATCGTTGGATTGCCGTGACCGAAGTCGCACAACCACCTTCTCCGAATCGATTTCTGTAATCGTACACTTAAAAACCTGATTGGATAAAACCGGATTGCCCTTCCCGCTAAAAGGATACAACACAGCAATATCTCCTTTTCGGAAGTTCGCCAGGTCGTTGGTCAAATTCGTTTTTTGGAAAACAACCTGAGGTTCCTCCTCTCCCGCCTTGTTTTCCTGGATTTTTAGGTGGCTAATTATTTCGAAATTTTCCTGCTTGTCGTCAAAGGCATTCAGCCATAAAGCTGCGACGCCATTATTTGTATCCAGATTTTGCTCACCGGTTTTAGCCATTTGATGCTCTCGGGCAATAAAACTAGAGAACGCTGTGAAGTAGGCCTTTTCAACATTAAGCATGCGATCCCAGGTATGGGCAAAAATCTCGAGGTCTCGCTGAATAAAGCCCTTTGCATTTGGGAAGCGTTCGGGACGCAAATGTCCGAAAAATCGCTGACCGATGTCGGAGAGTGGTTCTTCCCGATCAATTCCCAGGTCCGCCAGCTTTCTTTCGATAGCCACCAATTGATTACGCAATTGAAGGGCCTCATACTGCTGGGTACGAATTCGTGGGGCAAAACGCAGGTTCCGTTCTTCAATACCTGAATACAGGATGTAATTGGCCGGCTCCGTTTTCCCGTCAAAAACATCCCGGACCATCATATCATACAATAGGGTTTGGGTGAAATGATTCACGCTCAAGCCATACACATTAGGCCGAAAGGGCTTGCCACTTTTCAATTCGATGATGGTGGAATTTTCTCCTTTTTGAGAGAACAAGTCCAAGCGTCCCTGAAGTCCATACGTTTCGGATAAAAAAGTAGGCTCCAGAAAAACCTGGTCGGCCGTAATATCCTGTTCGGGAAAATCCTTTAAGACAATGCGTTTCAGGTTGACATAATGCAGCTGGGCTTTGTTCATAATTTCCCGGACCAAGGCATTGTCCAGCAGACAGAATGCGAGGGGATTGAGTTGAAAAACCTTGGGGAACAATTCTTTAAAAGTGATATCCGGATTGTTGACCAGTTCATCCAGAAAGAAGTTAGCAATGTGCCCCAGCAAAAGATATTTATTGATATGGAGCGGCAGAAATCGCTTGAGCAAATGTTGCATCGGATCGGCGCCGTATTCCTTAAAAGCTTCGGCCACGGCTGTCACGTCGATCAGGTAATCCGGTTCTACCACAAAGGCTGCCGGGCGATATACCCCCTCATGATCCACCTCCACATCGATGAGGTTGACGGTAACAGGAAAGCCGAAGGTATCTCTTATGATCTCAATACTTGGATCAAAGTTTTCATTTCGCTCAGGTATATGGTACTGGATGCGTACCACATCCTCATCATTACTATTAGCCCGGGCGATTAACTGCTTATTTTCGACGTCCTCTTCCAGAACCACCACTCTCACTTTTGGAAAAAAGGCCTGAATGTCTTTGTACCGGCTTTTTACCGGCCAGGAATCCTCCAGGAGATGCTGAAACTGAGCTGGAGGTAATTCTCCTAACAATTCCCGGATCATATGAGCAAGTACCATGGCTCCCAGCATAGGCAGTTGCAGGTTTTCCGAGTCGTTGATATGCTGGGCCGTTTGTCGCCGAAACCAATGGGCATAGTACTGCAGGCTTTTAGGTAATTGATATTTGTGCCCTACATAGGCCATGCGGGCAAAAAGGGTGGAGAATTGAATGCGTTCTTTTTTGGTGACCTCCATGAGCAGGAGGTTCAGCAGGCGGTGGATGGATTTGGTCTGCTGGACAGGTACGATTTGGGGATTAGGAAAGACTTTTTGGAGTTCTTGGTAGAAGAGCGTAGCGAGTGCTGGTTTGTTCATGGTTTGTAGTTCAGTTCAATTATTTTTGATAGTCAGGCTGGCAGTTAGGAAACTGCCGCCAGCATTAGGAAACTGCCGCCAGCATCTCTTGCTCTGGTAGTTTTTAATTTTTTTGGAAAAATAAGGGGAATGTGGGAAGAATCCAACTTTCTATAATGATGCTGGAGGTTGTTTGTCTGAACCGCAGGTTTCCGCGGATTCAGCGGAAATCACGGAATATTTTTTTGCCTGTGGCAAAAAAACTTCTGTGTAATCCGTCAAATCAGTGAAAATCTGCGGTTCAAACAATAAAATTATTTCCTTAATTTTAGTCAAAACAAAAGTCAACCACATGAAAAAACAGATCTTCATTTTTTCCATCCTATCCATTTTTTTTACCCTTCATTTACAGGCCCAGCAAGCGATCCCCGCATCCATACAAAAGCACATCAAAAAAGCCTCCGGCGATGAGGTCAAAAAGCACATTGCCTACCTGGCCGATGATAAACTAAAAGGGCGATTGCCGGGCACTCCAGAGTACAAAACGGCTATAGAATATGTCGAAAAACAACTCAAAAAACTAAAGATCCAGCCCGCTGGTGAGAACGGTAGCTATCGGCAGGCTGTGACGATCCGCACGACAAGCAATGTCAAGGAAAAGTCGTCCATAAGCCTTATTAATGGTAGCAATAAAGAAAAACTGGAAGCAGGCAAAGATTATGTTTTGTTAGCGGACCCCAATACCACCCAGAGCAGCCTAACGGCGGGGGTGGTGTTCGCCGGATATGGCATTTCCGCTCCTGAGATAGGACATGACGATTATAAAGGGGTCGATGCAAAAGGGAAAATCGTTCTTTTACTTTGGGGCGTGCCCGAAGGTAAATTTGGCTCCTCTGAAAACGCTCATTTTGGGAATTTCCGTAGCAAATATGAGATGGCCTACGAGCAAGGAGCCAGCGGCGTGATCATAGTGGCCCCTCCTGTGATCGGCGATAATTTTTCCAGAATTGCCGGCCGCTATGGCCGCTCAGGCAGAGTGGCGGTTTCTCCTGACGGAAAAACAAGTGGTTACCGCTCGAATCCTTTTTCGGACATCCGCTTTGTATCCGTGATGAGTTGGAGTGGCGTAGCTAAATTGTTGGGGCAAGCAAACAAGAGTAGCCGCGAATTGGCTGGTATGCTGTATTCTTCAGAAGAGGACGTCCGGATCAAGTCCAAAGTTCAGGTTGTATCGGTATCGGAACATGAAGAGTTTACGACCTACAATGTGGTAGGTGTCATGGAAGGGAGCGATCCGAAATTGAAGGATGAGTACGTCATTCACTCTGCCCACCTCGACCATGTAGGCGTCGGCAATGCCGTGGAGGGCGATTCCATTTACAACGGAGCGCACGACAATGCCTCAGGCTCCGCCTCGCTGCTGGAAATTGCCCGCTTATATACGTCTTTGAAAAAAAATCAACCCAGGCGATCCATTTTGTTCCTTTGGGTAACGGCCGAGGAAATGGGCTTATTGGGGTCTCTTTATTTCGGAGCGAATCCGACTGTACCAAAAGAGCAGATCGTGGCGGATATCAATACAGACATGCCGACGCTGATCGCCCCGCTCCTTTCCATCGAACCGCTCGGGGCCGAGCATTCGAGCTTAATGAATGAGGTAAAGGCAGCTGCTGGGCATCTGGGCCTGGAGGTCATGGCTGATCATATGCCCGAGCAGGTGCGTTTTGTGCGAAGCGACCAGTACAGCTTTATCCTTCAAGGCATCCCTTCCCTGCATATCAAGTACGGCTTAAAAACAAGCGATCCAAACAAAGACCTAACTGCAAAAATTGAGGACTACACCGAAAATGTTTATCACAAACCCTCGGATGAGTTGAATGACTTGTTTGATTTCAAGGCGGCCCGTACGTATGTGCAGCTGAACTTTTTGATTAGTTACCAGGTAGCTCAGGAGGAGCAACGGCCGGAGTGGAATGGGGATAGTTTTTTTAGAAGGTTTGCGCAGTAGGGTTGGTAGTCTGTACCAGGATGGGAAGGATAGCCGGGATGACCAGGATATTTTTTGCCTGAGGCAAAAAATATCCCATCCTGCTTATCTTTGTCATCCTGGTACAGACTGTGGGTAAGCAGAAAACTACTCCCCCAAACTCCTCTTTTTTCCTTAACTTTAAAGGAAAGCACAACCTAAAACTATGAAAAAGCTACCCCACACCACCCTTAAATACCTGCTGGTCGTCCTCTTCCTGACGCTCCACGGCCTGGCCTGCGATCAACGGTCCTCAACGGCTAAACTAGCCTCTAAAGCGATTGAAAAAGATACGACCGAAGCCTTTGTGGTGAATTGGCTTGAAGACACCATCCCTACCGGCATTCCCTTACAGGTAAAAGGCCAATATTATCCTGCCGATTCTTTTCCCGAACCCGCACCGGTGAAAGGGATTAAACCGCCTAAAGCTGTACCCGCCTATTCTAATGTGACGACGGTAAATATCAAGCCCAAAATAGTCCAGGCACCCGATCCTTTAAGAATTATTACTCCTGGAGAAAATAGCGTGCCCCTTCCTGATACCATTACCGTGGATATCACCAGAACGCCCGTCAAACAACCTAAACCGGTGCCTGCTAAGGAGCCCAGCATGAGAGACAATGCCGAATTTGATATTCAGTACCTGGATACGAAGCACGGATTGCTGAGTGCCCAGATAAACGGCCTTCTAAAGGATCATAATGAGAACCTTTGGTTTGCGACCGACGAGGGACTAAGCCGCTATGATGGCAAATATTTCACCCATTATACTATAAACGAGGGCCTACCTGGAGGCTTGATATTAGCTCTTTTTGAAGACACCAAACATAACCTATGGATAGAAATAAAAAATAATGGCATTGTGAAATTTGACGGTCACAACTTCACTCATTACGATATAACAACTAATTGGGGCGGTACTAGAGTATCTTTAGGTGCTTTTCAAGAAGACCAAGATGGAAATATTTGGATAAGAGGTCGAGATGAATTGTACAGGTATATAGGAGAAGGAGATGCTACAGCCAAGTTCATACATTATTCAAAAGATCTAGGTTTGAAATTTAATCAAAGGCCAATTTTAATTGATCAAAAAGGGAATATATGGATTGCAAGTAGTAAGGGAGTTATAAAATTTAACGGAAAATCATTTACTCATTTCATTGTTAATGAGGAGCCAACCCACAATAATATTATATGCTTAATGGAGGATAAGCGAGGAAGAATTTGGATGGGCAATGAAAGGGGCTTAGATATTTTTCAATTTGATAAGCAAGGTAAGGCTGTAGCCATAGCAAAATATGACTTTGAAAACGCGGTAGATCTTCTTATTAGAGATGATAATGGAGATATTTGGTATTCAGCGGATAACATAGTTAAAGTAACTTGTGAAAAAGGTCGCATAGAAGTCAATGAATCCGGGGAAAGCCTCAAAGTCACCAAATTCAATTTCTTAAATGGAATGAGTGGACATTATGGTTATGCAATGGAAATTGATAAGAAGGGAAATATTTGGATGGGGACATTAGGAGGAGGGATTTATCGTTGGGATCCAAACAGTTTTTACGATTATACTGCCAGTGATGGTCTAAGTACGAGGGTAGTTTCCAGTATTGCAGAAGATGTGAACGGCCATTTATGGTTTGCGAACGAAGTCTTGAAAAATAACATTTATGAGGGAGTCAGTCGCTTTGACGGCCGCCATTTTTTTCATTATACACATGAAGAAGGCTTAGGTACTCCATTAGTGAGAAGAATTCTTAAAGACAGCCGGGAACAATTATGGTTTGTGCATATGAATGGCTTTACAAGATACGACGGTCGATCATTCTATCATTACCTAAGAAAGTATTTTAAATCTAATAATAGTGGTTATTGGATGGCTTCGCAGGGCAAACGCATCTAAATGCGTAAAATTTTCTGTCGGTATTTATCTTGCATGGCAGCAAGTCTCATTTTACGATTCAGGCTAATGTTCTTTGAAGTTTCCATTTTTAGCAGATTCTGAGCTATTTTTCGAATAATAGCAAAGTTTTGCGCAGCATTCTTGCTTCGTTTTCGGCTAAGATCTTCTCCAAATACCATATCCATAGACCAATGCAATCGGTTTTCAATTGCCCAATGTCCTCGGATAGCTTCATTAAAAAAAGCAGCTGAGCGGTCTAAAGAGGACAAATAATACCGATTTTCAGAATTCATTTCCCCTCTGGCCAGTACTTCTCGGTCAGCTTGAATTTTTATCACTGTTTTCAAACCTTTCCATTGGGAAGTTTCCAACATCCAACTCAAATCGGTAATGACCCAGCAATGACGGCTTTCAATCCGGCCATGATCCTTTTGAACCTGCTTATGATAGGTTGCTGGAACGAATTCAAAAAGTTTGCAGACTTCTTCAAATAACTCCCCCTGATTCGCTTTGAGTGCCAAGATATAATCCGCTTTGTGATCAATGATTTGCTCGGCTATATTTTTCTGACAACCCATTGCATCAATGGTAATGATGCTCCCTTCAATGGAAAGTAAATCCAGTAGTTTTGGAATAGCTCTGATCTCATTTGATTTATCCGCTGTTCGGTACTGCCCTAAGCTTAACTGTACATCATTGCACCAGGCATTAACCAAATGGATAGCTGCTTTGTTGTGATGTCGATCTATACTGCCTCGAAGGGTCTTGCCATCAATCGATATTAAGGCCCCATCGGGAAGTTGTAATAAAACATTCGTCCAACAGATAAACTGCTCTTCAAAACAACGATAATCAATTCGCGATATCACCCGATTGATCGTATCATGAGATGGAACGCCATTGGCATAGGGAAGATACTGCTTTAGCCAGTCTAACTTGGCTTCTCCAAAATCGGCAATCTCATCCCAGCTTTGGCAGCCACTGATCACTCCATTGATGGTAAGAAAAATAATTTCCATTAAGGGGTAGAGCTTCGTTCGATCAATGCGAGGATCTTCAAGTTCACTAAAAATGCTGCTCAGTTTTTCAAGGTGATTTTTCGGCTCCATCTTTTTGAAGCCAAGTTAATCTTATATTTTAGATGCGTTTGCCCTG
>JAUIKE010000276.1 GCA_030430845.1 Bacteroidia bacterium | reverse complement strand
ACCCTGGAACCCTGGAACCATAAAACTCTAAACTCTGAACCAAAATGCTAAAAAAAGAACGACAAGCACTCATATTAAGGGAAGTGAATCTTCGAAATAAGGTGCTACATGCCGACCTGAGTAAACAGCTTAATGTATCCGAAGATACCATCAGAAGAGACTTGCAGGAGTTAGCTGATGAAGGAAAAGTAGTGAAAGTACGGGGAGGTGCCTTGTCCAAATCTTTTCATACGTACTCCTACCGGGGGGCAGAAATATATAAATACCAGGAAAAAACGACTATTGCACGCAAAACGATTCCCTTGCTAAAAGACGGGATGCTGGTTCTGATCAGTGGGGGAACGACCACCCTGGAAGTCGCGCGCATCCTTCCTCCTGATTTACAGCTAACTTTTTATACCCCTAGCTTGCTCATCGCCTTACAACTGGCAGAACATCCTAATTCAGAAACCATTTTCATCGGCGGAAGAATATCAAAAAATGCCAAAATCAGTACCGGAGGGGAGGTTGTGAGCACCTTAAGAGATATCCGCCCCGACCTTTGCCTTATGGGCACCAATAGCATTGACCCTCGCGTTGGCCTGACCGATTCGGACTGGGAAGTAACGGATGTTAAAAAAGCTATGATCCAAGTATCCGAAAAGGTCGCTGTACTAACTATTTCAGATAAGCTGGATAGTACCCAAAAGATAAGAATAGCCAGTATTAATGAAGTCGACTATCTGGTCACTGAGCTTTCTCCTAACTCAATTTCTTTAAAACCATATCAACAAGCAGGACTGGAAGTTTTGTAATGCAAAAACTAGGTGAAATGGATAAAATAACGGAACAAGCCTCTAAATACAGGCACCTGGAAGAAATGTCGGCCGAGGAAATACTTTTAAATATTAACCGGGAGGATAAAACCGTGGCTTTTGCCGTAGAAAAAGCAATTCCAAAGATCACCCCTTTGGTAAAAAGCATTATTTCAAGAATGAAAGAAGGTGGTCGGCTGTTCTATATCGGAGCAGGTACCAGCGGACGCCTGGGCATACTCGATGCCTCTGAATGCCCACCAACTTTCGGGGTACCCGACGACTGGGTAATCGGCCTCATCGCAGGAGGCGACAGCGCCATCCGAAAAGCGGTTGAATTTGCAGAAGACAGCCACATTCAGGCTTGGGAAGATCTTCAGCGACACTACATTAACGATCAGGATGTAGTCGTGGGCATTGCGGCCTCAGGCACGACGCCTTATGTCGTCCACGGCCTAAAAACCTGCCAGGAGAACGGCATCCTTACGGGGTGCATTACCTGCAATCCCGGTGCACCGGTCATTCAGTATGCGGATTATCCTATTGAAGTCATTGTGGGGCCGGAATTTGTAACGGGTAGCACTCGCATGAAAGCAGGTACCGCTCAAAAACTGGTTCTCAACATGATCAGCACTAGTGTTATGATCGGAATGGGCCGGGTGTTGGATAATAAGATGGTGGACATGCAATTGAGCAACAAAAAACTGGTGGACAGAGGAACAAAGATGCTCAAGCATGCCTTAAAGCTTTCTTATGAAGAAGCAAAAGAGTTGCTGCTACAACATGGGAGTGTAAGAAAGGCGCTCGATTCTTACAAAGAGGTCGAGTAAAAAAGGCCAGCCTCCCATGGGCGAACCCACCATTTTTCTTCAAGGAGAATAGGGGGATTCTCATAATTACTCAAAATGCATTTCTTTGCCTTTGCAATTCTGGGCCCTAAATTAATATGCCGGCCTTTATCATCAAAGTTTAAGATAATAAGATATACTTCTTCCTTTCTCGATCTCGCATAAACAAAAAGAGTTGGATGGTCAGGAAAAAGGTCGTCATACTCTCCATAAATTAGGCTAGGGTTATTTTTCCTAATATTTATTAGGGTTTTGTAAAAATTTAAAATAGAATGGGGGTCTTTCAGCGATTCCTCTACATTGATTTTTTCAAAGTTTGGATTGACATCTATCCAAGGTTCATTAATAGAAAATCCGGCATATTCTGAAAGATCCCACTGCATAGGGGTTCGGGCATTATCTCTAGCCGTATGCTTAAGGTTTTGTAAAAATTCTTTGCCTTCCCCTCCCCCTTTAATATATTTTTCATATCCGTCAAAAACATGGATGTCTCTATATTTATCCAGAGTTTCCCAAGGTACATTCGTCATACCTATTTCATCTCCGGAAAACATAAAAGGTGTCCCTCTTTGAGTCAATAACAGCATTCCAAGCAGCTTTGCCGATTCTTTTCTGTAAATCCCATCATTACCAAACCGGGATAGCATTCGAGGAAAATCATGGTTGCCCAAAAAAACAGCATTCCATCCTCCTTCGAGTACACATTTATCCCAGTCAGAAATTATTTTTTTAAAATCTCTTAAGTCAAATTTTTTAGGCTTAAAAAACTGACCGGACTCCCTATCCAGAGACATATGATCAAAATGATAAATCATATGAAGCTCCTTTCGATTTTCGCCCACAAAAAGACTGGCCTCCTCAGCAGTAATTCCTGCTCCTTCCCCAACTGTCATCATATCATACTTTGAAATAACTTCTCGGTTCATTTCATGTAAAAACTCGTGCAGTCGAGGCCCATTTCCAAAGAACCTGGAAGCTTCATGTTTCAAACTTTCCTCATCTATATCCAAAAGATCAGGATGCTTGGAGATAAGGATAAAAGCATCTAACCGAAATCCATCAACTCCTTTTTCCATCCAATAGTGTATGATATCATATATTTCCTGTCTTACTTTTGGATTCTCCCAATTCAAGTCAGGTTGTTTCGGAGAAAATATGTGGAGATAATATTCATTGGAGTTTTCATCATATGCCCAGGTACTGGGGGCGAAATAAGACACCCAATTGTTAGGTGGGGTACCGTCAGGGTTAGGCTTCCTCCAGTAATAGTAATCCCGATAGGGGCTTTCGGGAGATTTTTGGGCCTCTTTAAACCAATAATGCTCATCACTTGAATGATTGAGAACCAAATCCAAAATAATACGTAAATTTCTGTTCTTGCACTGCTCCACTAACTCTTCAAAATCGGCCATACTCCCAAATTCATCCATTATCTTTCGGTAGTCACTTATGTCATATCCATTATCATCATTAGGGGAGGCAAAAATAGGGTTCAGCCAAAGGGTTTCCACCCCGAGGTCCGAAATATAGTCCAGGCGGTTAATGATACCCCTCAAGTCTCCTATCCCATCTCCATTGCTGTCCTGAAAGCTTCTTGGATATATTTGATAAACGATGGTTTCTTTCCACCAAGCTTCTGATATTTTTTCTGAATTCGTCATTTTCGATTTTTTCAATACACTTAACCTTTACAGTATTTGGAAAATACCATACCCATAGCCCCCCAGGTTTAATGATTCGCCCTCCATCTTAAATTGGCTATGATAAATACTACTCAATTGGCCTTCCAGTTTTTCTTTAAGGTCCACTGCCCTTTCTTCTTCATTCAGGTTTAATACTACGAGTATTTTTTCTTCTTCATTTTCTCTAACAAATGCCATTAAATAGGGATCCTCCAACTGGACGGGCTGATAGTCACCAAGCCTGACAGCTCCATACTGCTTACGAATTTCGATCAATTTTTTATAATGATTCCATAAGGAGCCCGGATCCTTTTGCTGAGTACTCAAAGCCAGGTCTTTTAACACCTCAGAATTATGGAAAGATAAGTCCCACCATTCGCCTGTATTTTTATAAAATAAAGCAGTACCCGGTTCATCAGGATTAATGGTCCATGGGAAGGCTTCCCTGACAGGAAGATGATTAGCATCGGAGCCCCATTCCTGTACCACCCCCGTAAGGCCCAATTCCTGGCCGTAATAAATGGAAGGTACTCCAGGCAGTAAAACATTCAGAATAGCTGCATTTCGCATCAAGCCTTCATTTTGATCAACTACACTTGCCCAGCGCTTGGTATCATGATTTTCTAAAAAATTAACCGTATAGGTTTTTCCAGAAAAACGTTTAATGCTTTCCTGCACAACCCTATGAATGCGATCAAGGTCTAATTTTTTTTCACTGACTTCAGATTCTTTGTACATATCATGAGTACCTTCCTCTCCCGACAATGCAAATAATAATTGGAAGTTAAAAGCTGCGTCCGCACCACTTTCGGCTACCATCCGATCGCCATACTCATTCCAATCTGATTGTTCACCTACCACAAAAATATCTGGATTGATTGACCTGCATTTGGTAAAGATGGGTGCCCAAAAGTCTTTGTACATGTTGACAAACAATCCTTTATTATCAAGATCATCCATGATGTGATCAATCCGAAATCCATCTACGCCGTCCTCAAAATTTCCATCCTGATTAGGGTCTACCCAAAAGGAATAAAAATTGAGCATCCAGTCTTTTACTTTTTCGTTATTCAAGTCTAAAAAAACAATGTTATGGGTTGTATCAGGCCAGGCATTAAAGTGATGGAGCGGGGAGCGGGAAGGCATAAAGATTTGCTCTGGGTATTCGTTGGCGGAATCGCTGTAGTAAATAAAATCCGAAAACTCTGAATCTGGTTTTTGATAAGAATCCTCAAACCATTTATGTCCGCTTTGAGCATATTGAGTCTCCATATCCATCAAAAATTTCATTCCTTTTTGATGTACCGCCTTTACGAAACTGAAGTAATCTTGCATGGTCCCATACTCTTGATCTATTTTTTCGTAATCTGTAGGGAAATAATTATGGTAAAAACCAGATTCATACAAAGGGGTAAAAAGAATAGTAGTAACGCCCAGAGATTTTAGATAGTCCAATTTTTTTATAAACCCATTTAAATCTCCATGCAAATCCCCATCAGAATCGTAGAAACTCCTCTGAACAACATGATAAATAATTTCATTTTTCCAGTTTGTGAGTTCTCTATCAACTCCCGTTATCTTATCTGGCTCTGTACCTGGATCTTTTGACTGACAAGTCATTAAAAAACCTAACAACAACATAAAAACAATTAGCTTTTTCATATCTACAAAAATAGCTTACTGCCAAAAGAGTTGTTACCCGTTTACTTCCCCAAAGCATACTTTTTTTATCATTTGTCCCATGCCTATAAAAAATGAACTTTTTGCTCGCATGAGCAAAAAGTTCATTGAAGGGAGTAGGAAAACTCATTCCTTGTTTTTTATCTCCCCAAAAAATGAAAAGCTTGTTCCACTCTCTTTAATTGAGTGAAACAACCTCTGCGGCTAAAATTATGGCCTAACCACTGTAGGATTCCCCTTCTCATCCAGACTAATGATCTCATAGCCCAGCTTTTCCAACTTAGGGCGGATGGACTCCGCATCTCCTACCAAGAGGATGTTCATCTTGTCGTAGGCTAAATGCTTTTTAGCCAAGGCATTAATTTCATCCTTAGTAATGGTTTTAATAATTTCTGCCTGCTTATCCACGAAAGAACGATCCAAATCGTAGCGAAGGATACGTCCCAGAAAACCTGCCTTCTGCCAGGGCGTTTCATAGCTGCGTGCATCCCGCTGTCCCACTGCATTTCTCATAAAGGACAATTCATCATCCGTAATCCCATCCTTGGCAAACTTCGTAATTTCACTCATAAACTCCACCACACTACTGTCCGATGCAGAAGCTTTGACACCGGCAGAAGCAACAAATGCAGCCGTTTCAGTATCGGTCGCGCCAGAGAAATAGGAACGAGCACCGTAGGTCCAGCCCTTATCTTCCCGCAGATTAAGGTTAATGCGACTATTGAAGGCTCCTCCGAGTGCAAAGTTCATCAGGTAAGACTTGAAGTATTCGCCGGTCACATCATAATTCAGATCGGTCACATAGCCGATTCGGATCTGGGATTGTGGGGCTTGTGCCTTATCTACTAAAAATACCTTTGTTTTGTCCACATCCTCCGACTTTGGCATTTCCGGGATACTTACGTCCTTGGCGTCCCAATTTTTAAGGAAGTCCAGTTTACCCATCACTTCTTTCTGACTAATGTCTCCTACGATGACCAACTCAGACAAGCTGGGAGTGTAATAGTTCTTGTAAAAAGCTTTCACATCTTCCAATGTGATGTTCTGGACGGATCCTTCTGTTCCGGAAGCGGGAGTACTGTAAATATGGTCTTTTCCGTATAACAAGCGGTTAAATACCTGGCTGGCGATACTAGAAGGGTCCTTTTGATTGGCCTTGATCCCCTCCAGCTGCTGTTGCTGGACGCGGGCAAAGTCTTCCTCTTTAAAAGCCGGGCGCATCAGGATTTCTTCTGCCAATTCCAACGTCTTGTCCAGGTTCTTTTTCAGGCTGCTGATGGTCACATTGGTACTGGAGTTCCCTGAAGATATGCTAACGCGGCTACCCAGGCGTTCCAGCTCCTTTTGAATGTCTTCTGCACTGTAATTTTCGGTCGACTCATTCATAAGAGCGGCTGTCAAAGAAGCCAGTCCGGCTTTGGCACGATCGTTCGCATCCATTTTGTGGCCACCCTGAATGGTCAATTGCAAAGAAACCGTAGGGATTTCATCACTGAGGGTACCAATCATTTTCAGGCCGTTATCAAACTCCGCTTTCCAGAATTCGGGCACATTAGCCAGTGGGTTGGGGCCCACTTCCGGTCTTTTGCTTCGGTCAAAGTCGTCACCTGAAGGACGAACGTATTCCAGGCCGGAATAATCAGTAGTGGGGAAAGGATTGTCACCATCTGTAGGGATCTCGTAATTGTCGGCCTTTGCGGGTGCTGTATTTTCATCCGGTACTACACTCAATATGACGGCAGGCTTGCCTTTTACATATTTATTATAGACACGCATGACATCTTCTTTTGTCACCTTCATGTATCTCTCCAGATCAAACTTGATGGCGTCTGGGTTCCCATAGAAAGTTTCATAGCTTGCTAATTGAGATACTTTCCCGCTTACACTTGCGAGGCGGTTTATCGTATTCGCTTCAAAAGTGGCTTTGTATTTTGCTACGTCCTCTTCAGATACCCCATCCTTTTCAAAGTCTTCTAAAATTTGGCGCACAGTCGCTTCAAAATCAGACAGTGTCTGGCCTGGGAAAGGCAATACAAACATTTGGAATTCGCCTCCTAGTTCACTACAAGAATGACCGACTCCCGCCTGGATAGCTTTCCGGGTTGCTACAAAATTTTTATAAAAATAGGAGCTTCTACCACCCCCCAACACTTCTGCCAGGCAATCTAATGCCGCTTCGTCCGGGTGGAATCTAGGTACAGATGGATAGGTAAAAGCCACTGCCGGGAAACGGATGTTTTTATCGATATAGGAAACGTAACGGTCAGATTCCAATACAGGGGCATTCAATTTCATAGGCTCCACCTCAGGGCCACTTGGAATGTTCCCAAAATATTTTTCAACTAATTTTACGACTTCCTTTGGTTCAACATCTCCGCCAATGGTCAGGGTTGCATTGTTGGGCCCGTACCAGCGCAAAAAGAACCTTTTCAAATCGTTGACATCCACCCTGTCTAAATCTTCCAGTTTACCAATGGTCAACCAGGAATAGGGGTGCCCATATGGATACAAGGCAGCATTTATAACTTCTCCAACCTGTCCGTAAGGGCGATTGTCATAGTTCTGCCCTTTTTCATTCTTCACAGTCGCTCTTTGTACTTCAAACTTTTGCTGAGTAACCGCCGGGAGCAGAAAGCCCATCCGGTCGGACTCCAGCCAAAGCATCGTTTCCAACTGATTGACGGGAACCGTTTCGAAGTAGTTGGTCCGGTCGCGATTAGTCGTACCGTTCAGCGTACCGCCTGCATCGGTGATGATCTTAAAATGTTCTTCGTCGGCTACGTTCTCGGAGCCCTGGAACATCATATGCTCAAAGAAGTGCGCAAAGCCAGACTTTTTCAATTCTTCGCGAGCCGAGCCTACGTGGTAGGTAACATCTACATGCACCATAGGATCGGAGTGATCCTCGTGGATGATTAGTGTTAGACCATTGTCCAGTACATATTTTTCATAAGGAATGACGATCTCGTCGCCTGTTTTTTCGACTTTTTCGATGAGTCGGGTCTGTGCCATAGCGGAAACAGACAGGAATAAGGCAAAGAGTAAAATGCAATTCTTCATAATAAATTTGGAATTATTTATAGATTTCAATGCTTAAATACTTTTTTGTTAAAGGGGTTGTGTAAAAACTCGTTCCTCGTTTTTACCCACCCCCGAAAATTTTGTTTAGGAGGTTGTTTTAAGAAAAAAACTTCGTTTTTTTCTTAAAACAACCTCCTAAAAGAATATTATTG
>JAUIKE010000275.1 GCA_030430845.1 Bacteroidia bacterium | reverse complement strand
TTATCGTCCCAGAAAAGCAAAGGACTCCTTATAATCCTATGATATGCCACAAAGGTTCCTCTCGGCGGCTGACCGCCAGCGCCTAAACAGCTTTCCTGGTGATATTGCCGTCAGTGATATAGGTCAGGTCATTCAAAGCCAAAAGGGAGAATTTGCCCACGTAAACCTCGACCTGGTGAGAGATCGTTAAACCTTCCCTTCTTGAATAGAATGATTCCTTAGCTGGTTCTTTGGGTTGTTGTCTCTATGAGCCTTCTAGGGGTAAATTTGAGGCGCAGCGCTTAGTGCGCCTTCAATCGTTCCATCAATTTCCTCAAATCCAGGAAACATCCAGTCCTCTGCATCATAGGCTTCTCTGCTGTACTTATAGACGGCAAAATCCCAGTCCTTCATATTTGTGTTAAATCCCAGCCGTCCAATTTTGGTTTCGATCAGGTGGGTTGCCCTTGTCTTTTGCCTAGGTATATCCATGCCCATAGCCTTGGCCAACAGGCTCATCAAATCGACCTCTGGTTTAGCTTCTATCCTGGATAAGTAGGCAAACCGAGATCGAAAACTGATCTGATAATGGGTCTGGTGCTTTTGGTTGTGTTGATTAACAATTGCACGTACTTCCTCTTTGATGTTTTTAGGAATAGATTTGGCCATAACATTATTCTTTAACTCTTAAGTTCCTCCAAGTCTAAGATTTCTCTGGTGGACAAACCATGTTCTTTAAGTCTTTCAAGCACATAGTCGGCAGAAAAATAGATGTTGGCAGTTGAGGCAAATTTTCGGGCTAATCCATATACAGTAGGTCTAGCTATGCCTGCATTGATCCCTTGGCTTCTTTGGAAATGGCCATATGCGTCCATCATTTTTACAACTACTGTAGCGAACTCGTAAAAATCGTTTGGATACAAAATGCTTATCCCCATTAACTTGGAGACATCTAAATATTCATTGTTTGGTTGATTCATCAATGGTATGCTGGTTGATTTTATATATCTATTGTGGCTTTTAAGCCTCTATTTTCGACAAAATTTTTGACCGTTAGCCGATGCACCTCCAAGATTCTCCCAATAGCGCTATATCCAATATTCTTCTCCAACAATTCTTTGATCTGCTCTTCTTTGCCTGTGAGTTTGGTTTCTTTAGAAAGACTGCCTTTGGGTCTGCCCAATTTCTGCCCTTCACTCTTTTTTCGGGCTAATGCTTCCTTGGTACGTTGCGAGATGAGTTGCCTTTCGATTTCGGCAGAAAGGCTAAAGGCGAATGCTAGTACCTTGGAATTGATATTATCACCGAGTTCATACTTTTCTTTGATGGTATGGACCTTTACATCCCTATCCATACAAGTGTGAAGGATGCTCATTACCTCCATCAAATTCCTGCCCAAACGAGATAATTCAGAGACGATTAACATATCATTTTGCTCAAGACTGTCCAGCGTTTGCCCTAATAAACGATCCTCAAGTTTCCTTCTGCTACTCACCGTTTCTTCTATCCACTGATCAATGGTGATTTTTTTTGCATCAGCATACTTCAAAATCTCAAAGCGTTGATTTTCGACATGTTGCTTGTCAGTACTGACCCGTATGTAGGCATAAATCATGGTAATCTATTAGCTCTGTTAATGAAAACCTTTTTTCGGACTTAATTTATCCCTTTTTTGTAAGAAATAAAGGGTATTAACCTTATTTGTTTTTTGCAGAGTGAAAACGACCCTTTAAGCTAACCCATAATTCCTTGGTTATGCCCCTTATTCAGGTTCTTTCGGACAAAAAACGAGCAGTATATCAGAAGGTGCCGACTTTTAACGCGAAAGAGCGTAAATACTTTTTGGAACTACCTGCTTCATTAAAACTCAAAGTCCATGCTTTTCCAAACACCAGCAATAAGGTGGGTTTTCGATTGATGTTTGGGTACTTTCTGGCAACCAAGAAGTTCTATCCCCCAGAAGAGTTTCACCCCAAAGACATTCGTTATCTGTGCAATCAATATGGTCTGATGCCTTTTGGTTTTGATTTGGATAGCTATAAATCAAGTACCTACTCTCGGCATCGGCAGATCATCTTAGAACATTTTGCTTTTCAAGCCTATCAACCTAAAATCCATCGCCATTTAATTAGGGATGCTATTGAAGAACAAATCTATTCTTGGGAAGCCCCCAACTTGATTGTCCAGTTTATTCTTGATTGGTTGGAATGGCGGCGGATTGAACGCCCCACTTACTACAATCTGCAATTGATCCTTACCCAATCTATCCGAAATCGGAATAGAGTCGTAAAGCAAAAGTTTGGCAAACTTTTGAAATCTGACCATAAGCAGGCTTTAGAGCAATTGATAGTGAAAGAAGTGGGTGGTGGCAGAGAAGAATATGTACTGAGCACGCTTCATAAATTAAGCCCATCAGATAGTCCAACCCAAATCAGAGCTAATATTGCCAAACTGGAAACCATCCAGCATATCTTTGAACAGATTAACCCGCTGATAGAACAACTAAGCCTTAATGATAATGCCATTCGCCATTTTGGGGAATTAGTCCAAAATACGGAATCTTCGCACATTATTCGCAAGGAATCCATTGATCGTCATTTTTATTAAAAACTCCATCATCTGTTGGAATTATCTGTATCTCACCCGAAAGATACAACAAGCCAAGAATCCAGCCCAAGGAGAGGAATTAATCCGAGTAGCTAAACTGAAAACCGTCAATGCTTGGCGGCATATTTACTTTACGGGAACTTATGATTTTTCAGAGGAGAACATTGCCGATTCTTTCAATTTGCTCCACTCCCAAAATTATGCGCTAAATACTGACTGATTTTGGGAAAGAAAAATCATTGTTCTGACTTGATAGACAGATAGTTATGGTAAAAGGCGTGGGCAAATTCTCCCTTTTGGCTAGGTAGGACCGATCAATTAAAGCTGTAGCAACGTATTGCTATACGTTGCTACATAGAAGGGGGAAAGAGAGGGATGCGTTCAACGAACAGCACAGCCAATTCCCTCTTCATGGGAAAGAAAAAAAAAATTAACTTGTCAAACTAAACGCCTTTTCGACGGCAATCACCTTTGTGCGCTTTTCCAACCCCATTTCTATGAAAAAAGATAACTTCGTTTTTCTCCTGCTGGCCTTATTATCTATTGGTGCAAGCACGCTTTTGGGCCAAATACAGCTGGGTAACAATATATTGGGTGCTGCAGCCTACGATCGATCAGGGATATCAATAGCTTTTGCCCAAAATGGAAATCGAATAGCTATAGGAGCGATAGAACATATCGTCGGAGGGGTGAGCACGGGCCATGCCCGGGTATTTGACTGGGTAAATGGCGCCTGGACGCAGGTTGGAAATGATGTCGAGGGGGAAGGTGCTTCTGACAAATTCGGGATTTCTGTCGCCTTATCCGTTGACGGAAGCATACTTGCAGTAGGCGGAGATCAAAATTCAAACGCCAATGGAAATGGGGCAGGTCATGTCCGCGTGTACAAGCTCCTCAATGGCAGCTGGACTCAATTGGGTAGCGATATTGACGGAGAAGCTGCGGGTGATGGGTCAGGATATATCATTTCCCTTTCTGCTTCTGGCAGCAGGGTGGCGATAGGTGCCGCTGGAAATGATGGCAATGGCGTGAACTCAGGACATACCCGAGTTTATGATTGGAATGGGACAAACTGGGTTCAGGCGGGTACGGACATTGATGGAGAAGCAGCCGGTGACTTCTCAGGATTCTGGGTGAAACTCTCTGCAGACGGCAACATCCTGGCCATCAGTGCGCCAAAAAACGATGGCAACGGGATTAACTCGGGGCATGTACGCATCTATCGCTGGACAGGGTCCGGCTGGGTGCAAAAGGGCAGTGATATAGACGGAGAAGGGATTGGGGATCAGAGTGGTACCAGTATTTACCTCTCTGCCGATGGCAACAGAATAGCCATTGGGGCAGAGAATAACACAGGCCCTAATGGACAGGCAGGACATGCCCGCATTTTTTCATTTTTGCATGGCAACTGGGTCCAGATGGGAGGAGATATAGATGGCGAAGTGCCCAGGGATGACTTTGGCTATTCCATAGCCCTTTCAGCTGAAGGAGACAGAGTAGCTGTAGGCACCCCCAACCATGACGGAAATGGAACCAACTCAGGATATCTAAAGGTCTTTCAGTGGTACGGAATGGCTTGGAAGCAATTGGGGAAAGAAATAGAGGGAGATTCGGCATATCATTCTTTAGCTACTTACCTGGATGTCTCATCTGATGGGAAACGCCTTGCTGCGGGTTCTCCCCAGGCCAATAACATAAATGGCATTGGTGCCGGCCACGTAAATGTGTTTACCCTCTCGGACCAATACAAAGAGATAACAGGAAAAATAGGCATGGATGCCAACAGCAACTGTTTGATTGACAGCACAGAATCGCCCATAAAGGATGTCCCCATTCTATTTCATGATGGGCGCATTGCCACCCTGGATTACAGCGACGCAAGCGGTAAATTCCTGAGCCTGGTAGACACTGGTAGCTACCTTGTTTCGCTGGATCTGGGGTCATATCCCTACTGGAGAGCCTGTCCGCCTCAACAACAAATTATCGTGGATACGCAGACCACGCAAATCTCAGGACTGGATTTTACCGTTCAGCCGTTTATCAATTGCCCGTATTTAACAGTTTACATCAGCACCCCTCGGATCAGAAGGTGTTTTCCAGGTAAGTATACTGTTGTTTATGCGAATAATGGGACTGTTGATGCGGCCAATTCCTATATCGATATCCAATTGGATCCCTCACTGAGGTATGACTCCGCCAGCGTACCTTTGATCCTCCAATCCGGAAATCTTCTGCGGTTTCAGTTGGATTCAGTGAAGGTGGGAAAAACCTATTCTTTCACCCTTCATTTCAGGGAAAATTGCCGATCAGGCCTGAGTCAAATCCATTGTACTTCTGCCCACATTTATCCAGATAGCATATGCCTGACAGAAATTCCCAATATCACGGTATCGGATTCCTGTCTTGGGGATACCCTGGTATACCGCGTCATCAATCTGGCAGATGATTTCCCCCATCCTTTGCCCTATTTAATCCTGGATGATTCGGCTGTTGTTGATACAGGATCCCTTCTCCTCAATCGCGGACAAAGCAAAAATATTGATTTTTTCTATCAAGATACAGCCAAAATGTACCAACTTGTGCTTGCCCCCCAGGATTCCATTTATCACATGGCCACCGGACTCACAGGTTGTAAACCGACCGCTGCCAACACAAACTTTGTGTACCTTCCTCAGACACCCCATGCTTTTTACCTGGATACAGACTGCACCCAAAATACGGGCAGCTTTGATCCGAATGATAAGCAGGCCTATCCCCTGGGTCAGGGATCCCAAAACATCATCCCACCCAATTTTGCTTTGGCATATACCATCCGCTTTCAGAATACAGGGACAGACACGGCCTTTTTTGTCAACATCATTGATACGCTTTCCCCACATTTAGATTTCAGCACGATCGTTCCAGGAACATCAAGTCACCCCTATGCCTTCGCTTTTCTTTCGCCCACAGATAGCGGTCAACAGGTAATCCATTTTGAATTTGATCCTATTTTGCTACCAGATAGCGGAGCAAATCAGGAAGGGTCAAACGGCTATGTGAAGTTCCTCATCAATATGAAACCGCATATTCCTCTGGGGACAATCATTGAAAATAAAGCCGCTATTTATTTTGATTACAATGACCCCATCATCACAAATACCTATGTACATACCGTTCAAATTCCCGATTCAAATATCTGCCAGGATGCACAGGGAACAGAAAGGGTCACTGTCTGCCGTAGCTTTCGCTGGATAGACGGGAAGACATATACCAGCAACCAAACCGCTACCTATCGGATAAAGGGAGGCGCATACACAGGCTGTGACTCTGTTGTAAGCCTGCAGCTAACGGTAAACCAGCCTGTTTCTGACACATTCTTTATCACTGCATGTGATAGTTTCACTTGGCTGGATGGCATCACCTATCTCTCCAGCAATAGCGTGGCTACCCATACCTTATCGGGGGCCGCCAGCAATGGTTGTGATTCCATCATTACCTTGAATTTAAACCTGAACACATCTGCACCCGGGACCGATGTCATCACCTCCTGCGATCCCTATACCTGGATTGATGGCAATACATATACCCAAAGCAATACCTCAGCAACTTTTACCTTAACTGGTGGAGCACGCAATGGCTGCGACTCACTGCTTAGCCTTCAGCTCTCCATCGATACGGTAGATGTGTCCGTATCAGATCAGTCTCCCATACTGCGGGCAAATGCCCCTGGATTGACTTATCAATGGGTAGATTGCCAAAATGCATATACAGCGATCCCCGAGGCAACAGAACAACTGTTTTCCCCTAGCCTAAACGGACTATATGCCGTCATCGTTTCCAACGAAAACTGTACAGATACCTCGGCCTGCTACCAGGTAGGCAATGTTGGATTTACCAATAATGATTTTGGAAAGGCCCTGCAGGTATTTCCCAACCCAACTAACAGTCAATTATCCATCGACTTGGGAAATACCTACCGGGAAGTGCACATTCGCATAACAAATGGGCTAGGACAGGTCGTTTTCGAGCAAAAATATGACAAGCTCCACAAAACAAAAACGGAATTGGCCGGAAGCCCGGGCATCTACCTGCTCGAAATCACAACGCGCAGCGGCAAAATGGCCTTACTAAAGGTGATTAGAAATTAGGGTGCCCCTCTCCCAAATCTCCACAACCTCATCCATCCCCAATCCAAAATCAATGAAATAATCAGGCGTAGCCGTCCGCTTCCAGGCAGGCACAGCTGCCACTTTCCGGATCAGTACCCGACCCTGTTCATCCAGGCCAAAGTGAAAATGGTCCGTAATCTTCTCTCCCAGGTCCTCCCAGCTGGAATCTGAAAACTCCTGGCCATAGACAAGTGCGGGTGAGTTCACAAAGTGTTCAAGGGCTTCCCAACTTTCAAAAAGGACTTCTCCCAGGTTGGGGTCTTTCAGTTTATACATGCTGTATGAGGTTTTTGACGTGTTGAATGGTTACTTTTCGATAACCCTTTTTTTCTTTAACTGCCTGCCATTTATTCAAAGCTATTTGAGCTTCGGCCAGACTGGCGAACCACTGCTCAAGTTTCTGTCCCTGGGAACCAATTCTTCCCCAACGACGAATCAGTGCCCACTCTCCGAAAAGGGTAGGAGAGAGCTGCATGGCATAGAAACGATGCATGTTCCGATCCAGATCTTTCCGTTCCAGGTAAACATTTTTCATGACTCTTCATGTAGCTGGCTTCGTCCGCCGGGGAAATAGCGATAGAGCGTAGCAGGAGAAACGCCCAGCCGCTTTGCAACATCTGATACTGTGATCTCAGGATTCTTCAGTAAGGCTTTTGCTGCGACCAGATCATCTGTTGAAAGAGCAGACGGTCGTCCACCTAGCCTTCCCCTTGCACGGGCTGCTTCAAGGCCCGCCATTGTACGTTCCCGAATAATCGCGCGCTCAAACTCAGCCAGGCTGCCAAAAATATGGAAGATCAGTTTCCCGCCAGGCGTAGTCGTGTCGATACTCTCCGTAATTGATTTGAAACCAATCCCTTTTTGCTCTAAAGCTTCAACTGTCTCAATCAATTGCTTTAGTGAACGGGCAAGTCGGTCGAGCTTCCACACGACCAGCACATCTCCGGAACGGAGGTAGTCAATGGCGGCTTTGAGTTGTGGCCGGTCACGCTGCGCGCCGGAGGCCTTCTCCTCAAAGACCTTCTCACAACCTGCTGCTTGCAACGCATCCAGCTGCAGCTCCGACTTTTGATCCTGGGTTGAAACCCTTGCATATCCTATCAGCATAATGGTATCTCTCAAAACTTATATGCAAGATAGCTTTTGAGAGAGTAAGTTTCAAGAGAT
Organism: Bacteroidia bacterium; assembly: GCA_030430845.1. Lineage (GTDB taxonomy): Bacteria > Bacteroidota > Bacteroidia > Chitinophagales > Saprospiraceae > JANQPA01. The sequence continues at coordinate 407 of JAUIKE010000275.1, read as the reverse complement.
AGTTTTGAGAGATTGGGGTAGGGATGAATGTTGGGGAAATGGGGTGAAGGGTGATTCTCTCAAAAACGGTGATTTTTGAGAGGACATGCGAGTAAATTCTCTTGGAATATTGTTTGTCATTTTGCAGGGTTGGAAATAGAAAGCCTAACTTTCTGTTTAAATGCCCCACTGCTCCAATGGCAGCTCCAAAAATTTGGTCACCGAATCACCGTCACACTCCCCCGCCTCTCCACGCTCCTATACTCCAGTGCCGACTGGTACTTCAGTCGCCAGACATACACCCCTTCAGGCACAGCCGCACCCTGGTAAGTCCCATCCCATTGCTGCGTCGGATCAGCGCTTTCAAAAAGCAATTGCCCCCAGCGGTTGAAGAGCTGAAAGTGATAATCACTGTAGGTGCAGGCGAA
>JAUIKE010000045.1 GCA_030430845.1 Bacteroidia bacterium | reverse complement strand
CAGGAATACGCTGTCCGGATATATGAAGGAGCGATAGTACCAGTACATTACCGGCAGGGAATCATCCTCCACCGGCCGGTACTCATACACCAATCCTTCCGTTAATTCTTTCATCGGGAAATAATAGGCTCGGATGTCTCCTTTCTTTGTGCAACTGCTAAGAAGGATCGCTCCAAGTAGGAGTAAAAAAGTGATTCTTTGCATGTTTTTGTATTTATGGTGGTTTTAAGGTTTCATGGTTCCAAAGTTCCGAGGTTCTATGGTTCCGAGGTTCCAGAGGCTTAAAGGGACCTTGGAACCATGGAACTTTGGAACCCTCAATTACAATCCAATAAACGACAACTTGTCTTGTATTAATACTGTTTTAAAATAATATACGCCAATTTGGCGGTTAACCGTCTTCTTGGTATAATTCGTGTACCCTAATTTTGGAACACTTTGCGGCAAAAATAAGAATCCCGGTGGAGAAAAAGGCCGTTGACCTTTTTCTCCATCTACCACTAATTATTCATTATCTTTGTGGCGCAAAAAAAGATGATTAAGATGCATTGGACAGAAATGAATACAGAAATTTAATATTTCCACCCCCGACGGGAGTGGACATATTAATTGTGCTCAATTGACGGCCTAAAAAACTGCATCCTCATATTAAGATTCCTTTGAAATTCGTTACCCTAAGAGGAAAAAAGAAATAACCTATGTTTAATATTGTAAAAAGTATTTTCGGCTCCAAACAGGATAAGGACATTAAGGCTTACATGCCCTTTGTCCATGAAGTGAATGAAGCTTTTGAAGAGCTGGCAGAGTTGAGCAATGATGAGCTGAGAAACAAAACGCTCGAATTCCGCGAGCGTATTGCCGAGCACCTGGCCGGCATAGATGAGGATATCCGCAAAATCAAGGAAGAGGCTGAAAGTGAGGAGGTCGATATTCACGATAAAGAAGAACTCTTCAAGGAGATTGATGAACTGGTAGAACAACGCGATAAGCATCTGGAGGAGATCTTACTTGAAATCCGCCCCGAAGCTTTCGCAGTGGTTAAAGAAACCGCTCGCCGCTTTGCCAATAATGAAATCATCTCCGTCACCGCTACCGAACACGATCGGGAGCTGGCCGGAAACCCCAAGAAAAACTACCTAAAAATTGAAGGAAATAAAGCCCACTGGCAAAACAGCTGGGTGGCTGCCGGCGGAGAGGTGACCTGGAATATGGTCCACTACGACGTACAGCTGATCGGTGGTATGGTGTTGCACGATGGAAAAATTGCGGAGATGGCTACCGGTGAAGGTAAAACCCTCGTGGCTACCCTTCCTGCCTACCTCAATGGCTTGTCGGGGCAAGGGGTGCACGTTATTACCGTGAACGACTACCTGGCCCGTCGTGACTGCGAATGGGTAGGGCCAATCTTCGAGTTCCTTTTCCTGACCATCGATTGTATCGATAAGTATCGCCCACACTCCCAGGAACGTGTGAACGCCTACAATTGCGACATTACCTACGGTACCAATAACGAATTTGGTTTTGACTATCTGCGCGACAACATGGTGCGCTCCATGGAAGAAAAAGTGCAGCACAAGCACCATTACGCCATGATCGATGAGGTTGACTCCGTACTGATCGATGATGCTCGTACGCCGCTGATTATTTCAGGGCCGGTGCAGACCGGCTCCGAAGAACAGGAATATATAGAGCTGAAGCCTTTTGTAGAAAGACTATTGGCAGCCCAAAGAAAACTAGCCACTTCATATCTCGCAGAAGCTAAAAAACTCATCAAAGAAGGTAATGACGGCTACCAGGAAGGAGAAGGTGGTATGGCTTTATTGAGAGCCTACCGGGCCATGCCGAAGTACCGCCCCTTGATCAAATTCCTAAGCGAGGAAGGTATCAAAGTAAAATTGCAAAAAGCGGAAAACTTCTACATGCAGGAACAGTCCAAAAACATGCATATTGTAGATGAACCGCTTTACTTCACCATCGATGAAAAGAACCGGAATGTAGAGTTAGTAGAACGAGGAGCAGAATTCCTGGCCAAAGGCAATGAAGATCCCAACTTCTTCATTATGCCGGATATCGCTTCTATGATGGTAGAGATTGATAGCAAGGAGGAATTAAGTGAAAAGGAAAAAGAAGAAGCTAAAATAAAACTGTCTCAGGATTTTGCCGTCAAATCAAAACGTCTTCACTCCATCAATCAGTTGCTGAAGGCCTACACCATGTTCGAAAGAGATACCGATTATGTAGTGATCGAGGGACAGGTGAAAATTGTGGATGAGCAAACAGGACGTATGATGGAAGGTCGTCGCTACTCAGACGGACTCCACCAGGCACTGGAATCGAAAGAAAATGTAAAAATTGGGGAGATCACCCAAACCTACGCGACCATTACCCTCCAGAATTACTTCCGGATGTACCACAAACTGGCCGGTATGACCGGTACGGCCGAAACGGAAGCGAGCGAATTGTGGGAAATCTATAAACTGGACGTAGTTGTCATCCCTACGAACAAACCGATCGTTCGGGATGACCGCGAAGACCTCGTGTTTAAAACAGAAAAAGAGAAGTTCAATGCGGTAGTCGAAGAAATCGTCAAACTGAGTGAAGCCGGACGCCCGGTACTGGTAGGTACCACTTCAGTGGATTATTCCGAAAAACTTAGCCGAATACTCAGCCTTAAGAAAATTGACCACAACGTACTGAACGCCAAGCAACACCAGCGCGAAGCAGAGGTGGTTGCCGAAGCCGGACGCCCCGGAAAAGTAACCATCGCTACCAACATGGCCGGTCGTGGTACGGATATCAAGATCAGTCAGGAAGTTAAAGACGCCGGCGGTTTGGCCATTGTCGGTACGGAACGACACGACTCTCGGCGGGTAGACCGTCAGCTGCGTGGTCGTGCAGGGCGTCAGGGAGATCCGGGTAGCTCGCAGTTTTTCGTTTCTCTGGAAGATAACCTCATGCGTTTGTTCCAATCCGAGCGGATCGCGAAGCTGATGGACCGTATGGGGCACAAGGAAGGGGAGGTGATCCAGCATTCCATGGTATCCAAATCCATTGAACGGGCGCAGAAGAAAGTAGAGGAAAACAACTTTGGTATCCGGAAGAGATTGTTGGAGTACGATGATGTAATGAATATTCAGCGGGAGGCCATTTATAAAAAACGTAACAATGCCCTTTCTGGTGAACGTTTGTCTGTAGACCTGAGCAACATGTTCGAAACGATGATCTACAGCATCGTAGAAAATAATAAGTATAACGGAGATGTGGAGACCTTCCGCCGCGAAGCACTCGGCATAATGGGAGTGGATCCTGCTATCGACGCGGCTGATTTTAAAGAGGCGCCTGTTGACGATATAGTAGAGCGTTTCTCCAGGCAGTTCTACGAGCAGTACGATCGCAAAAACAAAGATATCGTACATGTGCTGATGCCTCAGATCCAGGATGTACATGAGAATCAGAAGCAGTACAAGCGAATTCTGATCCCATTCACAGACGGCCGGACCAATCCGCTACCGATCACGGCAGAAATTGAGAAGGCAGTGAAAACGGAAGGAAAATCCATCGTGTTGGATATCGAAAAAACCGTGACCTTGGCCATTATCGATGAAAAATGGAAAGAGCACCTGCGCTCGATGGATGAATTGAAAGATTCGGTTCAGGCTGCGTCCTTTGAGCAAAAGGATCCGCTGGTTATTTATAAAATGGAGGCATATGAGTTGTTCGAGCAGCTCATCATGGCGATCAATGAAGAGGTAACCTCTTATCTGTCAAAAGGTACCATCCGTTTTTCTGACGGTTCTACGCTGGAGCAGGCTAAAGAGCAGCGTACTGACATGAGCAAAACGCAGACCAATCGCACGGAGGAGGCAGCCAGAAGAAGAGCGGCCGAAGGCGTCAGCAGAAGGCAGAAACCACAAACTTTCAAACGAACGGAGAAGAAAGTCGGCCGAAACGATCCTTGTCCTTGCGGCAGCGGCAAAAAATATAAACAATGCCACGGTAGAGCATAATTATAAATAAAAAGAGGTTTGCTTTTGGCAAACCTCTTTTTATTTATAACTTTTTTAGGGTTCAATCGTAGAAAAGATCACGAAGCTTTTTACTAAATTTGCCTTTATTTCTTTTTAATATTACCAAGCTAGTGATTCCATGGATATAGCCCAGTACATTGATCATACTATATTAAGCGCGGACTGCCGACCGGAGGACATTGAACGCATTTGTACAGAAGCTGATACTCACCACTTCAAGGCAGTATGCATTCCACCTTATTATGTAAAAAAAGCGGTCCAGCAGCTGGAAAAAAGTACCACTATGGTAGCAACGGTTATCGGCTTCCCGATGGGCTATTCTCCTACTGCTTCAAAAGTAGAGGAAATTAAGCGTGTGATTGATGAAGGTGCAGATGAAGTAGATGTGGTTGTAAACCTTTGTGCTATTAAAGAAAAAAACTGGAATTTTGTCCGAAACGACATTGACACCATGATCACTGCCGTTCACTTGAAAGGCAAAAAAATCAAGGTTATATTGGAAACAGCGCTTCTGGAGCAGGACGAAATTCTAAAACTTTGTGAAATATGTAATCGAACAAAGCCGGATTTCGTTAAAACTTCCACCGGTAAGAATGGAGGTGGTGCAACCTTGGAGGTGGTTCAATTGTTAAGAGAGCAATTGGATCCCGTCATCCAGCTAAAAGCCTCAGGTGGCATTCGAACTAAAGAAGACGCCAGAGCATTTATCGAGGCGGGGGCGGATCGGCTAGGAACATCCTCGGGCATTGCCCTGGTAAGTTAGGCTTTGCCATAAAAGTATTCAATGCACGATTCTAACGCGGGCCATTGCATACTTTAGATAATTCCTCCACCGATAGCGGAGGAATTATCTAAATATTTTTATTTTAAAGAAAAAAGGTATGAAGCTTTTAACACCCACAATATTTTTACTCCTTTTCCTATTTGTATCTACACTTTCTGCTCAGGTAGTGATCGAGGAAGAACCGGCCGTTAGCCGGATGATGACTTCATATAAAGAAGTTAATAAATCGAAAAACACGGTAGAAGGGTGGCGTATTCAGGTTTTTGCCACCGCCGACCGTCAGCAATTCGACCGGGTAAAGCGCTCTTTCGAATTTCGCTACCCCAATATCGCGACCAACTGGGTACATGATAAGCCTTATTTCAAACTCAGAGCAGGGGCCTTTGCTACCAAGCTGGAGGCTACCCGAATGCTTCATGTGCTGAAAAAAGAGTATGCCGGTGCTTATCTGGCCGTGGATAAGAGCATGAGCCCTATGGAGTTGCTGTATTAAGTTTTTTCCGCAGTCCTAAAAATGTGACATGAGGCCTCGAGGTAGTAGCATGAAATATATGGATTGGACCACCTTTTCCATCTACATTGGCTTAATCAGTGTGGGCCTGCTAATGGTGTATACAGTGGATTATGAGGAAGCTACCATCGCCGGGAATTTTTTCAGGACTTCTGCCGGAAAACAGGCCATCTGGATGGTCATCTCCGTATTGGCTTTCTTTTTGATCACTTTGATCGAATGGAAGTTTTGGCAAACCTTTTCTTATCTCATCTACGGCCTTTCGATATTTTTGCTGGTAGCCGTTCTATTTTTAGGGACGAATATCAAGGGAGCCACCTCCTGGTTTACCTTTGGGTCTTTTTCTTTCCAGCCCGCAGAAATTGCCAAATTCGGAACGAGTCTGGCATTAGCCAATTTCCTGAGCACCTACAATGCGGACATGAGAGATATTCGCACTCAGTTTATCTCATTTGCCATTTTTCTGGTTCCGACCGGGCTGATACTATTGCAACCGGATGCCGGCTCGGCCCTGGTTTTTATGTCCTTCACCATCATGCTTTACCGAGAAGGCTTAAGTCCCATTTATTTCATTGTGGGCGGCTTCCTGGCCGGTATGTTACTGCTCGGATTTGTGTTTGATATTGAATACATCGCCCTCGGCCTGATTTGGGGCTTTACTCTTATTTTGTCCCTAAATTTGAAATCGCGAAAATGGTGGTGGGCCCTGGGAGCCTTAGCCTTTTTTGCGACCGGTATACTCTTTATCCAGCAAGATCTTTTTCAGCTGGTTATCCTGCTTAGTATAGCGGTTTTTCTACTTGCTTCTCTGGTAGTTTGGCGGCATAAAAAAGGCAGATTAGCTTTTATGTTGAACACCGCGGTACTCGTTGGTATTGGAATCTCCTTTTTGGCCAATTATGTATTTTACGAAATTCTGGAACCACATCAACAAGACCGTATCAATGTTTGGCTGCAGCCTTCCAAATGTGACCCAAGGGGCTCACTGTACAATGTCCTCCAATCCAAAATGGCCATCAGCTCAGGAGGGCTGCAAGGAAAAGGTTTTTTAAACGGCACCATGACGAAACTTAACTATGTGCCGGAACAATCCACTGACTTCATCTTCTGTACCATTGGAGAGGAACAGGGGTTTCTGGGTAGCTTCGGCATCATCGCCTTATATTTTTTGTTGCTTTACCGAATAACGATCGTGGCCGAACGACAACGTTCGGGCTTCTCCCGACGATATGCTTATGCAATCGCCGGCATCCTATTTGTTCACTACATTATCAACATAGGAATGACGATGGGTTTGATGCCCATCATAGGTATTCCGCTTCCGTTTATCAGCAAAGGAGGTTCTTCTTTGCTTGGTTTTACGGTTATGTTAGCAGTGCTGCTGAAACTGGATGCCAACCGAGGAGTAGGATAGAAGAGGTGGGGTTTGATTGAAAAGGCTGTAGCCTTTTCAATCAAACAATAATATTTTTTGGGAGGCTGTACGCCGTCGGTTGTAGCCTTTGGCAAAGGGCCGAAGACTTTTTACCCAACTCCGGTCTACAATTATACAATAGAAATGAAGTTTAAAATAACGCATACAGATCCGAAATCCAGTGCCCGATCGGGCACCATCACAACAGACCACGGCCCTATTCAAACGCCGATCTTTATGCCGGTCGGTACACAGGGGACCGTTAAAGGAGTTCATCAACATGAGTTGGCCAATGACATTCTGGCCCAAATCATACTCGGCAATACTTATCATCTTTACCTCCGCCCCGGGATTGAGATCATCCAGCAAGCCGGAGGCCTCCATCAATTTATTGGCTGGGATAAGCCCATGCTAACCGATAGCGGCGGATACCAGGTATATTCTCTAAGTGACCGGCGTATGATCAATGAAGAAGGCGTTACTTTCGTTTCTCACATTGACGGCTCCAAGCATTTTTTCAGCCCCGAAAGAGCCATTGAGGTGCAAAGGATCATCGGAGCGGATATTATTATGGCTTTTGACGAATGCACGCCTTATCCTTGCGAATACGATTATGCCAAATCCTCGATGGAGCTGACCCACCGCTGGCTGGAGCGCTGCTGCAATTACTTTGACCAATCGGAAGGACTCTATGGATACCACCAAACCCTTTTTCCCATTGTACAAGGCAGCACCTACCGGGACTTGAGAAAACAATCGGCCGAGACCATCGCCGGTTTTGAACGAGAAGCCAATGCCATTGGGGGCCTATCAGTAGGAGAACCTGCAGAGGAAATGTACGAAATGACCGAGCTGGTCTGCCAGATCCTGCCGAAAGACAAGCCCCGGTATCTGATGGGGGTGGGCACGCCGGCCAATATACTGGAATGTATTGCCCTGGGGATTGATATGTTTGATTGTGTGCTTCCGACCCGAAACGCACGACACGGTCTGCTGTATACCTCTGAGGGCATTATCAATATCAAGAATGCCAAGTGGAAAGATGATTTTTCTCCTATTGATGAAAACAGTAGTTGCCATACCAGTCGTTATTATACAAAAGCGTACCTTCGTCATCTCATTCATACGAAGGAATACCTGGGGGCACAGATTGCCAGTTTGCACAATCTCAGTTTTTTCCTCTGGCTGGTAGGAGAAGCCCAAAAGCATATAGAGGCCGGTGATTTTGCAAGCTGGAAAACCCTGATGGTTGAAAAAGTAGAAAGAAGAATTTAGTATGCTTAAAAAGCTGGATCGATATATACTGTGGAAATTCTTGTCCACTTTTTTATTTACCATTCTCATCTTTTCGATGATTGCGGCGATTATCGATTTCAGTGAAAAGATCGAAAAATTTATCGAGACGCCCATTACGGCTAAAGAGATCTGGATTGACTACTATCCTAATTTCGTCATGTATATCAATGGGCTTTTGTGGCCGCTGTTCACCCTGATTGCCGTGATATTTTTCACCTCCCGATTGGCCTATAACTCTGAGATCATTTCCATTCTGAATGCCGGAGTTAGTTTTCGGCGCTTACTTTATCCTTATTTACTCGGAGCAGGCTTCATTGCTCTACTCCACTTTTTGGGTAACCATTACGTCATTCCGAATGGGAACAATACCATGTTGAATATTGTCCATCAGTATATACACACCAATGAGGACAAGGGCCAAACACAGGATGTTCATCTTTTTATTAGCCCCGACACCAAGGTATATGTCAAAAGTTACTACAAAGCGGACAGCAGTATTCGTGAGTTTAGAATTGAGCAATTTGAAGCCAACAAACTGGTTTACTATCTAAAAGCCAATTCAGCAAAGTGGCTCCAGGAATCAGGAAAGTGGCGCCTGAACAATTACGAGATCCGGAAGTTTGACGATATGAAAGAGGATCTTATCATCGGCAGAGGCCAACAAATGGATACGACCATCAATTTACAGCCTGCTGATTTTGTAGATTACCTCAATCAACATACCATGATGAATACGCCGCTTTTGAAGTCCTATATTCAGAAGCAGAAATCCAGAGGCGTTGGTAACGTACAAAAATATGAGATAGAACTGTATCGCCGAAGTGCAGAGCCGCTCACCATCATTATCCTAACCCTCATCGGGGTATCCATTGCAGCGCGAAAAGTCAGGGGAGGACTAGGCCTGCATCTTGCCCTGGGCATCGGCATTGGAGCTATGTTCATTTTTCTTTCTCGCTTTGCCATCGTTTTTGCCAGTGGACAATCCATTCCTATTCTAGTGGGTATATGGATGCCTAATATTATATTTCTGATAGTTGCATTATACCTTGTTTCTAAGGCTCAGAGGTAACATTATTTCTAAGATACTTCTCTTTTTTTAGCTAATCCGGACTTTTTATCGATGTAAATAATTGGACAAAATTACTTAGCTCATAGTTTGAATTAATCAGGCATAATGGCTCAACCTTAGTATGCTTGTTTAACTTCAACAAGAAAATAATCTACAAAACTTAAACAAAGAAGATTAATTTTCAATATTTTTTGAAAATACAATAATTCAAGATTTCATACAAATAAGCATTATTTATCTGATAATCAGATATTTAAAATCAAATTCTTAATTTCAGACAAGCTAGATTTCATATTATTCATTAAAACCTTCGTGATTATTTTGCATTTTGTTTAACTTTTAGGTATATTTGTTTCAACAATGGTTAAACATTGATTCATAACAAAAAGCATTTAGTTAAACAAAAATTAGCAAGCATGTCTCAACCAGAGTTCTACAATCGATTCGACCAGATGTCCACTCTACTACACTCTTTTGCTTATAATCTAACCAAGAATGTGGAGGACGCCAAGGACCTATACCAGGAGACGGCCTTCAGAGCTATGACGAACAGGGACAAGTTTCGCCCGGGTACCAATTTTAAAGCATGGTTGTTTACTATAATGAAGAACATCTTCATTAACAATTACCGTAAGAAAGTGAAGGCGAATACGATCATGGATTCTACTGACAATTTATATTATATCAATTCAGGCAGTGCAATCATCTCTAATGGTGCAGAATCTAATATCATGATGAAAGAACTAATAAAAATGATCGACGAGCTGGATGACAGCATTCGCATCCCCTTTCTTATGCACTACCAGGGATTTAAGTATCAGGAAATCGCCGAACAGCTCGAACTACCCCTAGGAACAGTAAAAAGTCGCATTTTCTTTGCCAGAAAAGAATTAAAAGATGTTATAGGTAAAAGATATAAGAATTTCAGGCTGTCTTAAACTATCCATAATTTTTGCTGTAGAAATTCAACTTTCTGCTTTTTGTTTGGTAATGGTAATAGCGACTCGCTATTACCATTTGTTTTTTATATTACTCTTTCATCCAAGCCATATTTACAAGTGAACGACATAGACTTTAAGGATGCAGCCTTCTTCCAAAACCATTTAATGGAATGGTATCGCAGCAGTCACCGTCCTCTTCCCTGGAAGGGAGAAAAGGATCCCTATATTATTTGGCTTTCAGAGATCATTCTTCAACAAACCAGGGTAGAACAAGGTATGCCTTATTTTAAGCGGTTTGTCAAGCAATATCCACAGGTTCGGGATCTGGCTAATGCTCCTGAAGATGAGGTGATGAAATTATGGGAAGGACTTGGCTATTACTCCAGAGCTCGCCACCTTCATGCTGCGGCTAAATACATTGTACAAGAACTCGGTGGGCATTTCCCCGACACTTATGAAGGTATCATACAACTCAAAGGGGTTGGTCCGTATACAGCGGCGGCTATTGCCTCTTTTGCTTTTCATCTTCCGCATGCCGTTCTGGATGGGAACGTTTTTAGGGTACTGTCCCGTTTTTTTGGCATTAAGTTGCCAATTGACAGCAGCAAGGGGAAAAACCATTTCCGCCAGCTGGCTCAGAACTTGTTAATCAAAAAAGACCCTGCCCGTTATAACCAGGCGATCATGGATTTTGGAGCGACCCACTGCACACCACAAAAACCAGCTTGTGCGACTTGCCCTTTACAAAAAAAATGCCGGGCCTACCTAAACGACCAGGTCGGAGAATTGCCTGTGAAGTCCAAAAAAATTAAGCGCAGAACTCGATTTTTTCATTATCTGGTGATCAACCACCAATCAGAAACCTGGATCCGAAAAAGAAGTGAACAGGATATTTGGAAGAATTTGTACGAATTCCCTATGGTTGAGTTAGAAAACAGTCTGCGACAAGCCGAAACCCTCATTGATGCATTTGATTTTTCTGATATTTTTGCGTCTGCAAACTATGAAGTAGAGCGGGTGTCACCACCTTATCAGCAGTTACTTACTCATCAAAAAATAGTGGCCGTATTTCTGGAAATCAGGCTAAAAAAATCGCTGGATCTAAATTCTTTCGGAATAAAAAAAATAGATCGGAAAAACTTAAGTAAATTTGCCTTCCCAAAGTTGATCGATTGTTATTTAAAGGATAAATCTTTATATTTAAATCTATAGCAATCTGTTATCTAAATTGGTGGGCGTCTCATCCGCCTGAGGCGGATTCGCCGCCAAATAATTTTCTTTTTGGGAGGTATTTAATTATCAAAAACTTCGTTTTTGATAATTAAATACCTCCCAAAGAATATTATTGGCTGACGAAAAAGGCTGTAGGTCTTTTGAGACAGCCTCCAATAAACAGAATATTAGCATTCAAATAAAACTGAAAAAAACGATAAATGGTCAATCGCGTTATTCTTATAGGAAACCTGGGTAGGGATCCTGAAGTCAGAAGGTTAGAGAATGGAGCAATGGTTGCTAAGTTTCCAATTGCCACCAATGAAAATTACAAGGATAGAAACGGAGAGTGGCAACAGCAGACCGAATGGCACGATATCGTTGTTTGGCGCACCCTGGCGGAACGAGCCGAAAACACCCTTAAAAAAGGTATGGCAGTGTACATCGAAGGGAAATTAACCCACCGTACCTGGCAGGATCAGGATGGCAACAACCGCAAAACCACGGAGGTGGTAGCTAGCTATTTTCGGATTCTCACTCCTGCCGGCAGTCGACGGGATGGCTCCGGAGATGGAGGTGGCGGATATTTCCCATCTGCAAATGATGAAATGAGTAATAGCGATGCAGACAGTAGCTCCAATGCCACATCGGATGTTACCAATGATGCTGCAGCCGATGACGATCTTCCATTTTAATGAGAAGCCTCCATGGCATTTATACGACCACATTATTTCTTAATCAATAGCTGTTTCCTTGGAAACTGAAATAGGAAGTCCACTCCTGGCTTTTACTTCGCTTTTATTGTTTACTACTTTTTTCTCCATGGAAGTAATCCTTGGAGTATTAGGCATTGTACTACTTCTTTGTTGTTCAGCACTTATTTCCGGCTCAGAAGTTGCCTTTTTCTCTCTGAATCACAATGATTTCGAAAAGCTTGAAAACGAAAATGAGCCAAATAGCCAGCGCATCCTGGCATTGAAAGAAAAGCCCCGTATGCTGCTGGCAACTATTCTGATCAGTAATAATTTCATCAATATTGCTATTGTCATCCTTTCTGATTTTGTGCTTACAAAAATATTCCCGGAAAGTATTTTCCTGGGCTGGGCAAACAGCCTCAATCAAACCTTTCCTTTCCTTGAAAACGTATCGACTGCTGATAACACTGCCGGAATCATCAGCTTTTTAATCGCTATCGTTGGAGTAACTTTTTTACTGGTGCTTTTTGGCGAAGTAGCCCCGAAGTTCTATGCCACCCTCAACAACCTCAAGTTATCAAGGATCATGGCAGGCCCACTTACTGTTTTGATGATCATGTTCACTCCCGTTAGCCGGATCCTGGTAAACTGGACGACCGCCATAGAGCGCCGGCTCGCTGAGCGGACCAAGTCATCAGGACTTACCAGCCGGGAGGATATTGACGAAGCCATTGAGTTGACTGCCATTTCAGATGCTGAAATTGAGCAGGAGGCTGATATCCTAAAAAGCATCGTCAAGTTTGGGGATGTCTCCGTCAAACAGATCATGAGATCCAGAATCGATGTAACAGCCGTTGATTTCCGGATTAGTTATAAAGAATTATTGGATGTGATAAAAGAATCAGGATATTCACGCATCCCCGTATACGATGAAGATTTTGACAATGTAACCGGTATTTTATACGTTAAAGATCTGCTTGGGCATTTGCAGAAGGAAGCCGGCTTTGAATGGCAGGAATTAATCCGGACCAATGTGCTTTTTATTCCGGAATCCAAAAAAATAGATGATCTCTTGAAGGAGTTTCAGCGGGAACGTATGCATATGGCCGTAGTTGTGGATGAGTACGGAGGTAGTTCTGGTATCGTCACGCTTGAAGATATTCTCGAAGAAATCATCGGAGAAATCAAGGACGAGTTTGACGATGATAACGAACTTATCTATCGAAAACTCGATGATCATAATTATATTTTTGAAGGAAAAACCCTGTTGAACGACTTCTGCCGGGTGCTCGGAATCGACACCAGTTTTTTTGATGAAGTAAAAGGAGAGGCCGATTCTGTGGCGGGTTTAATTCTTGAATTATACGGCGAGCTACCTGCCAAGGATACGGAAATAAGCTACCAGACATTTAGCTTTAAAATCATGGCCTCTAATAAAAGAAGAATTGAACAGGTTTTGGTTAGCCTGCAGCCTGCAAGTTAACACCTCCTGAAATACGACACTTATGAAGGAATTAAAAAAAGGGCCTCAAATGTTGGGGCTGTTATGCGGCATGTTGTTGATTTTTTCCGGCTGCCAGGAAGTAAGTTACACCCCCAAGCCGCGTGCGTATCCCAAGATCGAATATCCTGAAAGGACTTATCAGGCATTCGACCAGGACTACTGCTCTTTCACCTTTCAGTATCCAAGCTATACAAAAATACAAAGAGACTCCTTGTTTTTCAACGAATCGCCTTTGCACCCCTGCTGGTTCGACTTATACTATCCAGCCTTTGATAGTAGAATCTACTTCACTTACTATTCAATTGGACAAGAAAAAAGCTTCGAGGAGTTAAAATCTGATGCATTTGAGCTGGCTGACTGGCACAATAAAAAGGCGAATTACATTGATGAGTTCCTGATCGAGCGGCCGGAACAAAATGTGCATGGCTTTGCTTTCAATATTGACGGGCCTGCAGCTTCCCCTTTTCAGTTCTATTTAACAGATAGCACGGAGCATTTTTTGAGAGGCTCTGTTTACTTTAATACTAAAACTCAAACCGATTCGCTGGCTCCTCTCATTGAACTTGTAAAGGAAGATGCCTTAAAAGTCATAGAAACATTAGAATGGAAAAAATAAAAAAAGGGAGGCGGCCAGTGGCCGCCTCCCTTTTTTTATTTTATTCTTCTTTAGCTTTTTCTTTCTTTTTCTTCTTATCGTCTTCAGGTGATTCTATCCCAAGGATTTTACTTTTGATCTTTCCTTCAATTTCGAGTGCCACTTCCGGATTATCGTCCAGGAATTGTTTGGCGGCCTCACGTCCCTGAGCGATCTTTGCACTGCCGTAGCTGTACCAGGAGCCACTCTTTTGGATAATATCCTGATCTACTCCTATGTCAACGATCTCCCCTGTTTTAGAGATGCCTTGTCCGAACATAATGTCGAAAGTAGCAATACGGAAAGGAGGAGCGACCTTATTCTTAACGACCTTCACCTTAACATGATTACCAACTACGTTCCCATCTTTATCCTTGATACCGGAGCCCGTTTTTCTGATATCTAATCGCATAGAAGCGTAGAATTTAAGGGCATTACCACCAGTGGTAGTTTCGGGATTACCAAACATCACACCGATTTTTTCGCGCAGCTGGTTAATAAAAATGCAGCAACATCCTGTTTTGCCAATGGTACCAGTCAATTTACGCATGGCCTGAGACATCAAGCGTGCCTGCAGCCCCATTTTTGAATCACCCATCTCGCCCTCGATCTCACTTCTGGGTACCAAAGCTGCTACAGAGTCGATAACGATGATATCAATAGCCCCTGAGCGGATCAAATTCTCTGTAATTTCGAGTGCCTGTTCACCATTATCCGGCTGAGAGATCAGCAGGTTTTCGGTATCTACCCCCAGTGCCTTGGCATAGAAGCGGTCAAAAGCATGCTCTGCGTCAATGAAAGCGGCAATACCACCTTGTTTTTGACACTCTGCAATGGCGTGAATGGCCAGCGTCGTTTTACCGGAAGATTCAGGGCCGTAAATTTCAACTACCCGGCCTTTGGGAAAACCATTTACCCCCAGGGCAAGATCAAGTCCTAACGAACCGGTAGGGATAGTATCTACTTCCACTACTTGATTATCGCCCATACGCATGATGGTTCCTTTTCCGTAGGTTTTTTCAAGCCTGTCAACTGTAAGCTGGAGTGCTTTTAACTTAGCATCTTTATCTTGTGCCATTGCTTTTTATTTAAAACAGTTTATTAAAATACAAAACAAATATAAACACTTT
This sequence comes from Bacteroidia bacterium, assembly GCA_030430845.1. GTDB lineage: Bacteria > Bacteroidota > Bacteroidia > Chitinophagales > Saprospiraceae > JANQPA01. The sequence goes on along the minus strand of JAUIKE010000045.1, from coordinate 34,677 downwards.
GTTTTACAAAAACAAAACAAGTAAGTTTTTTTTTAAGAAAACACCGGCTTGTATAAAAAGTGCTGCTTTCTGCTCTAAAATAACAAGGCCGGAAAAGAATTCCTTCCTTTCCGGCCTTTAAAACGCTTTTTTTATCAGAAATAAACAACAAATAAGCGGTTCATCCCTGAAAATGAAAAAGAGGCTTAAACCTCATGCTCAATAGCAGTGGCTTTGCTGTATTTGAGAATGTTTTGCACGCTTGAACGCCTGGGCGTAAATCGAACCTTGGGCAATTGTTGATGTACAGATTGCAGTAGTTGAAATTCTTCCATCAGTTCACTGGAACTGTTAAGCGCTTTTTTAATGGCAAATGTCTCAGATGCAGAAGTCTCTTTGTACATAAAACGAATTAATTGATTTTTAGTAAAGGTTTGCTTCATACAACTGCTTTTGTATTTGTAAAATTTGTTTCAAAATCTTTGCATTAATAACTGCTTCCTCAAAAGAATTATTGTCCAATTCATTTTTTTTTATTATGGCTCACTCCTCTACTCGATTCCAGCTTTGGGTACGGTAAAGTCCCGTCCAGTGAATTCCTCTTACATTGAGCACATCCGGATCATTCTCAGAGACCCAGATTTTACATTTATAAGTATTTCCTGATTCCGGGTCCAGGATCTTCCCTCCTTTAAATGACTGACCGTCGGGCTTCATGTCTTCAATAATCATCATGCCCTGGATAGGTTTGTTTTTCTTATTACCCTTACAAGCATCACAAACCGCATCCTCATTAGCAGATAATATCTTGGTGATTTTCCCGAAAAACTTACCGTCCTTTTCAAAAATCTCTACAAAGGATTTGGCCTCACCCGTCTCATCATCCACCGTTTTCCAGGTGCCCAAAACCGTTCCCTGTCCGTTCAATACCGTTATTGAACAAATAAATATAAACAAAAAAAATAATATCCTCATGGTGTATTAATCTGTTAAATACTGTAAATATGTTTTTTGAGCCGGCTTCAGCTTAAGAAAGTATTGAGCATTATTTTATTCCTCATCTTCCGCCGGGTGCCAAAATAAACGATCAAAGTCCACTACTTTATTGTCTACAACTTCTATGCCTTCTTGTTCGAGCATTTCCTGCATCATGGTGGGCGTGGCAAAATGAGTGCGGCCACTGAGCTCACCTTTTCTGTTAACCACGCGATGAGCCGGCACTCCATCAAACGTAAAGCTATTATTCAAAGCCCAGCCTACCATGCGGGCTGATCCCAGGGCCAGATAGTCGGCAATAGCGCCATAGGTACTGACTCTGCCAAATGGAATGTTACGGGTTACTTCAAAGACTTGATCGTAATAATTGGACATGTTACTCGGTTGTGAGTTATTAGTTGTGGATGTCTGAAAGTAAAATAAAAAATCCTTTTACATCTTGCAAAAGGATTTTTTCTACACCCAAAAAGAAAAGAAATCTCTATTTTTAATGCTTCCTTAAAATATTAGGACAAACTACCTAACATCCAAAAAGCCCTACCCCAGCATCCCCAACGTTTCAAACTTCCTGCCCAGAACAGCAGGTGCATCAGCATCCAACCATTGGTTAAGAATAGTCGCATATACATTTCTGAAATCCACCTGGTAGATCAAATCTCCATTATCCAAATTCAGCAGGTCGGGACCTTCGTTGTAAAAACCTGGTTTTTTCAAATTCCCGCCCATAATGTAAAGGTTGTTCGCAGTGCCGTGGTCGGTCCCGTTACTGGCATTTTGTCCAACTCTGCGTCCAAATTCCGAAAAAGTGAGGATCAGGGTGTCATTCAGCAAGCTGTTTTGACGCAGATCCTCCACAAAAGCTTTCATACCTTCAGCGTACTGCTGCAGCAAACGCTGCTGTGCATTCTTCTGATTGGCGTGTGTGTCAAAACCACTTAAGCTTAAATAGTAGATCTGTGTATCGGTATCAGCAGTGATCAGCTCAGCCGTTTGTTTGAGATCCTTTCCAAATGCCGTATTGGGATAAGTTACCGTTGAGCGATACACTTTTGACTGCTCAAAAAGATAGCTTGCCGAAGATTGTGTGTCGATCAAGGTTTTATATAGATAGGCGACCTCCTCATGGTCGTGATCATGATCCTGTTGGCCAAATGCCTTCAGTAATCGATTGTCGGTCATTCGCTTCAGTTGCTGTGGATTTTTCATGGCAAAGCCGTTGTAATCCTGTCCTTTTAGAGCCAGACTAAGACTGTCGTCCAGTTCCAGGGCACTATACGGATTACAGTTTTGGCAGCTGCTGTCGAGATAACGCCCGATCCAGCCGGTTTCAAGGTATTCATTGCTGGCACTGGCGGTATGCCAAATGTCCATCGAGCGAAAATGCGATCGGTCAGGATTAGGATAGCCCACATTGTTGACGATACTCAACAAGCCATCGTCATACAACTCCCTCATCGCGGAAAAAGCCGGGTTAAAGCTGAGATCGTCGGTTATTTTTAACACCTCATTTTTCGAAATTCCCAGACTGGGTCTGCTTTTATAATAAACGTCGTTCTGATAAGGCACAATGGTATTCAAGCCATCATTGCCCCCCGATAATTGAACAACTACCAGTATTTTCCCGGCACGGCTGGCGTGAAATTGTGTTTTCTGAAAGTTCTTTAAAAAGGAGGGCACCATAAAAGCCGTAGATGCCAAAGATGTATTTTTTAGAAATGTTCTTCTTTTCATTTTTTAAAAATTAATGCTCAACAAATCAAGCATGAGCTATTAAATAAACAACCTCCTAAACAAAACTTTAAGGGTTGATCAACACATTTGAAACTCCGGCAATGAGGTAAAAAAACCCAGGCCCCTGCGGATCAGTTCATCCCGGTCCTTCACTCCCGCCATCATCCTTCGGAACAAGTTAGGCGTAGCTTTCGTATCCGCCAGAAGAAGGTAAGATTGGTAGTAATCAAAAAGTTGGTGGTCTGGAATTTTATCTGTTGCTTTTTTTATGGCTTCCAGATTAATGTTGGCTTTTAGACGGTTGATGCGGCGAATGCGTTCTTCGGCCTGCTCTTTTGGTTGAAAGCTAAAGGCAGCAGCATTCAATACATAAGCAGCAATGCTTAATCGCATCATAAGGGTGGCATTGTCGATCCAGGTTTTACCACCAGGCCAACCGGCTACGTTTGGTGGGTTGAAAAGGGTTTGTCCAAGGGCTCTTTGAACAAACAAAATGCTGGTATGATCATCAAACTGAAGATCCATTAATCTCATCAGCCCGGCGGTATATTCCACCGGAGATTTAACTTTATGGCCAATATTTTCAGGTTTATAAAACCAGTCGCTTTCAAAAATGCGCCTCATCAAGCGGCCGATGTCATAGTTGGTTGAATAAAAATATTCGGCCAGATCATTCACCACCCTTTCATCGGGCCTTGCGTTGACAAAGTAACGATAGATCTTGGAGGTAATAAAGTGAGCCGTTTGCTTTTTCTCAAGGAGCATATCAATGATGTCAGTGCCATCGAAGTTGCCGCTTTTGCCCATAAAGGTTTTTTGTCCGTTATCATGTTGGAAGGTCCTGAATACATAGGCTCCCCTCAGATTGCTCGACCAGCCGGTGAAGGCCCGGGCCGCTTCTTTGACATCCTGCTCGGTGTAGTGGCCGCGGCCGATGGTGAACAGCTCCATCAGTTCGCGGGCAAAGTTCTCGTTGGGCGATTGCTTGCGGTTTTGCTGATTATTCAGATAACGGATCATGGAGGGATCCTTGGCGATGGCCAGCACCAGGTCCCGGAAATTACCCAAAGCATGCCGGCGGATGGCGTTTAACTGCTGGACGGCCAGCTGGCCTGATGTGGTCCGACACGCAAAGTGGCCATGCCAGAACAGGCTCATGCGTTCCAGCAAGGCCGACTCTTCCGCACTGCTCATTCGGCTGACCCAGGCTGCATTTTCCCCTACAAGCTTTTTCCGCTGTAAGTCTCTGAACTCTTTTTTTTGTTCGTCGCTCATCATCCTCGGGTTAATTGACGCCAGATCGTCTTCTTTTTTGAGGGGCCTGGCCTGCCGGGCCTGGCTAAACAGTTCATTCACAGCCCTGGAAATAGGCCAGTCTTTTTTCTGTTCCCATTCAGCAGGCCCCAAGCCAAAACCTGCACGCCAGTAAAGGTGGTTTAACTTTTGCATAAATGAAGTCCTTTTTTGAGGTATTGGACTAGGTTTTAGTGCAAGGGTTTAATGGAGCGTACCCGATCTTTTATTTTTTAACTTTTTTCAACCATGCAAAAGCGGACATTTTCGGACAAAAGCGGACAGAAATTTGCTTCCAAATAAAATTTGGTGAATCTTGCGTTAGTCACCTGGTGACTTGGAGTCACCAGGTGACTAACGCAAGATTTTCTCACTCCAATAAAGTTAAACCGCCGTTAAAGCGTTGGCAAGCCTGCCCATCTTGCTTATTTTTGTAATTCCACAGATTTTGTGGTATATCGTATGAAAATTAAGGGATATTCGGCCCTGTACAGAGCCAAATATCCTTTAAACAAACCTCTATCCTTTTCCAAATCAGAAAATAAATAAAGATGAGACTAATCATAATCGCTTTCTTTTTTCTTTGCAGCCTGGGTGTTTCGGCCCAAGGAATAGCCTTCTTTGAAGGAACTTGGGAAGAAGCTCTTCAAGAGGCCGAAAGGCAAGACAAGATCATTTTCGTGGATGCTTATGCCGTATGGTGCGGCCCCTGTAAAATGATGTCCAAAAACGTATTTACGGATCGATCCGTGGGTGATTTTTATAATAAAAATTTCATCAACCTCAAACTGGACATGGAACGAGGGGAAGGTCTGGAATTTAGGAAAAAGTACCCCGTCTCGGCTTTTCCCACTTTGTTCTACATTGATTATACCGGTGAGGTAGTTCAAAAAATCAGAGGTGCCTTGCAGGTACCCGATTTCATAAAAGCCGGCAGAGCCGCTATCGGAAAAATCGATCGCTCGGGTGTGTTTGCGGAAGCCTATGAAAAAGGAGATCGCAGCCCCGAATTGGTTTATTCGTATGTCAAGGCACTCAACCAGGCTGGAAAACCCAGTATCAAAATCACCAATGACTATCTCAGAAGCCAGGATAAACTAACTACCGAAGAAAACTTAAAGCTTATTTTTGAAGGGACCGTAGAGGCCGATTCCAGAATCTTTGGGCTTTTAATTGAGCATCAAAAAGCCGTGGAAGACATTTTTTCAAAACAGTTAGTAGAAGAGCGCATCCTACAGGCCTGCGAAGCTACCAGCTATAAAGCCGTTGAATACCGGAGCGAACGCTTGTTGGAGGAAGCCATCGACAAGGCGATGAAGCATGCCCCCGTTTATGGCAAAGCCTTTGCAGCACAAGCTAAAATGAGATATTACAAAGACGTCAAGGATGCCAAAGCCTTTACCGATGCTTGTGAAGACTATGTCAAAACCCTCGAAAAAGAAGATCGCCAAACACACTTTCTACTGGCCGGAGAAATCGCCAATCTGTTCTCAAAAGATGCCGGCGCTATGAAGCTGGCAGAAAAACTGGCCAAACAAGCAGCCGATGGAAGTGACAACTATACCTACCACCTCAACTATTCCAGCATCCTGTTGTTCAATGGAAAAAAGTCAAAAGCTTTGGAAGCAGCCTTGATGGCACAAGAACTGGCCAGGGCCACGCAAAATCTGACGGATATTAAAAGGGTAGAGAAATACCTGGAACGCTTTGAATAATACAAGGAAATTGTCATACAATTTCCCAGGGGTTGTGTAAAAAGTCCTACGGCCTTTTCACACAACCAATAATATTCTTTTAGGAGGTCGTTTTAAGAAAAAAACAAAGTTTTTTTCTTAAAACGACCTCCTAAATAAAATTTTCTGGGGTGGGTAAAAACGAGGAACGAGTTTTTACACAACCCCCTATAAATAAAACAAAATATGTCTGAAGAAAAGACAAAACGGACGGACGTAAATAGCCTGGGCGAATTCGGCCTGATCGATCACCTTACTAGAATGGCCGTGCCGAACAACCCTTCCACCATTAAAGGAGTGGGGGACGATGCGGCTGTCATTGACAATGGGGATAAGGTCACCGTCGTCTCCACTGACTTGCTGGTAGAAGGCATCCATTTCGATATGATGTACACCCCGCTGAAGCACCTGGGGTATAAGGCAATCGTCGTTAACCTGTCGGATATCTATGCCATGAATGCCGTGCCGAAGCAAATAACGGTTTCTATTGCTATTTCCAATCGCTTTTCCGTAGAAGCCCTGGAAGAACTGTACGAAGGCATTTATACGGCCTGCAAGCAATACAAAGTAGATTTGGTAGGAGGAGATACGACCTCCTCTCTCAAAGGTTTGTTCATCAGCGTAACAGCTATCGGCGAGGGCGAAAAAGAAAAGATCACCTACCGAAATACCGCTAAAATAGGTGACCTAATTTGTATTACCGGTAACCTGGGTGCAGCCTATCTGGGCTTGCAACTTTTGGAACGAGAAAAGCAGATCTACCTCGAAAATCCAAATATTCAGCCGGATCTGGAAGACCAACAGTACCTCATGGAACGCCAACTCAAACCGGAGGCCCGCAAAGATATGATTGAAATGTTTGCCAAAAATCAGCTGGTTCCGACCTCTATGATCGATATTTCTGATGGATTATCTTCCGAAATTTATCATATTTGCAAGCAATCGGGCGTTGGAGCAGTGATTGAAGAAAGCGGCGTTCCCATCCATCCGGATGCACAAATGATGGCCCTGCAATTCCAACTGGACCCCGTCACTTGTGCCCTCAGCGGCGGAGAAGATTATGAATTGTTGTTCACCATTGATCCCAATGATGTAGAAAAGGTCAAATACCTGCCGGATATTTACATCGCCGGTGAAATAGTGGATAAAAAAGAGGGCGTCAAATTGCATACTAAAGGGGGCAATATCCACGACCTGCCCGCACAGGGATGGGTACATTTTGATCCAAACAAATAATAAGCGAAGGTTGGGGCCCAGCCTCTGCTTATCCGCTGTATAGACCAACTTAAACGAAAAAAATGAACATTCGTAACTTATTTTTCCTATTCATTATTACAGTAATGATGGCTTCCTGTAACAATGACACCACCGGATCTGAGGACACGGCCCCGCCCGCCCCGACCAAAACAGTTCCCGTACCCAGATTTGACCGGGATTCCGCTTTTGTGTATGTGGAAAAACAGCTTTCCTTCGGCCCCAGAGCACTGGGCACGGAAGGACATCAGGCTTGCAAAGAGTGGCTGGTCAATTCACTCACTGGATTCGGAGCCACCGTTATCGAGCAGGATTTCACTGCCGAGGTTTATACCGGGGCATCCTATCCGGCTACTAATATCATCGGCCAGTATAATCCCGACAGCAAAAACAGGGTTGTTTTAGCCGCTCACTGGGATACTCGTCATATCGCCGACTCTGACTTATCGACCGAACGCCGGGATGAGCCCATCCCCGGTGCGGATGACGGCGCAAGTGGCGTAGCCGTTCTGCTGGAAATAGCCCGGCAACTTGGACAAAACCCGCTTGACCTGGGCGTAGACATCATTTTTTTCGACGCCGAAGATTACGGGCACGATACTAAAGACGATGAGCAAATCACGCAGGCAGAACAGGAAGCCCGCGCTAATACCTGGGCGCTGGGCGCTCAGTATTGGGCCAATAACCTGCACCGACCCAAAAAAGATTTTGACTACGGTATTCTCCTCGATATGGTAGGGGCCGAAGGCGCCCGCTTTCCAAAAGAAGGATGGTCGATGTATTATGCCAAAGCGATTGTTAATAAAGTTTGGTCTTTAGCGGATAAAATGGGCTACGGCAATTACTTTGTCAACCAGCAGGACCAGGGTGGCGTAACGGACGATCACTACTTCGTCAACAAAATTGCCGGCATCAAAATGATCGATATCATCCACAAGCCGCAAAAATCTGAAACGGGCTTCGGACCTCACTGGCATACCCACAATGATGACATCGATATTATTGACAGCCGTACCCTCCGGGCAGTAGGTCAGCTGGTACTGGCAGTTGTTTATAGAGAGAATAATGGACAAATGTAAAGTTTTATAGGGGCGCTAGCGCCCCTATAAAACTTTACATTTTGTATATTACAGCATGTAATCTCATGAGCAATACTCATAACCAACTGTGACTATTGCCATGCAAACGGACAAGTACCTTAAGAATTATATTGACGGAAAGCTGGCCCCGGCTACCTCGGGGCAGTATCTCGACAATATCAACCCTGCTACCGGAAAAGTTTACACCCACTTTCCAGATTCCAGCGAAGAAGATTTGCAAAGAGCCATTGAAGCCGCCGAAAGGGCGCAGCCGGCCTGGGCTGCGATGGATCCTCAGAAGCGTTTTCGCATTTTGATGCGCATAGCTGACATCATCGAACAGAACAGCGATTCTTTCGCCCGCGCCGAAACCATCGATACCGGTAAGCCACTTAGCATGTCGCACAGTGTGGACATTCCCCGCGCCCACGCTCATTTTCGTTTTTTTGCCTCCTCCCTCTTACATTATGGTAATGAAGCTTTTCATCTGCAAAATGAGGCGACCAGCTATACCCTACGACAGCCGATCGGTATTGTCGGATGTATCTCACCCTGGAATTTGCCGCTTTACCAGTTTAGCTGGAAGGTTGCTGCCGCTCTGGCCTGTGGCAATTGCGTCATTGCCAAAACTTCCGAATGGAGTCCGGTAACTACCTATTTATTATCAAAAGCCTGTATAGAAGCTAATCTTCCCAACGGAGTTCTGAATATACTTTTCGGCCAGGATCAGGTACTGGACCTGGCCATAGCCAAACACCCCAAGATAGAAGCAATTTCCTTTACCGGAGACCTGGAAAAGGGACAAAAGATCCTTCAAGCAGGTATTAAGCATGTAAAAAAGCTTCAATTGAATATGGGGGGTAAGAATGCCAACATCATATTTGAAGATTGTGACTTCGACCAGATGATGATCAATACCTTGCGGTCCTCATTTTCCAATAACGGCCAACATCACTATGCCTGTTCCCGGATTTATGTTGAGGAAAATTTATACGAAAAATTCAAAGCAGAATTGATCAAACGAACCTCTTTTTTGAAAATAGGGGACCCTTTTTCCACCATTACGGACCTGGGTGCTCTAATCTCGAAGGAACATATGGAAAAAGTGCAATCTTATGTAGAGCTGGCACAAAAAGAAGGAGGAACACTATTATACGGCGGAAAAAAAATGGAACTGACAGGAGAATTAGAGGAAGGGTACTTTTTCCGGCCGGCCATCATTGAGGGCCTTCCGCCCGCTTGTCACACCAATCAGGAGGAAGTTTTCGGTCCGTTGGTAACCATTAGTCCCTTTGTGAGTGAAGCCGAGGCTGTACAATTGGCCAATAGCACGCCCTTTGGGCTGGCAGCCTCTGTTTGGTCAAAGGACCTATCAAAAGCGTCTCGAATAAGCAACCAGCTCAAATCAGGAGTCGTATGGATTAACGGGTGGATGGTCCAGGACCTTCGAGCTCCATTTGGCGGTATACGTATGTCGGGGCATGACCGGGAGGGAGGGCTTGAATCCCTTCGGTTCTTTAGCAATACCAAAAATATAGCAATTAGGTATTGAAAGAAATATAATTTTATAGAGGAGCCGGGCGGCCCCTCTATAAAATCATATTTCTTTTAATACCTTGACATACTTATTCTTTCCCTTCTTGATCAAAACAAGGTATTGGCCGTTAACATTTTTGCAGCACACTTCATACCCATTTTCAATTGTCCTTCTCTCAACTAACTGATCAATCCAGTAAACCTTATTCATAAAAAGAGGTCGTTCAGCCTGCGTTTTCAGGATGGCATCAAACTCCTTAGCGAAGGAAGTCAAATGTTGGTATTCCTCCTTGTTTAAAAGCATTTTAGCATGTAACATTTGAATACCTACAGCTTCTAAAGAGCCAGTTCCTATAAAAGCAGCCGAGCCGGCAAGGCTTGATTTAACTAAAAACTTTCTTCTATGCATTATTGAGTGTTTTAATTAATTGGGTTGAACCAAAAAAAATGAGTGTTTTTGGGGTTGTGTAAAAACTCGTTCCTCATTTTTACACAACCCCAAAAACGCAGCAACTTAGCCTCTTCGGCATCGGATCCCTCTATTTCTTTCTATTCGGATGATTTCTGAATCTGGGAGTTCATCATTGGGTAAGCAGAAAAGCTTTTTAATGTTTTTGGGAATGGTAAGGGCCTTTATATTGTTATATGCGCAATTTAACAAACGCAGCGAAGAAAGCTCGCTAATAGGAGATAAATCTTCTAAAAGATTTGAGTTGACGTGCAACTCCTCCAATTCGGACAATTGTTCCAGCCCCTTTAGGTTTGGGAGTTGATTGTTGGCCAGGAAAACTGATTTCAGCTGGGGCAAGGAGCTTAAGTTTTCAGTGCTATCGAGCTGATGATCGGTTATGACCAGCAGATGTACTTCTTTCATGCCTGTCAAACCTGACAAATTAGTCAATTCAAAACTCATATTCGGATGCGATCCTTTCGGCCCCACCATCCTTAGTACGGGTGAGCTGAGCAGGTATTCTAATTGTTCTGCCGTAGGTATATCCTCCACCGGCCCAATGTTTAGAACAGCCTCATTATAGGCTTTTTTCCATTGTGGTTCCAACTGTTCCCACCACTTCTTTGGGTCATTCATACAGTAAAAAAGTTTCATAAACCGTCTTCTCCGCCTGCCGGCAGAGAAGACCATCACTATTATTAACTCCGTGAAGGAAAAGTTCCTTGCAAAGCAATAATAAAATAGACACACTGATAAGGCTGAATGTTATTAATTCCCTGACCGCCACCGTTATTGCTTACGGTAACCGACACAGCCCCGGCATTCAAATCGGCATTGCCCGCCGTATCAGAGTAAAAGTTGGCTCCGGTGGTAATAGGTAAAAAAGCACCACTACCAGAAGCAGAATTCGCGACCGTTCCTAAATTGACCGTGCCCGTAGCCGCATGATTATGAGATGGCATTTGATTGACGTTCAGATAGTTTTCCTGCGCTCCGGATTTTTCCCCCAGGCGGCGAGGAGAAAGCCCAGGGCCACTACCTGCATGCATGGCTACACGCCCGCGCAGGTCTGGCAAGCCAAAGGTCGTGCGGCCGTCACCGCCATAAGTAGTGCCCAGAATAGAAAACAAGGCCTGGTGTTGGCTGATGGCAAGTAGTGTGCCATCGCACAACGCCCAGCCGCGAGGGGCAAAATTGCCTCCAAACATAATAATTTGTCCAATAAATGGTTCCATTTATATCTCTTTTGGTTTTAAGTAAAGTATTTATTGTACATGAATCTTTGCCAAATCATAGAAAGAACTCATGATTAATAATTTAAGCTTTTTAGCTTCTGGAAGGGAAAACCCCAACTAATGCAATAATAAAATTGACACACTGATAAGGCTGAATGTTATTGACTGGAGAACTGTTACCAGTATTACTTGTAGTCACGGTCAACGCATTAGCATTCATATCGGCATTGCCTCCTGTATCGGAATAAAAATTAGCCCCAGTGGTAATAGGCAAGAAAGCACCACTACCAGATGCAGTATTTGCGACGGTGCCTAAATTGACGGTGCCCGTAGCCAAGTGATTGTGTGAGGGCAGCTGTGTAACATTTAAGGTATTCGTCTCTGTCCCCCCTTTCTGTCCAAGCCTGCGAGGAGTCAGGCCCGGGCCATTGCCTGCATGCATGGCTACACGTCCGCGAAGATCCGGCAAGCCGAAGGTCGTACGGCCATCACCACCATAGGTAGTCCCCAAAATGGAAAATAAGGCTGTGTTTTGAGCGATAGACAATAATTGCCCATCACATAATGCCCAGCCACGTGGAGCAAAATTACCCCCGAACATGATGATCTGTCCAATAAATGGATTCATTTTAGATGAGTTTAAGGATTAAAGAATTATCATATCTATAAGCAGGTTCTCCTGACGATAACTGTCAGGATTTGCCAGCCAATAATATTTTATTTTGCACGTCTTTTTAAGAGACGGGCTGTACGTAACTACCGTCATTATTTATTTTTTTGGACAGCACCTCTATATTTATCCCTTCTGCTCCACTAAAGCTTTCCAGTTTTTCTATAATCGAAGAAGGCGCATTTATTAGCTCTTCATACGCCACGTATAAAACGCGGTCAGGAGCAATCAACTGTCGAACTGTATTATGATTATAGGTCCAGGACTGTAAAAACTGCTGCTCATTCTCTTCTCCCACCATATCCATCGCTTTTGCTGATCGGAGGCAATCCCCAGCATTTCGAACCATATAGATCAGACGGGTTCCTGGAAATAAGCCCATAATCTGGTGCAAGCTGTGTGGGTTCCAACCAGCCATTTTCATTCCCCAGATAGGTCTGCTCTGCCGGAGGGCATAACTTTTCATATACTCAAACTGCTGAAAGCTCGTTTTTCTTATCACCTCCAGCCACTCCTTAGGATCGGGCATTAAATCGGGGATCCATTGATCTACCTCACCAGACAAAACCTGGGCCATTTGCTCTTTCCGGTAAGTCTGTCCCATCGATAATTGCTGCTCCTTGAGGAGATACATCTGCGTAGCCATGAATAACTCATGAGCACAGAATTCACCGTATATTAAAGTATTGGGAGCTGAACACAAAAGACGCTGCAACAAGGTAGTACCAGCACGTACGGTAGGAGAGGCTACTAGGAGCGGATTGATTGTGTTCATATGGTTTTCTTCAGTTTAAGGTTATTCTTGGGTCAAAAAAGTATCAGGCCTCCTTCATTTTTTTCTTACTCTCTAAAGATAATATTTTTATTGGTAAAAAAAGGTTTTGAATTTTTATTGAGCGATTTAATATTTTCGCCTCCTCCGCCCTCATTATCTCCATAAAATTCATGATGCAACAAATTTGATAAGCTTTGCGACAATTATATAAATCCTTTTAGCCACACGCCCTTAGCTTTGTAATGTACTAGAATAAGCATTCGGACACAAGTACACTTACTTCTTTCCCTATTAATCATTTGATAAAAAAGCATCATGAAAAAAACACTCAAAATCATCGGAATCATTGTAGGCTCCATCCTGGGTATTATTCTTATCCTGGGCTTATACATCAATTTTAAGGGCGTCCCTAAATATAAAGTCCAGGAGGTAAGCGTAAATATCCCGCCTGCCGACAGCGCGACACTCGCTCATGGAAAAAAGCTGACTAAACTGATCTGTGCCGGCTGTCATCTGGAGAATGGCAAACTTCAGGGCAAAAAAATGACAGACGTGCCCGCTGTGTTTGGAGAGCTTTACGCTCAAAATATCACCGGTCATCCAACAAAAGGAATAGGTAGGTATACAGACGCAGAGTTGGTTCACTTCCTGCGTACCGGTATAAAAAAAGACGGTCATTATTCATTCATCATGCAGGGCTTCCCCCTGATCGGCGACAAAGACCTCGAGGCCATCGTCGCATTCATGAGAAGTAACGACCCTATGCTGGAGCCGGTTGATAAAGCCCAATATCCTTCAAAGCCATCTTTCCTGGTCAAAGCACTTACCAATACCGTTATGAAACCGGTTCCCTATCCGGAAAAAGCTATTCCCATTCCTCCTAAGTCCGACCAATTGGCTTATGGGCGGTATTTGGCCGATGCAATGCTAGGTTGCTTCCACTGTCATTCTTCTGATTTTACCAAGCTGGATCCACTTGTGCCCGAAAACTCCGTTGGCTTTTATGGAGGTGGGAATGTGATTATAGACCCCAATACAGGAGCAGAAGTGCTGTCAGCCAACCTCACCCCTCACGAAACAGGGCTGAAAGGCTGGACCCTTGAACAATTTTCCAACGCGCTACGGTTTGGGAAAAAGCCGGATGGTACCAGCCTGACTGCAGCTATGCCGCCACACGCAGAATTGAATGATGATGAAGTAGCCGCCATATGGACTTACATACAAAGTCTTCCACCTGTTGACAACAGTGTCCAAAGAGCCGGCATAAAATAGCAACCTGGCAAGCGGCAGGAGCTGCCTGCCCGATTGTTAATTACAGAGACAATCTGAATGCTTTTTAATTTATCGCAAGGGGCAACCGTTATGGTTGCCTCTTCTTTTTTTTCAATAAAAACAAAATTAGAATTAGAAAAAATTTTCTAATACATAGAAATCCTTTTCTAATTAAATCATACTTGTTAACTTGTTTAAACAAGCAGATTTTTCATACAAAAAGCACAGAAGCTTCATTTTTTGAAGCTGTAATACGTTTTCCAAAAACATTAGCCAAAAGAGATGACAAAAGTTCAAAAATCTTCCAAAACAGCCAGAGGAACCGTTACTTGCGATAATACCACTATGCACCTGTTGAAAGCCAACGACTTTGTTGCTGAGAGTATTCGAAAAAAAATGGCCGACAAGCAAATATTACTCATTAACATCACCTCCTCTGCTGGAAGTGGAAAAACAACGCTCCTCCAAGAGACAGCCCGCAGAATTGGGGGTCAGCTTAACATGAAAATATTAGTAGGAGACCTCGAAACGGAAAGAGATGCTGACCGGCTACGTGAGGTTGGTGCCGATGCACTCCAGATCGTAACAGGCGGTATTTGTCACCTGGAAGCCCAGATGGTATGGCAGGCTATGGAAAATATGGACCTTGAAGGAGTCGATCTGCTCATCGTTGAAAACGTCGGCAACCTTGTTTGTCCGGCTTCATTCGATTTGGGGGAAGATTATCGAGTCACTCTCATCGCTACTACTGAAGGAGATGATAAACCCAAAAAGTACCCTCGCATGTTTCTCACCAGTGAATTAATGCTGGTATCCAAGTCCGATTTACTTCCCTATTTACCCTTTTCTGTTGAGGCAGTTGTTCAGGACGCCAGGGACATCAATCCCGAATTAGAGGTTATTCAGGTGTCCAGCACCAATGGAGAAAATATAGATAAATGGTGCCGGTGGTTATTGGATAAAGTAGCGGAAAAGAAAGCCCTTGCAAACGTACCTGCATCCTGATGCAAACCTGGCACATCCACATAAAAGGGCAAGTCCAGGGGGTCGGCTTCCGGCCCTTTGTATATCGATTAGCCAAACAACACCAGTTGAACGGCTGGGTAAATAACACCACAGATGGTGTTCATGTAGAGGTGAATGGCATAGAAAAAAAAGTTGATTTTTTTTATCGTTCTTTATTGAGTCAGGCACCCCAATTATCCAGAATTACCGATCACCATATTTTCGAAACCTCTCCTGAGGATTACAACGGATTTGAAATCATTCACAGTCAGGCCGGCGAAACAATAAACCTGCTCCTCACTCCTGATTTTGCTCTTTGCCCGGACTGCCGGCAGGATCTTTTTGATCAGAAAAACAAACGCCAAAATTATCCTTTCACTACCTGTACCTATTGTGGGCCCAGATATTCGATTATTCAAAAGCTACCTTATGACCGGCCAACCACCAGTATGGCTCCCTTCCAAATGTGCAAGCATTGCCTGGGTGAATACCAAAATCCACTCGACCGGCGGTACTTTGCCCAAACCAATAGCTGCCCTCATTGCAGCATCCCTATTCAGCTATATGATAATGAACAAAATCTGCTCAGTGAGTCATTTGAAGACATATCCAGGATAGTTGTACAGGCTTGGGAAAATGGAAAAATTGTAGCCGTCAAGGGCATCGGCGGATATTTATTGTGCTGTTCTGCCCATGACACATCAGTGGTTGAGCTGCTCCGCTCACGTAAAAACCGCCCCAGCAAACCCTTTGCCTTAATGTATCCTGATGTAGAAACCCTGGCAAAAAGCACGGATCTCCATGAGCAAGCAGCAAAAGAATTGCTCAGCCCAAGCGCTCCTATCGTTTTACTGACTCCTCTCCCCAATACTTCTTTAGCCTCCAATATCGCTCCCGGGCTTGAGCGGATAGGAGTAATGTTGCCTTATGCCCCTATTTTTGAGCTGCTTCTAAAGAAATATCAGGCACCAATTGTAGCTACCAGCGGTAATCCTACGGAATCTCCCATTGTTTATTCTGACAAAAAAGCTCTTTCTGATCTCAGGCTGATGGCAGACCTCATCCTGACCAATCGAAGAGAAATTGTTGTTCCTCAGGATGACAGCCTCATCCAATTTTCTCCTTTTTCACAGCAGAGAATCATCCTACGCAGATCCAGAGGAATGGCCCCTACCTATATCGACGGCCGGTTGGAACGACCGGATTATTGTCTACTAGCTACAGGGGCTATGCTCAAAAGCACCTTCACTTTTTTGCATGAAAAAAACCTGTACGTTAGTCAGTACCTTGGCAATCTGGCTAATTTTGAAACTGAGGAATCTTACAGATATACAATCCGACATTTTTTGCAATTGTTTGACACTCGGCCGGAGTATATTCTTGGCGATCTTCACCAAGACTACCCTTCAACCCAATTTGCCTTAAATTTGGCTAAAGAACTGGATGTTCCACTTGAGTTGATCCAACATCACAAAGCACATTTCGGTGCCTTACTGGGTGAACACAAGCTCATTCATACTCAAGAGCCCGTACTGGGCGTCATATGGGACGGAACAGGGCTCGGAGAGGATGGCCACATTTGGGGAGGTGAGTTTTTCATTTATTCTGATCATACCTTTCGCCGTTGTATCCACTTCGATTATTTTGACTTCATACTTGGAGATAAAATGCCGAGAGAACCAAGAATTTCGGCCCTCTCTGCCTGCTGGGGTATTGAAGGAGTAGAAGTGGTGTTGAAGCAAAAATTTTCAGAAACGGAATGGAGAATTTATCATCAATTACTGGCAAAAGGCAGCTCTTTGAAGACTTCAAGTCTTGGGCGGATTTTTGATGCGATCGCTTCCCTGTTGGGACTAATGGACAAACAGACGTATGAGGGAGAAGCAGCTATGAAACTGGAAGCGCTGGCACTATCTCATTTCCGAATTCACGACTTATCCTTTGTTACTTCCTATTTCAATGATGAAGGCTATGAGAAGCAAATTTCTACTCAGAGTTTAATGAAGGAGATTTTGATGGATCTCGGTCAGGGTAAAGACAAAGCGTTTATTGCTGCCAAATTCCATTATTCATTAGTGCATCTTATAGAGATGGCCGCCAGGCAATTGAACACGAGGAAAATAGCCTTCAGTGGTGGGGTATTTCAAAACGGCCTTCTGGTAGATTTGATCATCCATCACCTTTCTCAGGAATTTGAGTTGTTATTTCACCGTCAGCTATCCCCTAATGATGAAAGTGTGTCTTTTGGTCAACTCATATGTCACCAGATTAAAAAAATTAATGGGAAATTGGATAAACAATCTTCTTTCCTTTTTCCCGATTCATCCATATCTTAAAAACCTAAAAAATGTGTTTAGCGATTCCAGGTAAAATTAAAACCATAGAAAGCCAGTACAATGGCCTGGTCCGGATGGCAAAGGTCTCGTTTGGTGGCATTATCAAAGAAGCCAGCCTCGAAATGGTGCCAAAGGCCAAAGTTGGAGATTATGTCTTAGTACATGTCGGAGTAGCCATTAGTGTAGTTGATGAGCAGGAAGCCCAAAAAACATTTCAATACCTGAAAGAGATTGGTGAGTTGGACGAGTTAAAAGAGATCAATGACTATTTACCTGATTCTTAATTGGACTTTGAACCAATCTTTGATCTTAAAAACCAAATTGTATGAAATTCATATCTGAATACAGAAGCCCGGACATGGTGGGGCAATATCTCGAAGAGTTAAAAAAAACAGTGACCCGCCCCTGGTCTATTATGGAAGTATGCGGAGGACAGACTCATAGCCTTGTAAAAAATGGTATCCTCAATATGCTGCCTGAAAAAATTCGAATGGTGCACGGCCCCGGCTGCCCTGTTTGTGTTACGCCTTTAAACCTCATAGACAAAGCCGTTTTCCTGGCAGAAGAAAAGGAAGTGATTCTTTGCTCTTTTGGAGATATGCTTCGCGTGCCTGGCTCAAAAAAGAGCTTGCTGGAAGCAAAGGCGAACGGAGCAGACATCAGGATCTTATATTCCCCTCTGGAAGCAGTCAAACTAGCCAAAGAAAACCCCGACAGGGAGGTTGTTTTCTTTGCTGTAGGTTTTGAGACTACCGCTCCGGCCAATGCACTTTCTGTTATTCATGCTCATCGGCTGGGAGTAAATAATTATTCTATCCTGGCTTCCCATGTCCTGGTCCCCCCTGCAATCGAAGCTGTCATGAATGATGAAGAAAGTAATATTCAGGGTTTTTTAGCAGCTGGGCATGTATGTACCATCATGGGGATTACAGAGTATTATCCCCTGGTTGACGATTACCGAATTCCGGTGGTTGTCACCGGCTTCGAACCGGTAGATCTGCTCCAGGGTATTCTAATGACTGTTCGTCAGTTGGAAAAAGGCGAAGCCAAGCTTGAAAATCAATACAGCAGGGTCGTCCGTCCTGAAGGCAATCCTGAGGCCGTGAAAGTAATACAACAGGTATTCAAGGTAGTGGATCGGGAATGGCGAGGTATCGGTACGATTCCTTTGAGCGGTTATGGTATCCGTAAAGAATTCGAGCAATATGACGCCAACCTCAAGTTTGATGTGAATATTGAAGAGGTAGAAGAAAGCAAAGAATGTATTGCAGGGCAAATATTAAAGGGTATCAAAAAACCAAATGAATGTCCTCAGTTCGGTAAAAAATGTAAGCCCGAAACACCCCTTGGAGCTCCTATGGTTAGTTCTGAAGGAGCCTGTGCAGCCTATTATCATTTTCATCAGGCTATTCAGGACCTGGAAACAGCTATGTAGGGTAGGAAGGAACTACCTACATAGGTACTTTGGCAGTTTGAAAAAGTAGAAAAGAATGACAGACGAAAAATTAAAAATGCAGCTCTCCTGTCCCATGCCCAAACTTGATTTTGACATCATCACCCTTGGGCATGGCAGCGGAGGTTTACTGACCAATAAGTTGCTGGACAGTGGCGTTTTCGACTTGCTGAGCAACGACTGGCTCGACCGCCGACACGACGGTGCTTTTTTAGAACTCCATGGCCAAACAGCCTTTACCACCGATAGCTTCGTCATCTCACCGGTATTTTTCCCGGGCGGAAATATTGGAGAGCTTGCAGTAAACGGCACGGTTAATGACCTGGCTATGTGCGGAGCCATTCCGGCCCACATTTCCTTAAGCTTTATTATCGAAGAAGGGCTTCCTATGACTGAGTTCTGGGATATCCTGGTGGCTATTAAATACGCCTGTTCACAGGCAGGAGTACAAGTGGTTACGGGAGATACCAAGGTAGTAGAGCGGGGAAAAGGTGACAAGATTTTTATCAATACTACCGGCTTAGGCTCTGTTCATCCCAACGCTAGTATTGATATTGGCAACGTAAAAGTAGGTGATAAAATAATAATAAGCGGTCATTTGGCTACCCATGGCATTGCTATTATGTCGGTTAGGGAAGGCCTTGAATTTGAAACCCAAATACAAAGTGACACCCGCCATCTCAACCATCTCGTCAAAGAATGCCTCGACGAATTTGGCAAACATATTCATTTACTTCGAGACCCGACGAGAGGAGGCGTGGCTACTGTTTTGAATGAAATTGCCCGGGACAGTCAATTAGGTGTTGATATTTTTCAGATCAACATACCGGTTCATGAAGAAGTATACGGTGCTTGCGAGATTTTGGGGCTGGATCCGCTCTATGTCGCCAATGAAGGAATTTTCCTGAGCGTCGTGGATGCCTCGATTGCTGATGATTTTGTAAAAAAATTGCAGCAACACGAATTTGGACAAGGCGCGGCTATCATTGGAGAGGTAGTGAAAGAACACCCCCGGCAGGTCGTCCTGACCAGTAATATAGGAGGAAAAAGAGTAGTAAACATGTTAGTTGGAGAACAATTACCAAGAATTTGCTGATGAAAAAGGATATAGAAAACAGAGACGATATAAGGTTGCTCATCGACACCTTCTATGAAACGATGCTAGACGACCCACTGCTGGGCCCCATCTTCACGGAGGTTGCTCAGATCCAGTTATCGGAGCATCTTCCGGTACTGTATGATTTTTGGGAAAGTGTAATTTTCCATTTAGCCAAATACAAAGGCAACCCCATGGAGGTTCATTTGGACTTGCATGAAAAACACAGGTTAAGCAAAAAGCACTTTGATCAGTGGCTGGCGTTGTTTGATGAAACCCTTGACCAGCTTTTCGAAGGCGAAAAAGCTAATATAGCCAAAGAAAGGGCTCGGTCCATTGCGATTCTAATGCTGATGAAAATTGATAAGCTAGAACAAAAACGACTCGAATTTGGAAACTAAAGAACTATCCTCTCTTATCAGGAAAACCTTGGTTTTCCGTGGTTCAGCTAATAGTTCGCTTTTAGCCCCTAGAGGCGTTTATCTGGTCGATGATATTTTGATGGCAGCTGACACTGCTCAAAACAGGGTTTTTATATGGAAAAATAAACCTACCGCTGAGTTTCAGGAACCCGACCTGGTGCTCGGGCAGGCGGCCAAATCTCAAACCGGTCGAAATGCCCATGGAAAGGTAAGTGCATCTACTCTTTTTTATCCTTCCAGCATTTGGTCGGACGGGCAAAAAGTAATCGTGGCGGATGCCTGGAACCATCGCGTTCTGATTTGGCATCGGATGCCCCAACAAAGCGGCCAGGCGGCTGATGTAGTAATCGGGCAGCCTGATTTTAAACATAACGAACCCAATGTTCAAGGGATCGGCCATCTTCCTTCGGCCCGCTCCCTGCATTGGCCTTACGGTGTTTTTTCAGATGGTAAGCAATTATGGATTGCCGACACCGGTAACCGAAGGGTGCTTTACTATTCAAGTATTCCGACCGACCATTATGCAGCTGCGGAGGCGGTTATTGGAAAACCGAATTTTGAAGAAAGAGATTATGACCATACCGACCCAATATGGCCGTACTCTGTAAAGCTTGGCCCTGCCGGGCAGCTGGCCATTACAGACACCCAGTATTACCGGGTCCTGGTGTGGAATAAGTGGCAGGATGCTTTCAGTCAAAAAGCAGATATCATAATCGGGCAAAGTACATTTGAAGGAAACGGCCAAAACCAATTCGGGTGGTTCCCTCAGGCCAATACCCTTAATTGGTGTTACGATACTTGCTTTTATAGAGAAGGATTGTGGGTTGCTGATACAGGCAACAGCCGGGTCCTTTGGTTTAATATCTTACCGGACCGTCACAACCAGAAGGCTCACAACCTGATTGGCCAGGATGATTTTACTACCGGGAGTGAAAATAAAAATACGATCTGGAGCACCGAGCATAGTCTTTACTGGCCTTTCCAGGTTTGCATCGACCACCAAACTATGGCGATTGCCGATACCGGAAATCATCGTATTATTCTTAATGAATTAAATTTTTAAACGATGGAAGCAGCAACATTTCCTTTGCTTTTTGCAGCTGTCATAGGTTTTACACATGCGTTTGAAGCAGATCACCTGGTGGCTGTAAGTAGTATCGTTACAAAACGAGACAAGATCATTCTCGCTATAAAAGATGGTATTTTTTGGGGCCTGGGCCATACCTCCACCATATTTTTGATTGGGCTGTTAATGATAATCGGGAAGGTCACCTTTTTCAACGGCTACTTTGGTTATTTTGAAGCGGTTGTAGGCCTGATGCTAATTCTATTAGGTATCCATCGTTTGTATCAATATTTCCGCTCCGATAAAAGTTATCGCCAACTGGCCGACCCTGAAGACAAGCACCATCTTGCTTATGGAGTCGGGCTGGTCCATGGCCTGGCCGGCAGTGGCGCTATGATTCTTTTAGTCATGACGGAAATTCAAGGGAGTTTCAATAGCCTACTATACCTGCTGATCTTTGGGCTGGGATCTGTAGTAGGAATGCTGGTGGCGGCGGGTATATTTAGTTTGCCGTTTTCGAAGAAGATTACCAATAATGCCCATCTTCAAGTTGGGCTTGTTTTATTATCATCCTTATTGTGTATGGGATATGGAGCATTTGTGCTGATTGAAAACCTTTCCTGAGTCATATAAAATGGATACAGAACTCAAGGCATTTTTACTTTTTGCTTTACAACATTTCAATATAAAAGTCAGTTCCGAAAACGATCATTTCATTTTTCTGGAAAAAAATTATTGCATAGAAATTGAAAAAAATGGTCTTTTAAAACTATCCCAGGGAAGTCAGGTAATCGCTCCTTTTGCCGATGTGGAAGCATTGTGCAATTTTATTAAAAAAGACATCGAGCTGAATGAAAAAAATTGAAGTCAATATTATTGCTTTAGCAAAAAGTGAATCCCATCCCGGAAACTTCGCTCTCATCCTGGAGGAGCAAAGAGGTTTTCGGAGGCTCCCTGTGATTATTGGCCCCTTTGAAGCCCAGGCCATTGCCGTTACACTGGAGCGGATGCGCCCTAATAGGCCCATGACCCACGACCTGTTCAAAAACACCCTCGATCAATCAGGCATACAAATTAATGAAGTTGTTATTTCCACCCTCGTCGAGGGGGCCTTTCACGCCCTTTTGATAGGAAAAAAGCCGGATGGGACCGCCCTGGAAGTCGACGCCCGTTCATCCGATGCAATTGCGATGGCCGTTCGAATTGGCTGCCCGATCTTTGTGAATGAGCAGGTTATGGAAGAGGCGAGTATCGTATTGGATAGCCCGAGCAAGGCTTTTTCTAATAAAAGAGGGAAATTGTCGGATTATTCGATGGAAGAATTGGAGCGATTGTTAAAAAGAGTCTTGGAAAAAGAAGACTATGAAAGTGCTACAAAGATTAGAGAAGCCATTGAAAAGAAAAAGAAAAAGAACGAGTAAAACGCCTCACTGCACCGGTTCTGCAAAATGAACCTGATGGATCAACAACTCCGTCCCCCTCACTACATTATTATTCGGTTTTCCACAAAAACTGCATGCAAATTTATAGTTTTCAATAATAGAGTTTTGTCCACAGTCGGAGCAATGGATTTCCACAGGCACCAATTCTACATTCAGCCGAACATTTTGATATTTATTCTCTGCCACGGTAACAGCCTCAAAAGCGTTCTGCATTAATAGCGGCTCTACATTTGACAGCAAACCCACTTTGAGGTCAATGGCCGTTAGTTGCCCCAGTTCTTCCTTCGAAAATTCAGCTTCCAGTGTGCTAAAAATGTTTCTGACTAGTGATATTTCATGCATCAGTATTTAATTTGAAAGCCTAGGGGTTGTGTAAAAACTCGTTCCTCGTTTTCACACAACCTAAATTATTCTATTTTTGAGAGATTTTGAAGAAGAAAAACTATGTTTTTCTTCTTCAAAATCTCTCAAAAAAAATATTATTGGCTGGGGAAAAAGACCGAAGGACTTTTTACACAACCCCTAGGTTTATTTAGATACAACTTGTTCTAACTCAGTCAACAGTGCCAGATGGCGATCGGCCTCTTCCAGCATTTTGGGTTCCGACACCAGACTTTTCACCTCCCGGACTTTATTATACATGTCCTCAAACCGATCGCGGTTGAAGGTTTCACTGTCGTTGCTGACCTTCCAGCTGGCTTCCAGAAAATTAAGTAAAGTAATAGCTCGTTCATAGGGAAAGTCAGGGGTACGTACACTGAGCGCTTCCTGGTAATAAAACAGTGCTTTTTCATAATTATCGGAATGAACGGCCAGCGGAAACTTCATCAATGCATTTCCATAATTATTACAGATCATACCGTATTGATAGGGATACTGGTCTTTATTAAAAAATTGAAGCGCTTCCTGAAAAGAGGTGCTTGCCACTCCGGCCCAGATGCTTTTTTTCTTATGCTCGGTCGGCATTTCTGCGTACAACACTGCCAGGTGATGGTGGATGTCAGCAAAAACATCCGCTGCGACATCCTGCCGGAACACCTTCAATGCTTGTTGATAACTCTCAATAGCGGGTTTGAAAAACTGGGGGTTACCGTTTTGTGCCCAGGTATAAAGCAGCGTGCCTTTACGGAGCTGCGCATTGCCCGTCAATTCTTCCAGTTCTTCTTCCTCAAAAATACTTACGGCTTTATTGAGATAACCAAGCGATTCGGAAAAGCTATTGGAAATGTTGGCTATTTGAGCGGCATCCAACAACAAAAGGCCTGCCTCTGCTTTTCGTCCGTTTGTTTCAAAATACTGGAGTGTTTCCCAGAGTGTGTTTTTTAGCTTTTCCAAGAGTTCGGGATCGTAAGGAACCGATAATTGCTCCATCCATCCATTGGTCAAAACAGCCTTCAGACTAAATTGGGCCTCTTTGGAGATATCCTGATCGAGCACTTCATTCAATAAAGGTACTGCTTCGCCGGGGGCGCCCGAGTCAATCAGTAAGGTGGCGTATTGCCGGATGGTAAAGGCTGCCCATTCGGGGTGGGGGGCTTTCTTCACAGCCTGCAGAAAATGCTCCCGAACCTCCTCGAAGCTCATGGGAGCTTCCAAAAAACCATACTGCCCGATAACCGCCTTGTTGTGATGCAGACGGTATTGTTCAAAGTTGTTATTTGGATCCACCTGCTTTTCCCAGTCCTCTATTTGTGTTTTCGTTATTTGATATCCAAACTGAAGTTGGTTCATCAATCCTAATTCAGACCGTAGCATTAGTTTTTCATTAAAATAGGCATACGCTTTCTCTCCATTTCCCAACTTATCGAACACCAGGCCGAGGAAGTTGGCTCCGTCAAAAGAAAATGCTTCGGGCAGCAAATAAGGAGGGCGATCATTATGCCAGTCGAGCGGATGAGAAATACCCCGGGAGTCGACCACCAGGCTGTTTCCGTTCTGAGAAGGTTGGGTTTCTAACAGATCGAAGACTTTAACCAATTCTGAAAGGCGATGTTCGGTAGCAATCAGGCGGTTAATTTCACTCAAGTATTCAGTTGTCGCAAAGATTGAAAGCATTTCGGTTATTTTTTAAAGTACCTCTGGCGTCCTTACGAATGCCGCGCTGTAATAATTTCGCAAAAGTCAAAGCTTTTTTTGCCGAAGGATAATCATCAATCCTCCGGCAAATGAGCTTCATTGGGTCTTTTAGGCAGACATAAACAATAGTCAGATACCAACGATTTTTCCATGCCCGAATGAAGTACATCACTTCGGTATTCATTAGCCAGGTATCTTCAACAAGTAACAGCATATCAATGGCCTGGCCGGGTACTTCGGGTTGTGGATACTGTAGAAAATCGGGATCAAAAGACATAACTGGAACTAGATGTTGATATTCAAAATTCCCATTGCGTCATTCCATTCAAATGTCAGGGCCCGATCTGTCTCATCCAGTTGATGATCAATAAGCATTTCGTGTAGTGCAATGGATTTGTCACCCTTTAAGTTTCGATCTTTCAACATATGCTGCGTCACCTTATGTAATTGCTTAAAGGTCTCATCGGTGGATGGGGCGATCATCAAAACCCGGCGATCCGGATAATACACCAGATAAGCGCTGGAAGTTCCATCAAAAACCTGGGTACTCAGCTCCTGTCCGATGATCAGATGGCTAGATTGTAAGCGAACTAAGCCGGCCGGGCCTTGTGCTTTGGCACCCTGTTGTTGGTATCCTTTTGGCGGTATAAACATATCGAGACCTTATTCAATTGTTTTTAATTCCTTCAATAATATCGACACCAGCTTGTCCGCTGCGTTCCTGGCATCTGCTCCCATGCCTACATTAAAACGGGTATTTTCTATGGCTACTAAATATACCTGAATGTCTTCGGGGTAATCCCGTCCGAGCATTTTTTTGGCATAAGAAAGTGCCTGATTCCACTTCAAGCTATGGAGAAAAACGAGCGGGTCATCTTCGATCTGGGCTTCTACTTCTGAGGCCGGGAGCTGGAAAAGCGTTCCCACCGGTTCGTTCGTATTGATCGCCGCATCGACCAGGATGATCCGGTCGTGGCCCTTCAACTTAAACAGCACTTCGAATGCGGAAGTCCCCATGTCAAAGATACTAATATGCTCGCTTGGGCCCAATTGATTATTTAATTGCTCCACCACATAAATACCGACACCGTCATCGGCACGCACTGGATTACCGAAGCCTAAAACAGCAGTTTTTTTTGTTACAACGCCACTCCCTGCATTCATCTTTGCTCGTTTTTGAAAAGAAAAGAAACCTGCTTCTTAGGTGAAACAGGCTTCGACTTTTTTCAATTAATGGATTTGATTTCTATGAAGTTGTTTAAAGTTATCTACTGTAAGCGAGCGTGAAGGCTTATGGCTACTGAACGGCAGGTAAGTACGATAACTTTAAACAACTTCTATAAGTTTATTCAGAAAAAACAGACTTACAGTTTAAATTTAGCCAGTTCTTCTCCTGTTTTATTATCATGTGCATGCACAGTACAAACCAAACAGGAATCGAATGAGCGGGCCACCATGCCCACTTCTACCGGATCGTGTGGGTCTTCGATTTCGGTTCCTTCCAGTGCAGATTCAATAGGCCCGGGGTTTCCATCTTTATCATTCGGTCCTACATTAAAGGTAGTCGGAGCGATGATCTGATAGTTTTCGATCACCCCATCTTTGATTTTAATCCAGTGAGCGAGGGCTCCGCGGGCCGCTTCGGTAGCTCCCCAGCCGATGCCGTCTCTTTCGGTAGGCTTAATGTAGAATTCATCGTCCAGGTTAACCTGGCGCAGCCACTCATCGATCATCAGGTACAGGCGAGGCGCTTCGTGCATTCTGGCCAGCACGCGGGTAAAGACGCTTGGCCCCATTTTTTCCATGATATCTCCAAAGAGCGGATCGCGGAACTGATGCTCTTTATTGGCTGGGTTAGCAGCCATGATCACTCTGGCCAGCGGGCCGGTTTCGGCAGCATATCCCATAAAGCGAGGAGCCTTCGCCCAACTATACTTTCCACCAAAGTCAGTATGCTCCAGGTTAGTCGCGTGCAGATCAGCAGTAGGGACCGGCTGATCAAACGGATGAAGTGCATCATCCTGATCGGTAAACCAGGAATGTTTAATGTGCTCAGCTACCATTTTCTGGTCTGCATCGTAATATTGCTTACCGTCCCAGAATCCGGACGGGCTGATCGTAGCCGGATTTCTGGATTCGATGGTGGGTTTGTTGTACATATCCTTATGCAGGTAAGTACCCCAGGCCAGGAATTTGCCAACCCCCTGTCCGAATTTATCCAATCCGAATTCGATGCCGGCACGGAGGAAGAGCCCCAGGTCGCTATTACGATGCGATTCATTTTCTTCCAGCCACTCCATCAGGTCATCCCAGCTTTGGATCTGCATGTATCGTTCGATGGAGCAGCCCAGCCAAATGCTTTCCAACCAATCATTGCGGAACTGGTTCATAATGGCATGAGCCCTCGTAATATCCTTTAGGGTCGGTGAACACATTACCCCACCCGGGATCATGTAACTTGAGTGAGGCCACTGACCCCCAAATAAAGCATAGACTTCTACCGGCCGGCCGGAAGCCGTTACCCCTTGCTGGAAAGAAGTACCGACATAAGCGGCAAAACGTTTGACCACCTCTTGGTATAAAGGTTTATTGGCAAACTTTTTATTGGCCATATCCGTAGCAAAGATGGCGTAGAACCAGCGCGGTATACTCTGGATGGTTTCGGTTGCCTGCCCGAGCGCTCTGAGCAGCAAAGCATTGGGCGGCAGAGTTGTTTGCCAGGCAACATCCAGGGCAGAAGAGGCGCAATACAAGTGTGAGCCGCCACAAATGCCACAGGCACGAGGCGTCACGATGAGACCCGACTGAGGATCCTTGCCGGCTAATATTTTTTCAAAGCCCCGGAACATAGCCGCTTGCGTATGTGCACGGGTGACTACTCCGTTCTCCATGTATACCTTCACATCCAAATCACCTTCAACCCTCCCGACTGGAGATATATTCAATTCTTTTAAAGCCATTTTTTTAATTTTTTCGTCTTACAATTATTTTGAATGTTCCTTCAAAGCAGAAGGTGTAGGTGCAAATTTTCCAACACCGGCCTTAAACCAATACATCAGCTTGGATTCGCCTGCCGGCACTTCTTTAGGCAGGAAGCCCAGATACTTCATCGTTTTAAATACACTTCCCTTCTTGAGGTCATGATGCGGGAAGCCCGGTTCTGTGCATCCCAGACAAGGATGATTAACGCGGGTTTTACTGGATTGACGATTCCAGAGTATACGGTTACAGCTGGCCCGTGTCATAGGTCCGCGACAGCCGACTTCATAAAACAGACAACCACCTCTTTTGCCAAAGTGGCCGTCAATTTTTTCGGCAAAGCTTCTGACATTAGGGCAGCCGGCCTGCACAAAGTCGGTGAAAAAGGTTTTGGGCCGATGGAAATCATCCAGCAGAACATCACCGATCCTGCCGGTAGAAATAGCTACCAGAATCTGAGTGATCCAGTCGGGATGAGCAGGACAGCCGGGAATGTTGATGACCGGCAAGCCGCCTTTCGATTTAAAATCAGGCCCCAAAAAGCCTCCTTTGGCTCTTTTATGGAACTGCATACCCGTCGATTCACTCGGGTTGGGTGGAACTGCGGGAATCCCGCCCCAGGTAGCACAGTCACCGATGGCCACTACAAACTGAGCTACATCTGATAGCTCTTTTACCCAATCCATCATGGGCCGGTCGGCAAAATAATTCATCTTTCCGGAGCCGTTAGGGCCCTGAATAACCGAACCTTCAAAAACAAAAATATCCAGCTGGGTTTTCCCGGAAATGCAGTCGTTGAGTAGATCCCCAACTTGCTGTCCTATTTCAAGCCCCACGGTAGGGTGCCATAAGATGTTGATGCCAAAATCAACGATCAATTCTACGACCGTCGGTTCCTCAGCATCCAGGAAGGACATCGTGTTCCCGCTACATGCACCTCCCTGTAACCATAATACATTTGCCATGATTGCCTTTTATTTGTTTTTAAATTTTTTGCTCTATAACAATACCGAATTCTATTTCGGATTACAAACGTCAAGCCAATATAAAACAATGAAATAGGTTTAGAAAACTTTTTCTATTCTTTTTTAGAATAAACTTTCTAATTATTAGAAAAAACCTTCTAATCAAGAAATAGTCTAAATAAAAACTAGCCAAATCCGGATGGAAGAGGCAAGGAGCTAGGGAGAGAAAAGCAATTAATCGAGCGAGGAATGGTTGAGAATAGGAACGATCAGCTGTTCGAATTCCAGTTTACCTTTTTCAGAAAAATGGGGATAAAGCTGGCACCACACATACTCCTTAAAATGTTCTTCTTTTTCGAGTAACTTTTGGCCACGGGTATGATTTTGAGGAATCCAAAAAAGAATGATCATCCAGATGGTATCGGCCAGGATGTCATAGATGCCCTTTGGGTTTTCGGGCAGCAGAATGCCTCTTTTTTGTTTGTAGTCAAATCGTTTTCGGATCTGACTGATCATCTTACTGATCAGGAATTGATGGCGAGCATACACATCAGAATAATTGCGTTCCAGCTCTACCAAATCAGTGGCATAGAATGGATATTTTGACAAAAAGGAAAAGTACTTGGACAACTGATTATCAAAATCGATCAGATTTGGAAATATGCGGTAGTTGGATAAAACCTCAGAGATTTCTTCATCTATTTGTTCGCTAACGGCTTCAATGATGGCTTCCTTATTTCTAAAATGATAAGCCAGGTTACCAACACTTATGCCGATTTCATCTGCAATTTGTTGTAGGCGGACATTCGCCAGGCCGTTTTCGTTGAACAGCCTCACAGAAGCGTTAAGGATTTTTTGTTTGGTATTGAGATCCGGCATTTTTCAAAATTTTCCAATTAACTAGAACAAAGGGCAAAGTCTTCCAAATTTACCGTCAGGGTTCCGCGCTGATCCTTCGCCGCCAACCTTCGCATATATTGGGCGCACAGCACGGCTTTTTTCTTATTATAATGACGGGTAATAACTCTTTTGATCAATTTACATGGTTCCTGGTAATGAGCAAAAACCAGTTGTATCTCCCACAATCCATCTCTTTTGACGATGTTTTCTACCACGGCAGTATCTCTTAACCACCAGTCATCTGAAAGGAACATCAAATCCGAAACGGTACCTGTTCTTTCTGTAAAATGAAGATTGTTGAGCATGTTCAACATTTCTTCGTAGGCAAATTCATCGAGATTAAAATGGATCATAAAAGTTTCTGTAATTATCATTCAAAGCTACTCAAAATACGAGATTAAAGGAAAAAGTCGTAAGGTAACTGCCACATTTGTATAAATTCTCGCTTCCCCATTTCGGTAAAATGAGGAATGAGCAGCCCCCAAACGGCTTCCCGATAGTCCTTTAATTGAGGGGTTTTGTTGCCCCGAATATATTGCTGAGCCATCCAAAGGTCAAGGCTCATCCAAAGTTGCTGAGCCAGGCGGTCAAAAACACCTTCCATGGGCTCTTGTTGAAGGGCGCCTCGGGCAGTATTAAAATCAAGCATATTCCTCAGTTGCTCCAGCTGCCACTTTATGTGTTTCCTGTGTATTTCGGCAATATTCTCATAGGCCCTTATTACTTCTAACGTATCCAGGTAAAAAAAGATATACCCCTGTTGTAATTCAAAGCTTTTCCGGATCAGGTGGTCGAAATAATCGAACAGAGGGACAATGCGATATTCCGCCAGTAGCTCTTTTTGTTTTTTGGTCAACGCTTCATATAGCCCCATAACGATCGCCTCCTTGTTTGGAAAGTGATATGCCAGGTTGCCCACACTGATAAAGGCCTCATCTGCTATGTGCTGCAAACGCACATTTACCAGACCATCCCGATTAAAAAGCTTAAGGGCAGACTCCAGTATTTTTTGCTTTGTTGTTTTTTTTCCTGCCATCCAGTAGTAATTGATCGAAACAAATTCTTCTTTTTATACTAATTCTTTTAGCTCAATCCTCCAAAATTATTAATAAAAGATATTTCATTGCCATGAAACAAACGTAAAACAAGTTTTTTCCGTCGCGTCTCGGCGGAAAAAGCTTATTTTAAGCCATTCAACTTTTGTTACTCTGAATCAACTAAAAACAAAAAGAATATGTTTAAGCGTCTACTACCTTTCCTGGTATTGTTGTTTTTCAATGCCCCTAATATAAGTGCCCAAAACAACTACTTTTTTCCCAATAACATCACCTTCGATCCCGACATCCCCTCCCCTCAGCAATTCCTGGGCTACCCGGTAGGAGATATGCACACTCGCATCGATCGTATGGTGGCGTATATGGAAGAATTGGGCCGGGTTTCCGACAAGGCTTCCTTCCAGATCATCGGCTATACCAACGAACGTCGGCCCCAGATCGTGCTAACCATCACCAGCCCCGAAAACCACCAAAACCTGGATAACATCCGCCAAACTCAAATGGCCTTGATCAATCCGGACCAAAGACGGCCCAATACCGATAATCAGCCGGCCATCCTTCTTTTGGGGTATAACGTACACGGCAACGAGCCTTCCAGTACCGAAGCGGCCATGTTGACCGCTTACTACCTGCTGGCCGCTCAAAATGAAGAAACGCAGACTTTCCTGGACAATGCCGTCGTATTCATCGATCCTTGCTTCAATCCGGACGGCCGCGACCGGCATTCGCACTGGGCCAATATGCACCAGGCCAAGAACCTCTCGCCCGACCCACTCGACCGCGAGCACAACGAAGTATGGCCCGGCGGGCGTACCAATCACTACTGGTTTGACCTGAATCGCGACTGGCTTCCGCTGGCACAGGTAGAAAGCCGCAATCGCCTGGAATTCTTCCACCAGTGGGTGCCGCAGGTGGTGACCGACTACCACGAAATGGGTAGCAACAGCACTTATTTCTTTGAACCCACCGAACGCTTCGGTTCTGAGAATCCGCTCGTGCCTCGCAGCAATTATGATGACCTCAACAATCTTTTTGCCAAATACTTCAGCGAAGCCCTACATGAGATCGGCTCGCTTTATTTCACCAAAGAAGTTTATGATAATTCTTATCCGGGCTATGGATCGACCTACCCGGATATTCACGGCGGACTGGGCCTCGTATTCGAGCAAGCCTCCTCGCGCGGGCATGTACAAACCACCAGTACGGAGCCGATTACTTTTCCTTTTACCATTCGCAATCACCTGCGTACCAGTATTGCCACCGTACGAGCAGCGGTGGAAAACAAAGAAATGTTGTTTGACCACCAGCGCCGGTTTTTCTCCGATGCTTTAAATGATGGAAAAAAGAGTCGTACCCAGGCTTATGTCTTTGGGGATGCCGATGATAAAGGAAAAACCAAGGCCTTCCTGGAGCTTTTACTTCGCCACCAGATAAAGACCTATCCGCTAAACAGAGACCTTAGCCTGAATGGAAAAACCTATGAGGCGGGTAAAGCCTTTGCCGTTCCTTCCGCTCAATCTCAATATCGAATGGTGCAAACCTTTTTTGAGCCGGTTACCAGTTTTTACGATAGTGTCTTTTACGACGCCTCTGCCTGGACTGTCGCCCTGGCCTTTAATATGCCTTATGACAAAGTCGCATCAGGCATTACCTTCGGCACGCCACTCACAGGAGCAGACCTGGAATCTGATGTTCCTTCGGTGGAAGAAGCTCAATATGCCTATTTGTTCGAGTGGAACGACTACTATGCACCCAAAGCCCTGAATTATCTTTTATCAAAAGGCGTAAATGCCAAATCTGCTTTTTATCCCTTTTCGTTTATGGTCAAGGGGCAAGAGAAAGCCTTTGGTTATGGAACCGTTATGATACCGGTAGTGGATCAGCATCATTCTCCACAGCAGATCCTGCAATGGATTCGGGAGGCCAGTCAGTTAGCAGGCATTCCTGTTTATAGTGTGGACGGGGGCATGAGTATGAGTGGAAAGGACCTGGGAAGCCGTAGTTTTCAAACCATCAAGCAGCCTAAGGTAGCCATGCTGATCGGAGAAGGCGTATCGGGCTATGAAGCCGGCGAAATCTGGCATTTACTGGATACGCGCTACGGCATGTCCTTCAGTAAAATTGACGTAAACGATTTCAATCGGGCGGATCTGAATAAATATAATAGCTTAATTTTGGTTACGGGCAGCTATCAGAGTATCGGTCAGCGAGGTATTGATAAAATAAAAGACTGGGCTTCCGGGGGAGGTACGCTGATCGTGCAGCGCTCAGCTATTCCCTGGGCCATTCGCGCAAAATTAGTTGAAGAAAAACTCGCTTCTTTTTCAAGGCCCAACCAAAATGGAGAAACTCTGCGCTACGACTACGTGACCGCCTCCGAGCGCTCCGGATCTCGTCGAATCGGCGGTTCTGTGTACGAAGCAGATATTGATCCGACTCACCCGCTAGGCTTTGGATATTCCGGCAGAAAAATCAGTGTCTATCGGAATCATACCGTTTTCCTTGAGCCCAGCAATAGCCCGTACAGCACGGTTGTGCAGTATACCGATACACCGCTATTGGATGGCTATGTTCACCCTGATAACTTGCCGATGCTCAGCAAGGCGGTGTCCACCATGGTCAGCCCGATCGGCCGCGGCCGGGCGGTCTTGTTTGTAGACAATCCTAACTTTAGAGGATTCTGGTACGGGACGAATCGCTTGCTGATGAATGCTTTGTTTTTTGGTGAGCATATTGGCGTGCCGAGGTAGGGTGGTTGTTCGTTGTTCGTTGTTCGTTGTGCGGCCGCCTTATGCTTCCGCTAAAAGCTTTAGCGATACGCGGAGGGCGGCCGGAGGCGGTTGTTCGACAAATCAAATGTCTATTGAAGGATAAGATTAGCAAACAAGAATGAATTTGACATTATGGCGGAGGCAGAGATGTTGGCTGTAATGTAAAAAGACATCCCTAAAACAAAAAAATGACTCAATCCGAACTTATCATTTTAAACTTTACGGAAATCAGGAGGAGAAGCATCCAACTTTGGAGCAGCCTTCCTAAAAGCTGTTACAATTGGAAACCTGACGAAAAAGCAATGACTGCGATAGAAATGATTAGGCATGTTCTAGAAGCCGATTATGGATGGAATATTATTATCAACAATGGGGATATGACAAATTTTAAAACGCCCTGGGAAAATCGACCTTTCCTTAGCCTTGCTGACGAACTAGAGTTTGCCGAACCTTACAGAAATATATTTTTGGAAAGCGTCCGACAGTTTTCGGATAGAGAATTAAGCGAAACTGAAATCGTTCACCCTGGAAATGGAGAAAAGAAGATCCTTGGAAAATATTTATTGCGCATTGGATATCACGAATCTGTTCACGCAGGACAATTCCTTTCATATTTAAGAGCAATGAAAGTTAATCGCCCAGGGATATGGGACTGAACAGAAACTACATTCGGACTGGTGGACAAAATTTTGGTTTCAAAGTCTCATACTTGCCATATCCAATCCGTATACTACGCAACTATGAGCAATTTTAAAGCCCCCGGAACAAAGGCAGCTTCTCAAGGAATGCCGACAAGCCTTCTAAGGTTGGGGCTGCTGCTCTGTTAACCATCGCGTCCAGTTGAAAAAGGAACTATATGTATTCGGTTCCATCCTTACACCAAATTTCACAGCAGATAGTCATATAGATATGGTGGTTGAATTTATGCCGATGGATCCTTTTGAATATGTGGATTACTATTATGACCAAGGAAGTGCAGAGTAGGTTAATTGATATTTTGAATAAAAAAGGCCGTAGTTAATAAGAGCGAAGAAGATTCACGGCCGATAATTCACGCTCATGTACTTTTCCTTTTTAAATTGATAAGATCGTGTTTTCTTTGTTTCA
>JAUIKE010000044.1 GCA_030430845.1 Bacteroidia bacterium | reverse complement strand
AAGGCTTTAATTAAACTCTTAGCTTATCATTATTGCTATGACAGGCGAAAGGATCGTTTGAATTTCTTTGAAAATTTATATGATAAAAAATTATCTTGATGCCTATGCGCTTTGCGGCGAAAGCTTCTAAAGCTCGGGTGTCAACCCGAGCATAAAAAAAGCACCCTTCAAAAAGCTGCAGCCATACGGCCCGTCTGGGCGCAGCGATACTTATACTCCTAACTTAAAAAAGTTAGAGCTTAAAAAGTCCCCCAGCTTTAAGGTGTTAAAAAGCGACTTCCCCCAGCCGTGACTCCAGGACAAGAGTCCTTGAAGGTTAAACTGAAAAACAGCCTTAGACGGAAGGGGCCGCACATGGGCGGAAGCCCAGTATTCGGTAGTAGGCTCTACCTCAATCCGTACAGGCTCGCCGCGTAGGTATGAAATATTATTTACACCCCGAGATAAGAGAAAAGTTTCTAAAGAAAGCGCCGCATTCGAAGGGATCACTAATAGGTTGCCCAGCTCACTTTGGGGGATAATACCTTTTTTATAGGCAGGATTAAGGCGTTGTAAGGTTAAGCTGTCCACGCCAATTGCCTTACTAAGGCCTTCAATGCTTATCCAGTCGTAGACTTTTAATACGGTAGTCTGCTGGAAATCCAGGTCAAAACCCTTTGGTTGGAGTCCGAGTATCCGATGGTTTTCTATGACCAATGCAGTAGCGGTATACTTGTTCAGATAATTCCGGGTTTGAGCAGGCAAGAAGGATTTTAAATGTTCATAATCACGACTCCCTGCTTTTTTTATGGCTTTTCTGACTCTGCCGGGGCCACAATTATAGGCAGCCAGCACCAATTCCCAGTCTTCAAACTGCTCATGCAATTCTTTCAGCATATTTGCGGCAGCAGAAGAAGACAGGTAGGGATCATATCTCTGATCCATCCACTCATCTTTATCCAAGCCAAAATGCCTGGCTGTAGCAGGCATAAATTGCCATAAGCCGGCGGCTCCTGCCGAGGATTCAACTCTTGGGATGAGCCGGGATTCGACCATAGGCAGGTATTTCAATTCATTTGGCAGGCCCATTTTACGCAGTGCCTCTTCGAATATGGGGAAATAATAGGTGGATTTTCCGAGCATTTTTTCAAAGGACCGACTTCCTCTAGTCACATATCTCTTGACAAGATTTTCCACCTTTTCATCATAATCTACAGCAAAAGGTACTTTCATTTCACTGAGTGTCTGACGAACATACAGGCTAGTTTCAGTTGTCCACTTTTTTTCAAAGGAACGGAATTCGTTTGTTGAATGAAGTTGGAGAGTCAATAGTAACATAAAGCAACAGATCCCCCTTCCTCTTAGTAATGTTTGTTTCATGAGAATTATGATTGGTTTTAGACAAATTGGCGTTGCATGGCTTATTGGATCCTGGCGCTTACGGTCAGGATCATACAAGCAATACCAAAACTTTTTAACAATGATGGGATAACCTCAAAAGCTATTACAAGTAGGGAGGGGGGATAAAAAGTGCTAGAATAATTTTTTGAAAATCAGTATTTGAGAAAGGTATGTATAGAAGTCTCTCGTTGCTTTATCAAATATAAGCTTTTTTGAGAGAAATAAAAAGGCTTTTTTCATTGTGGCGTCTCATCCGCCATAGTCGGATGAGACGCCACAATGATTTTTTATTGTTTTGCCATTTCGGCGACTTCTTCGGCCGACAATGCTTTTTTATACAAATAGATATCATCCATTCCTCCGGAAAGGAATTTTTGACCGGCTTGATCTTTTCCAAAAAGAATGGCACAGGCTTGTTCGCCTTCAATATCAAGCGTGATCGCCCTGGATCGAACCAACTTCCCATCCATAAAAAGTTTCAATTGAGAAGAAGCATCGAAAGTGATCGCCAGGTGATGCCATTCGCTTAGCGCCGGTTTCAGTCCGAATAAGGTTTCACAGCTAATGTCCTTCGCACAACACCAAACCAGGACCTGCCCGTCACTTATTTTAACATCCAGGAAAAAGGAACCTTCCTTACCTTTCTCCTGATAGATCTGGCTCAAGCTCGCCTCCGGCTGATCGGCCTTATACCAAAAGCTTAGCGTAAAAGGTGTTTGTTCCGTAAAAACGAATTGATCGTTGGTCGGCAAGGCTATGAAATCCTGCTGCCCGTCAAATCGATAAGCCTGATTGGCCTGTCCCTTACGGTCGGTCATTAATACACTACCCAATGCATTGAAATTATTTCCACTCTGGTCAGTAATCAACGGCTGGTCGAAGGAGTAAAAAAAGATAGGATTCTCTTCTTTCTCCAGAACCGCTTGCTTTTCAACAAGTTCATCCTCCTTAGGAAGACTTACTTTCTCCTCTTCGATCACTTGTTTTTCTTCGGCGACTTTTTCTTCGGTATTCTTTTCTAAAGCAACTTTTTCCTCTGCCACAACTTCTTCTTTATCTTGCTCCGGTTTTTCATCTTCCGTCATAGCAACTTCTTCCACGGGAGGGGCACTTTCGTTCACTTCCATATTTTGTGGAGGTACTTCTTGTACTGCCTCAGCAAATTCCATGAGTTTACGGTAAGACTCCCGGTCATCTCCCAGCGCCTTCAAAATCGTTTCTTCCGTACTGAGGCAATAATACCGTTTGGAAAACAATCTTTTTGCTCCCCTCTCGTCACTGATGGCGACCACCAGATCGTAATGGGTGCCTCGCTTGATTCGCCCCAGAGAACTGGCACTAAAATCAGAGACGTCTATTTGATAGGCATTCTCCCGGCCATTGCCGGCTGGAATTTTATGGATATTCTGGATGACATCCGATTGATCCACATAATATAAGGTATCTCTGCTTTCAGGATCCTGAAAAATAACCTCCATGACAGGATACTGTGATTCCCACTCGAAGTGTAACTGATCCAGCGCAAATTGTTGTCCGGCAGTCGGGGAAAAATCCAGTGACTTTTTGATAAAAAAGCGGGTGGTAGCCATTTTTTCTACTCCGGAATCATCCTTTACCTTCACCTGAATTTCATAGCGGCGGTTTCGCAAGATCTTTTCGCGAATAGAGCGATTCAAGCCGGAATAATGGATTCGGTAATAACCCAGATTATCTACCTGAAACAAAGGCTCCGGCTGTCCGATGATATGCAAACTCACAGAAGTGATAGGAAACCTGGTCGTCCAGCTGATATCAAGATCCTCAGGACCGTCCAGTTCCAAAAACCCAGGCGACTTAAAATTCACGCCCTCTACTTTTTTCACGGAAGCCATTTCACTGGCGGCTCGTCTTTGCATTTGCTCCTGGATAGAAGA
The DNA here is from genome assembly GCA_030430845.1 of Bacteroidia bacterium. Classification (GTDB taxonomy): domain Bacteria; phylum Bacteroidota; class Bacteroidia; order Chitinophagales; family Saprospiraceae; genus JANQPA01. Next base: position 46,837 of record JAUIKE010000044.1, on the reverse strand, counting down.
TTTCATTTGCTGTCGGTCTTGCTCCAGGGTGCCGGCATAGAAGCTCGTAATATGATCCCAAAGTGAAGCATCTGCTGCGGTGACCTGCTTGGGTTCTAAATTTTGGATGACACTCTCCAGGCTGGTAATGGTTTGGGGCTCCAGGTTTTGCCATAAAGATTCTTTTTTTGCTCCTAAGGCCAGTACTTTTACCTTAACAGCCTTCGAGCTGTTGTTTGATAGTTTAACCTTTGATGGATATTCAGCCATTAATAAGAAAGACTTGGAGATGGGCACCCCCTCAGCACGGGTTACACCGGCCTCATCATTTTCAAGTAAAATATCTAACTCGCCATCATGCCAGATGATGTAACGATCCTGTGCGGAAAGTGTCAGGGAAAGTCCTGTTAAAAAGGCTAAGATTGGGATTATTATTCTCATAGTCCGTGAAAATATGTGTGAAAATTAGTCCTTCGACTTAGGTTTTGTAATATACGATCTTTACGGGTGTCTGTCCAGCAAGGCTTTTCTTCAATAAAGACGATTCCTCCAGAAAAAGTAACATATTGCGTTTTACGATAAAAAACGGTTTTTGTTGTTTTAAGCAACCTGAATCATCCAGCATTTTGGATTAGAGGAAAATTGCGAACTTTTAAAAGTTATGCTTGTTGTGCAGACAAGAGATTTTACCTTATTTTAGCGCCAAATTAAAATTAGGTAGCTTGATACCTAAAATTAGGTAGTCATTATAAACCATTTAAGATAATTTTTGTATAGCTTTGTACAACTATTTAGAATCAGTCTTTATAAAAATAAATAGACCGTAAAAAAATTGGCATGAGCGATTCAATGAAAACTTTAGAAGCCCACACACAGAGTGAGTACAAATACGGCTTCACCAGCGATATAGAGATGGATGCCCTCCCAAAGGGTTTAAATGAAGATGTGGTCAGAGCTATATCCGCTAAAAAGAATGAGCCTGAATTTCTCCTGGAGTTCAGACTCAAAGCATATCGCCAGTGGCTGAGCATGACAGAGCCTACGTGGCCGAACGTTGACTACCCTCCTATCGACTATCAGGACATTATTTATTACGCTGCTCCCAAAAAGAAAAAGCAACTAAACAGCCTGGAGGAAGCTGACCCTGAGCTGTTGCGTACTTTTGAGCGCCTCGGAATTCCTCTTAATGAGCAGAAAGTACTGGCCGGGGTGGCGGTAGATGCTGTATTAGACAGTGTATCCGTAAAAACTACTTTTAAGGAAAAGCTCGGTGAATTAGGTATCATTTTCTGCTCTTTCAGTGAAGCTGTTCAGGAACATCCGGAGCTGGTTAAAAAATACCTGGGAACGGTGGTTCCTCACAACGATAATTATTTTGCAGCGCTGAACTCGGCTGTATTTAGCGACGGTTCTTTTTGCTATATACCAAAAGGTGTGAGATGCCCGATGGAGCTATCCACTTATTTTCGCATTAATGCTGCTAATACCGGCCAGTTTGAACGTACGCTCGTTATAGCGGATGAAGGAAGTTACGTCAGCTACCTGGAGGGTTGTACTGCTCCTCAGCGCGATGAAAACCAGCTGCACGCTGCTGTTGTTGAATTGATTGCTCTGGACGATGCTCAGATCAAATACTCCACCGTTCAGAATTGGTATCCAGGCGACAAGGACGGTAAAGGTGGTATCTACAATTTCGTAACCAAAAGAGGAATTTGCAAAGGCAAACGTTCCAAGATCTCCTGGACACAAGTAGAGACCGGCTCGGCCATCACCTGGAAATATCCAAGTTGTGTACTGGTTGGAGACGACTCCATAGGTGAATTTTACTCTGTGGCTGTAACCAATAATTATCAGCAGGCTGATACCGGTACCAAAATGATCCATCTGGGTAAAAATACCAAGAGCACCATCATTTCTAAAGGGATTTCAGCCGGTAAGAGCCAAAATTCTTACCGCGGACAGGTTAAGATTGCCAAAAAAGCGGCCAATGCCCGAAACTTTTCCCAGTGCGATTCCATGTTGATGGGGGACCGCTGCGGAGCTCATACCTTCCCTTACCTGGAAGTTGACAACAACAGCGCCCAGGTAGAGCATGAGGCTACTACCTCAAAGATTGGAGAAGAACAGCTCTATTACTGTCAGCAAAGAGGACTGAGCGAGGAAGATGCCATTAACATGATCGTGAATGGTTTTGTTAAAGAAGTTATCAACGAGCTGCCGATGGAGTTTGCGGTAGAAGCTCAAAAGCTTCTAGAAATCAGTTTAGAAGGCAGCGTAGGATAAAAGCGAATTTATTTTTTACATCGGCTCAATCCTGTTTGCTGATGTACATTTTCTTATAAAAAAAGCACTTAGCACGCTAAAATCAATTAATAATGCTAACGATAAAAGATTTAAGAGTTTCTGTAGAAGATAAAGAGATCTTAAAAGGGATCAACCTGGAGGTCAAGCCTGGTGAAGTACATGCCATAATGGGGCCGAACGGTTCCGGCAAAAGTACTTTGGCGCATGTATTGGCCGGCCGGGAAGCTTATGAAGTGACGGGCGGAGAGATCGAGTTTGGAGGAAAAGACTTGCTGGAGCTTGAAGTGGATGAACGTGCACATGAGGGTGTTTTCCTGGCGTTCCAGTATCCGGTAGAGATCCCTGGTGTGACCAATGCTAATTTTCTAAAAACCACCATCAATTCTGTAAGAAAAGCTAAAGGCCTGGAAGAATTAAATGCTCTCGAAATGCTGAAGCTGCTAAAAGAAAAAACAAAGCTGGTAGGCATTGATGAAAAGCTGTTGCACCGCTCTTTGAATGACGGTTTCTCCGGAGGCGAGAAAAAACGGAATGAAATGCTGCAGATGGCTGTTTTAGAGCCCAAATTAGCCGTTTTGGATGAGACGGACTCCGGCCTGGATATAGATGCATTAAAAGTGGTTGCCAATGCAGTGAATAAACTTCGTTCGCCAGAGCGGTCCTTCATCATTGTGACGCACTACCAACGCCTGCTCAACTACATCGTTCCTGACTTCGTTCACATCCTTTATCAGGGCAAGATTGTTAAGTCAGGCGATAAGAGCCTCGCTCTTCGCCTGGAAGAAGAAGGGTATGATTGGATTAAGGAAGAAGCAGCTAGCATCGCATAAGGAATACAAAAACCGAATCAGTAATGGCAACAATTACTCAAGATAAATTTGAAGCTGTCAAACAGCAATTTCATCATTTATTCAGCATCAGTGAGCAGAACCTGAATGGCCATAAAGACCATCCTTTATTCAGACTCCGGAAAGAAGCGATCACACAATTGCAGGATCTGCGTTTTCCAACCAGAAGAGATGAAGATTGGAAGTATACGGCCCTCACACGTGTTTTTGCTCCGGAATACAAGGAAGGGAGCCTCGTCCAAGTCGCAAAAGAAGAAATTGCTCCTTTTTTGTTTTCTGATGAACAAGCTTACACCTTCATTTTTGTAAATGGCCGGTATGATGCCGAGCTTTCTCAAACTGACGGGTTGCCGGAAGCCGTCAGCCTGATGAGTATCAATGAGGCACTGCAGGACGAGCGCTTTGCCGCGCAGGTAAAGGAACAACTTAGTAACTGGCAATACGAACCTGGGCAAACATTAGTTACCCTCAATACATCTTTTGCCCGTGCCGGGTTTTTCCTGAATGTTCCTGCGAATACGGTTGTTGAACACCCGATCCACTTTTTGTATCTACAGAAAAGTCTGGAACAGGCCCAAATGTACCATCCGCAACTACTTGTTATGGCCGGTACCAGCAGCCAGGTCAATGTGATCGAAACCTATCACCAACTGGCCGCTGAATCAGAAAACCCTGTATACAGTAATCCTGCCAACCGCTTCTTCGTCGGAGCCAACGCACAGGTAGGACATTACAAGGTTCAAAACATCGACCAGGAGAGCTTCCAGACCTTCAACACGAACGTAGTGCAGCAAAAGGACAGCACCTATTCTTCCTACATTGCAGACCTCGGAGGTCGTTTGATTAGAAACAACCTCAGCGTTTGGCTGGAAGGACAAAATACCCATACCGACATGTACGGCCTTTATCTGGGAGATGAGCAACAGCACATTGACAACCAGACTTTCATTGATCATGCGGTCCCGCATTGCGACAGTAACGAACTGTACAAAGGCATATTGACCGATAAGTCAGTGGGGGTATTCAACGGTAAAGTGATGGTTCGTCAGGATGCGCAAAAAACCAATGCTTTCCAGCAAAGTAGCAGCATGGTATTGTCCGAATCGGCCAAAATGAACAGTAAGCCTCAGTTGGAAATCTTTGCAGATGATGTAAAATGTAGCCATGGAGCCACCATCGGCCAATTGGAAGAAGAACCACTTTACTACCTTCGCACAAGAGGCTTGAGTAAAGCCCAGGCTTCTTCATTGCTACAACTGGCCTTCTTAGCAGAGGTGATTGAATCCTTCAAACTAGATGGTGTGCAGGAATTGGTTCAGCAGCTAGTGGAAGAAAAACTTGCATAATATAAAACAAAGCCTGCCTTGGCTTTGTATCATATGTGTTTAAAGAACTTTTTGCCCTTGAGGACAAAAAGTTCTTTAAATATTCAATACAACGCTACGATCAGCATGAACAAGACAAAGGAAAAAACCAGTCTCCTGGATATAAATAAAGTACGTGCGGATTTCCCTTTGCTAAAACGAGAGATGCACGATCAGCCCATCGTTTTTTTGGACAGCGCTGCTTCCAGTCAGAAGCCGGCTTCCGTCATTGAGCGTATGGATTATTATTATAAAAATCAGCATGCCAACGTTCATCGCGGCGTCTATCAGCTCAGTCAGGAAGCCACCGATGCTTTTGAGGAAGCCCGGCGGGCCGTGCAATCCTTCCTAAATGCGGCATCTGACAAAGAGGTCATCTTTACGAGAGGAACAACGGAGAGCATCAATCTGGTAGCTTCTTCTTTTGGCCGAAAGTATCTGAAAGAAGGAGATGAGGTGCTGATCTCTGCTATGGAGCATCATTCTAATATTGTACCCTGGCAGTTGATCTGCGAGCAAACAGGCGCTCATCTGAAGGTCGTTCCCGTGAATGACAGAGGAGAACTCATCATGGAAGATTTCGATCATTTGCTGAGTGAGCGGACGAAGATCGTAGCCATGGTTCATATTTCCAATGCACTGGGAACGATCAACCCAATAAAAACTATCATTGATAAAGCCCATGCCAAAAATATTCCGGTTCTGATCGATGGGGCGCAGGCTGTACCTCATCAGAAAATAGATGTGCAGGCGCTAGATGTAGACTTTTACGTTTTTTCGGCTCATAAGATGCTGGGGCCGACAGGTATGGGCGTATTATATGGTAAGGAATCCTGGCTGGATGCCATGCCTCCTTATCACGGAGGTGGGGAAATGATCAAGACGGTAACTTTTGAAAAAACGACCTTCAACGAATTGCCGTTCAAGTTTGAGGCCGGCACACCTGACATGGCTGCCGCAGTAGGCTTGCACGCTGCTATTGAATATATGGAGCAAATAGGCCACGATGCGATACAGGCTCATGAAGCAGACTTGCTAGCCTACGGCACAGAAAAGCTACAGGCTATTGACGGACTTCGAATCATTGGAACAGCAGATAAAAAAGCCAGTGTCATTTCTTTTGTAGTGGAAGGCACCCATCCTTATGATATCGGAGCCATCCTTGATCAGCAGGGCATTGCAGTACGTACCGGCCACCATTGTACGCAGCCGCTGATGGATCGATACGGCATTCCCGGAACTGTCAGAGCCTCTTTTGCATTGTATAATACAAAAGAAGAAATTGATAAATTAGTAGCAGGCGTACAAAGAGCCTTAAAAATGTTGTTATAGAAGTTGTTTAAAGTTATCGTACTTACCTGCGCGTGAAGGCTTACAGTAGATAACTTTAAACAACTTCATAAAAAAAACGGCACATGAGTATTAATGAAATCCAGGACGAGATTATTGATGAGTTCTCACTTTTTGGAGACTGGATGGGAAAGTATGAATACATCATTGACCTGGGCAAAAAACTTCCTCTAATCGAAGAACAATACAAGGACGAAAAGCATCTGATCAAAGGTTGCCAAAGCAAAGTATGGTTACATGCTGAAAAACAAAATAACCACATCAGTTTTACTGCCGATAGTGACGCCATTATTACAAAAGGAATCATCGCACTCTTAATCAGGGTACTGTCGGGTCAAAAGGCTGATGACATTGCTCAGGCGGATCTTTATTTTATCGACCAAATAGGCTTAAAAGAACATCTTTCCCAGACCCGGTCAAATGGTCTGGTAAGCATGGTAAAGCAAATGAAGATGTATGGCCTGGCCTTTGATGCCAAAAGCTAAAGCTATGGACAAACAAGCACTCGAAGCCAAGATAATCGAACAAATCAAGACGGTATACGATCCGGAAATCCCCGTAGATATTTATGAGTTGGGATTGATCTATGAAGTCAGGATAGATGATAATGGAATTGTATTCGTACGCATGACCCTGACTTCCCCGGCATGTCCGGTTGCCGAATCACTGCCGATGGAAGTCCAGGAAAAAATCACACGCGTTGAAGGAGTTGAAGATGTTGACCTCCGGGTTGTTTTTGACCCACCATGGGAAAAAAGTATGATGAGTGAGGAGGCCAGATTTGCTTTGGATATGTTCTGAATCCTTTGTTCAGCAAAGTTTCAAATGGTTTCTCGGGGTAAAACTTCCCCAATAGGGTCATTGGTTTGATGATGTTTTTTAAAGTCGTTGTATAGATACTAGAGGGGGGGATAAAAAATACTGAGGTTTAGCTTCTCCAGCATTTTTGCTGCTACAAATATCCTATAGTTTTCTCAAACTCTCTATTTCAGTGGGAAATAATACTTGTTTCTATGTTGAAAAAAGTTTGTTTCTATGTTGAGCGATAATCAGGATTTGTTCGGGCTTGTGTAAAAAGGACGAAGGACTTTTCACACAAGCCCGAACAAATCTTACCTTCTTAAATCCGAAGGAGAATAGCCAAAAAACTCTCTGAAGTTTCTCGAAAAATTGCCCAGATCGGAATAGCCTACCTTATCGGCGACCTCTGATACATTCAAATCTTTTTTTGGATCGGCAAGCAAATCTCTTGCCCATTCCATTTTAATTTTTGAGGCCAGTTTTTGTGAACTTAAACCAGTCAGCCCCCTCACTTTATTATAGAGTTGATTCCGATCCAGCCCCAATTTCTTGCCGAGCCCTTCAACCGATATTTTAGGGTCAGTCAAAATAACTTTCTTAAAGTCGTTTAAAAAATTGCTCTCCGGGTTTTCATTTACCACCATAGGATTTTCTTCAAAGCTTTGTTCATTAAAGGATTCCCAGATCAGTCTTCTCATTTCGATCAGATTTTTCATTCTGATTTTTAATTCCTCTATATCAAATGGTTTGCCTAAATAATCATCTGCCCTTTTTCTCAGCCCTTTAAATTTGTGTTTCTGCTCGATCATCGCGGTTAATAGAATGATAGGAATATGGCTGGTGGTTTTGCTATTTTTTAGGTGCTCACATAATTCGAAGCCGTCCATTACCGGCATTCTGACGTCACTGACAATAATGTCGGGTACCGTTTCGACAGCCATTTTCAGGCCTTTTTGTCCATCCATGGCCGAGATGATGTTGTACTCATTTTTCAATAAACTTATTAGCTTTCTTAATATTTTGACATCATCCTCGACAAGCAGTAGGTTCATTTTTTCGGCCGCATGCTCGTCTGTCGGCCCCGGAATATCTTCTTCTTCCCTTTTTTGAGGCTTAGAGAACACCCCAGGTTGCTCACTGAACATTCCTACAAGGGGCGTATCGAGCTCGTTATGAATAGGCAGATTAACAATGAAGGTTGCTCCCTCCCCTAATTTACTTTGTGCCTGAATACTTCCGCCCAAAAAAGAAAGCAATTCTTTTAAGTAAGCCAGGCCTATGCCTGTACTTTCAGCCTTATTATAAAGACTATCTTTTACCTGATAATACCGATCAAATATTTTTTCCAGATCCTCTTCTGAAATACCTACACCTGTATCGTGTACAATTAACTGTAACTGACCTTCAACGCCCTTCTTTATTGAAAGCTTTATTTTACCTCCGGGATGAGTATATTTTATGGCATTAGATAATAGATTTCTGATGATATCTTTTATTTTTTCCGGATCAAAATCCATGATCAGGCGGTCCATCTCCTTTTCAAAATACAGCTTAATATTTTCCATGCCGGCAAAGGAGGCATAATAATCCACTTCTCTTTTTACAAACTGGGTAATATCCCCTTTCACCTGTGTCAGAACGAGCGTTTTATTCTCCAGCTTTGCCAATCCCAGAATTCGGTTAATGATCTGCTTCATTTCCTCCAGGCTCTGAAGAACGTCCATTCGTTCCTCCTCTTTATCCTTAAAAAGCTCCCCTACTGCCAGCGTCAAATTAGTTAAAGGGGTTTTCAATTCGTGAGTAAGATTGGAGATGAACCTGTTTTTAAATACGTTCAGTTCTTTCCATTTCCGGGCCTCAGCCAGTTCTAATGCTCTTGCCAACCTGGTCCGGTAATAATAATAAATTCCTCCAAGAACTATCAGGCCATAAAATAGCCATGCATAAGGATTCCAATATACAGGAGGGGCGATCCTAATGGCCAACTGCTTCACCTCCGTAGAAACCTGCCCGTCCGAATTTACAGCCCTCAACTCGAATGTATATTTCCCCGGCGACAAACCGGCATAGCGAACACTTTGCTCCTCCTCAGACCGGATCCAGTCCTTATCCTGCCCTAGCAAACGATACTGAAATCGCAAAGCATTAGGATCACTATACTCAAGGGCTGCAAAATCCAGTTCGATGGTATTTTGACTGTGACTCAAGCTCAACGATTCTACCAGGCCAGGATTAGTGGTCCCTGTTGAAGAACAGCTCAGTTCCTGCTCCCCCAAACGCTGGTTTTCTATTTTAATCCCTGTAATAACCGGCCTGGCAGCCGATACCGAGGGCCGGATTTCTTCCGGATCAAAGATATTGAGTCCATTTGTACCTCCAAATGCCAGCAAACCGTTTGGGAGCTTTAGGGAACTGCCAAAATTAAACTCTACGTCTTGTAAACCATCTGCCAATGAGTAACGATCATTCGTGCCGGAAAGGGTGTCATATTTGATCAGGCCATTACTCGTGCTCAACCACAGTACACTATCTTGCTGTTGCAGGCTGTTTACGGCAAGACTGCGATTCAGAGCATCTCTTCGAATATTGACCTCTTCATTTTCATTATCCAGAGATAAATAAAAAAGGCCTTCCTTGGTTCCTATCCAAAGCTGCCCGGCCTGTACATCTTCAATGATATCTGTTATTTGGGGAAAAAAGCTTTGCTCTCCAATTATAGTAGGAGCTTTTTTTGAAGAACGATCTACTACGATCATTTTAGTTGCCATTTCAGCAAGATATACATGCCCTTTGTTATCTTCATAGATGTAATTGTAAAAGTTCTCTTTCGTAAAATCCCAGACAGGGGCCTCTTTCTGATCGCTCAGTGAGCTGTTTAGTTCCACGATCCCCGCACTTGCAGCCCCTAATAAGGTTCCGTCAGCCAGCTCATAAACCATACTAAAAAGCCGTTGATCGACCTGTTTAAAACCAGCCTCTATAGAGGACAAATGATAAAGGCCCCACTGGCTGCTTACCCAAACGCCTCCAGATCGATCACAAAGAATATGAAAGAAAAAGTTGTTGCCGGGATTCAGTATTTCGTTATTTTTCAGATCGTAGTCCGTTTCTTTGTTTCCATTGGGGTAAATCACAGAAACACCCCCATTACTCAGGCACCAGATCCGCCCCTGAGGATCCATGTCCATGTATTTAATATTGGAATAGGCGGCGGCGCTGTTCTCATTATTCTGTAGAAAAGCACTGAACTTTCTTTTTTTCAGGCTGGTGTAGAAAACCCCTTTCCCAGGAGAAGCGATCCATAAAGTATGGTCTTGAAAAAAATTTAAACTCCCAATCTTAAACCTAAACTCCCTAATCTGTTGCTCATCCACCCAGCGAAGGGAAGAACTGAATTCATGCCTATTTTTATCAAATAAAAACAATTGGCCTTCTTCTGTTCCGACCCACAATTGGCCGTCATCCCCCTCTGCGATGCCTTTCACGTTCTGCGGGCCATTCACCAATTCCTTTTTCTGCTCCTCTTCCAGGTCGTAGGCAAACATTTTTGATTCCGTGCCGATCCACAGTGTTTTTTGAGCATCGGGAAAAATAATTTTAGGGCGGCTACCCAGGTATATAGTATCAATTTCGAAAGCCTCCATACCCCTATCTGATTCATCCGGAGCAAAATGATGGATAAAAAGGTGCTCATTAGAGGGCACAACAAGCATAAAAGCTTTTTTAGATAAAGGGGAAGGCAACACTTGCATCAACCTGTTAAAGGAAAAGCGGCCAAGACGGCGGGCCTTTTTTTCCTTGGTGCTGATTTTTTTTATGTATACTTCGCTATTCAGACGAACCCAGATTTCCTGATTCTTCTTATCAAGAAAAAGGATCTGGATTTGGTCCTGCCCACGAGACTCTCCAACACTTGTAGTTACCCCCAGAGGAATTGACCGAAATTCATCTTTTACCCGATCGTATAGCTGAATACCCAGCGGCGTACTAAACCAGATATTGGTGGAATCATCTTCAAAAAAACCACTATATATGGTATTGTTATTTAAGGCAGTTGCATCAGAGGGGTCTGCGGTGTAATTCTTCACCCGCTTGCCGTCAAATCGATTGAGGCCATCTACAGAGCTTATCCAGACAAAGCCCTTGCTGTCCTGATAAATAAAGTCATTATAATTTTGGGAAGTCAGGCCATCCTGAGTAGTCAGGTGATTCAGAAATAGCGGATGCTCCCTGACTTGTGCAAAGGAAAAAAGCGTACTACACAGCAGCAGACATACTAACAGATAAAAAGATTTTGATATACACATTAGGCTTAGGCTTTTGATCAAAGAACCCTTAATTGCATTTTGTTTGCTAATGTGCTTATGTATGAAGTTTGGGTTAATTAATGATGTTACGCACTTTGAAAAAACATTTAATGTGCCGCTGCGCTGCAGCTTTATTTAACCCCATCTCTCTACCTATGGTTGACACTGTAGGCAAGAAGCTGTCACCGCTTCGCGGTTTATGGGACTTGGCTTAATAGCCGCTTTGTGGCGAAAGCTTCCAAAGGGGTTGTGTAAAAACTCGTTCCTCGTTTTTACCCACCCCATTAAATTTTATTTGGGAGGTCGTTTTAAGAAAAAAACAAAGTTTTTTTCTTAAAACGACCTCCCAAAAGAATATTATTGGTTGTGTGAAAAGGCCGAAGGACTTTTTACACAACCCCTAGAAAAAGTTGACCTCCAAAAAGCTGCGCCCAGACGGGCCGTATGGCTGCAGCGGCACTTATCCCAATTTATGCATAACATCAGTTAATTTGTAAAATAGGAGATAGCAGGCGCATAAAAAAACTCTCCTCCTCTAAAATAAACAAATCGAGCCATATTAAAAGGTATCTGAGCCAAGGTTTTGTCCCCCCAGCCCTGATTCCAGTAATTATCATAAGTATCTTGACCGGCAATGGGGTCTACCCCTTTTAGTTTATTCGTTTTTGGAAACTCCGGATTGTTACACCAAAATTTCTGGATCATTTCGAATTGAAAACGAATGCTTCTTTGAAAGCACATGAAAAACAGCCCCTGCTTACCATCCTGGTTATACGAAATACTGCGCCTCAGTATTTGACCTCGAAACTTAAAATTGACGTATTGAGGATCATTTATTTCTTCCAGTGCTCGAGGGTTGGCCTTGCGTATATGCGCATGAAAAGGGCATTTGATGCCCTTCGGATCATCCTGATAACCCAATGCTTTATCATCCTCTCTATCAAAATAATTAAACTGATCTACCAGTCTTTTTTCATCGGGCGAGCCATTTTCCATAATGGGACGGTCAAATATAGCCAAGGGCGTTCCGTCTTTGAAGCGCCCCATGATCTGGGCTTCTGCCAAAGGTTTGGAAATGCCTAATTGTGTCGACAAGCGCTCCACTTCTTGTTCAAAAAGTGGTACGTCCTGCTCGAGTTTTCGAAAAACAAGGTAACTGCCCCAGTATCGATCAAAAACCAAAGGGAGGTTTTCTTTTTTGAGATTCCCGTTTTTATCCCATAAAACAGGCTGACTAAGGTTGTCCCGATATCCAAAGGGTTCAATCTCATAAGCGTTCCGGTACATCTGCTCAGCTTTTTCCGTAAAAAGCAATTGGGCCGTTTCACGATCTTGAAAAAAGGAGGTCAGCTGCGTACTTCTTTCTTCCAGTTGATCTTCAGAATCAGCTGCCAGACTAATCAGGAAATCCGCATCCAATCGGTAAGGGGCTTCCCAGTTTTCGAGTGGAGGATCTCCTAGTTTTGCCCTGACAAAGGAATCCTTCATACCAGCCTGGAAGTTGAGATCTTCCCATGGTTTCAGGTTCGAATTCTGGATTTTTTTCAGGCCATGTCCACTAAAAAAAATAGAACTTACGACCTTCTTTTGGGGAGAATGGACTTCGAACTGGTCCTTTGCCGATGTCAGGCCCAAAGATGAATGGACCGCCCATTCTGCCAGCCGGCTCCTTAGCCCATTTAGATCCTGGCCAGGATTAAACTGGAAGAATAAAAACCATTGAAAAGGTTTTCGATGAGGAACTAGAATATTAGCCTGTAAATTAGCGAATTCAGGGCCTTTCTCGATAAAGCCGCAATCCATACAAGCGATTAATAATCTTCGTATTCGCCCCGGTTATTGAACGGAGGACAGTAAATAGCAGCCAGATCTCCTTCGTTTCTTTTAAGATTGACAACGCCATCTTTTGAGATTTCAGTCACACCTACAGCCATTTTACAGGCTTTACCGCCTACTATGGCATCTATGATGTGTAAGGAAATTACTCCTGCCTGATTCATGACCAAATCGATATCTTCCTTGTAAAAATAGCCGTCGGCGGGGCCGCCGTTGCCTTCATAGAATTGGATCCTTTCTGTTTTGATCTTAATGTAAGCCATAACGGATTTAGTTTTGTGTAGGCTTGAAAATACAAAACCAGTCATTTAATGGGGCGTGATACAAGCAGAAATTGAGATAATTATTTTTATAATAGAATACGATGACTTATGTAACTGACCTTACGCACTTTTAAAAAAATGACCAAAGTGCATAAGTCCTTCCACTTGCTTAATTAATATTGATAAATCATACAATTAATATGCATTCCGGCGCCTACGGAAGCAAAAATGATCAAATCTCCTTTTTGAGGAGGTTCATAGCCTTTCATCTTGCCATGGACCAGCTCGTCCATTAGCACCGGAATAGTAGCTACTGAATTATTCCCCACCCGATGAATATTAAAAGGAATATTAAACTTAGTTTCTTTTGGATGTCCCCACATACCCATCAGTTTATCCACGATGAGGTTCAGCATTTTCTCATTGGCCTGATGAAACAGGATATATTTCACATCTTTCAGCTGAAGGTCATTTTCTTTCAGGCAATCTGAAATGAGGTCAGGCATATATTCATAAGCAAAGCGAAACACCTTCTTACCCTCCATTTTCAGATACCAGCCTTGCCCTTGTAAGGCTTTATTATAAGAAGGGCCGAGCGAGAGATATTCAAGTTCTTCTTCACAGCGGGAAAGTGCTTTTTGTGCTAAAACCCCTCCGGATGTACTTTCCTCTTTCGCTTCCAAAACGACCGCCCCGGCGCCATCCGAGAAGAGCATACTATCAATATCATGAGGTTCTACAACCTTGGCAACCGTATCCGCTCCAATAACCAATACTTTTTTGGCCATACCAGACTGAATGTAACTATGTCCCTGCAATACGCCCTGTAACCAGCCCGGACATCCGAACAAGATATCATATGCAATGCAAAATGGATTTTTGATCCCTAATCCACCTTTTACCCTTGCCGCCAGATTGGGAACAAGGTCATAAAAATTGTCCTCAACTATCACGTTTCCGAAGTTGTGGGCCAGGATGATCTGATCAATCGTTTCAGGATCTACCCCTGCATCCTCTATAGCTTTGCGTGCAGCCTCAATTGCCATATCCGAGGTATTCATATCCTCAGCATAAGGACGTTCCAGAATACCGGTAATCTCTTCAAACTTGGCTACAATGTCTTTAGTAGCCTTGGTTTGCACCTGGCCGGTAGGAAACATAAACTCATTTTCCAGAAAATGATCATTGCCGATCCGAAGCTCAGGAAGGAAACCTCCCGTGCCGGTGATGTAAGTGTTTATTTGCTTTGCCATAACATAAATGGTTTGTTCGAACATTATAGTTCATATGCAATGATGATGATAATTAGGCAAATAGCTTGGATAGAGATAGAAAAAACCCTGCTCATTTTTAGGCTATTTTACTATTTCTAAACTAAAAAGGCCAGGCAATCTGCCTGGCCGGAGAAACAAAAGTTAAACACCTTACTACTCACCAATTATGGAATGCGATTTGGTTTTTTGAAGTCATATTTTGGGTATAATATGAAGTGTTGTGAAGGAAAAAAAGGTAAGGAGGGGAGCAAAAAAAAAGACCCTGCCCAGGGCAAACCCAGGCAGAGTCTCTATTATAGATCCCTCTAGTTCTATTCTTAAGGATGCATTTATTTTCTATTGGTTGCCTCCTGAGTTGGCGCGGGCCTGTTCTTCTTCCAAACCGGTCTTACGCTTGCGGGCTCCTTTTACTTGTGTATTTCCTATCAAATAACTGAAATTCACTCTCACACGACGGCTGTCCCAGCCTCCGTTAATATCCATAAAGAGTGGCCCAAACGCAGCAACGCCACTCCAGTTGGTTGTTTTGAAGATGTCACTTACGGAGACCTTTAGGTTGGCTCTGCCGTCCATCAATTTTTTCTGCACTCCAAAGTCCATATTCCACATAGCATCCATCTCAAAGGTACCTCCCCAGGCGGAAGGAGAATTGTACCAGCCGGAAAGCTCCATGGACCATCCTTTAGGCAGACGGAAAGTGTGCTGAGAATAAACATTAAACGTTGACACATTCAGGTCGATCGTTCTGCCATCTCCATAATCTGCTTTGTTTTGGGTATTAAAGCCGGTCAAACTGGTATAAGAACTCCACCATTTTGTGATCGGCATCGGAGCACTGATGTTCAAACTGTAATTGTATTGATCAGCCAGGTTGACCCAGGTAATAAAGGCAGCCGTTTCTGAAGACGCATCAGTAATACGGGTGATCAGGTTTTCGGTATGGCTGTAATTCAAAGAGACATTCAAACGGTAGTTGAATGAGTACGTCAGCTGAACATTATTCGCGTATTCAGGTCTCAAAAACGGATTACCCTTCTGGAATGTCAATTCATCCAGCTTCAGCTCAAAGGGATTCAGGTCCTGATAGGAAGGACGGTTGATCCGGCGACTATAGTTCAGGCCGAAGCTATGCTTTCTGCTTGGAGTAAAGGTAATCCCCCCTGAAGGGAAGAAATTAAGATAGCTGGTATCTACTCGGGTAATAGGCTGTGAAATGTAGCTGGTCAGGTCGCCGGTAGAATTGGTTTGCTCCATTCTAAGGCCGAAGCTGAGGTTCCATTTTTGCCCTAACTTCCTGGCATAGCTGAAGTAGGCGGCGTTGACGTTTTCTTCATATTGGAATTGATTACTGACATTGGGGTCCAGGATCTTTTCTCCATCTACAACCTGAAAAAAGTTAAAGGTATTATCAGTGTTTACAAAAGCAATTTTACCTCCTGCACCAAGCTGCCCTCCCAGAAGCGGACGCTCGTAATCCACTTTGAAAGTAGCGATATCAATATTAGTAGGTGTTTCGTTGGCGCTAATGCGCTCAAAGAGGACATTCTCTCCGCTCGGGTCTAAATAAGTATTCGGTAACAATTGAGCATTGGTGTTTCTAAATTGTCCGTAATCCGCATCAATGTTAACCGTATTGCCTTTAGCATCATCGAATTTGTAGTTCAGGTTGAAGTTCAGGTTGTTGCGTTCGCCTGAATCAGAAGTAGTCGCTTGCAAAATACTGTCGACAGTAGGAACCCCCACTTTACCGATCAAGGTTCGGCTATCGCTACCATGCGAATTATCGTTCAAAAAGCCGTTTACCAAAAAGCCAAGCGTGCTCTTCTTACTGAGGAAGAAGTCAGACCCTGCTTTGAAATTGTAACTCGTCCAGGAATTGAACTGATTCCCTTTTTGATCAAAAGACCCCCCAAATTGCTCGCGATATAGATTCATGAAGTTGACGTTTCGGCCGTCGTTATAAGAAAAACTACCGAAAGCATTCATTTTCTTATTGCGGTAATTTCCACTAACTGAAGAGTTGTATTGAGCTACTTCCCCTACGGAATAACCCAGGTTGATATTCGCATTAGTCCCCAGACGTTTGTCTTTTTTCATGCGGATATTGATGATACCGCCATTTCCCTCTGCATCAAACTTAGCTGATGGGTTGGTAATGATCTCGATGGATTCTATCTCCGTACTTTGTATGGATTTGAGGAAAGCCGCCAGGTCAGCACCTCCTAGTGGGGACGGCTTACCGTCGATATAGATCTGCACACTGCTTTTTCCCAGCAAAGAAATATTATCGTTGTTATCCACGATGACCCCAGGCGATTTGCGCATCAGTTCAAAAGCCGTGCTACCCGAAGCATTAATACTCCCCTCTACATTCAGCACCATTTTATCGGGCTTCAATTCCAGCAAAGGTTTTTCAGCTGTAACGGTCACTTCCTGTAAATCAGTGCCGCTTGCCTTCATGCTTATTAAGGGGATTTCTAATTGCTGTCCATCTGCGAGATCGAAAGCAGCTGTTTTGTGAGGATTCATCCCTACATAACTGATATCGATCCAATATTTTCCAGCATCAATGTTGATCATTTGGTAAGTTCCGTCATCTTGCGTGTATTCCACTTTAACAAGAGAGGAGTCAACAGCAGATTTCAAAATAACGTTGGCAAAAGAAACCGGTTCTTGATTATTGTCCACAATTTTCCCAATAATACTACCGGATTGAGCCTGTAGGGTGTTGAAGCATAGGCATAGCACAGCCATGCCAAGAAAGGTGATCTTGTTTTTCATAATAACAGTCGGATTAAAAATACTAGGTCTAATTCAATTCTGGGTTCAAAGGTAATTAGCTTTTCCTTAACAGTTCATCCTTTTCGACAAACCCCCTCCTTTGAAACGATTAATGACCTTTTTCAGAGAACCGACAGGTCTCTGGATCGACAAAAAGTTAATAATCGACTGAAAATAGGGTAGTTATGAGCCTCTGGCAGGAAAGATCACTCATCAAGAGCCTAACGCCCTTACAAATATGACATTTAGTTGCTTATAAGAAAAAGACCGGCAAGAATCACCTCCTTACCAAACAAAAAGTGGACTTTAAACTATTAACAAGGAAGAATTTCATCAAAAAATATTATGACAAATAAAAATTTGACTTTTTGTAAAAAAACCGTATTTTTATTATATAATTCGACAAACAATACAAAAGATTCGATGAAAAACACCAATAATCTTATAAAACACACTAATCATGAAAACTAATCAACGGGAATCAATCGAATTAGCTTCTATAGTTCTTTATGCCGGCTTGCTTTTTATAGCGGTATTCCTTATTGCGAAGGTTGGAATTGGAATGTGGGAAGAAGTCGGAAATGCCTATATCCGGGAAATATCCACGATCAGTGGTCTTTAGATGATAATCCCTTCTCAATTTTATCAAGACTCTTAAGACACTAATAAATCCTACCTGATCAGGGGTTGATGCACCATCAACCCCTGATTTATGTTTACAGGAGTTCGTACCCTATAGTTTTAAAAGGGCGATTGATTTTTTAAAAACATCGCCCAAGGGAGCTTCAAGAAGTAATGCTTGCTTTTGGTAAGGATAAAAAAAAGATAAACCGGAAGCATGCAGCAGCATTCTGTCAACACCTAAAGATTCTCTAAAATACTTATTGTGTTTGCAATCGCCATGCCGCTTATCGCCGATCACCGGGTGGCGGATATGAGAAAAATGGCGGCGAATTTGATGAAATTTTCCAGTATGAGGATGAATTTTCACCAGGGAGTACCTTGATTTTGGATATTTGCCGACAGAAAAGTCCAGCTCTGTTTGACTAATCCTGACATATTCGGTTATGGCTTCCTGAGGTTCCTTTGTAGGATCTTTGGCCAGCGGATAATCAATACGGCCTTGTTCTTCCACATAACCTCGGATAACAGCATGATATTCTTTTTTAACCTCCTGGGACCGAAAAAGAGCATTTAAGATACTGGCCGCTTCCTTGTTTTTACCAAATACCAATACTCCGCTGGTACCTCTATCAAGGCGGTGAATGGGATACACCCTTTGACCTACCTGATCTCTCAATAAAGGAAGTATGGTAATGGTATCTTCACTTATCCGAGTTGGATGAACCAATATACCTGGCGGTTTATTAATAACAACCAGATGATCATCCTCAAAAAGGACTTCAAATGTTTTATGCACTGTATGAATTAAACTATTTTTAAGCAATTTAAAACAGTTCAAAGATAATCACATTGACCATGCGCCACTCATCTTTTACCTTGCTTTTCGTTATGAGCTTATTTATTTTTTTAATAGGAAGCTGTTCCTCAGATTCTGAAGTACAAGACCAGGAAACCGACCTTAGTCTCGATTCCCTAGTTATCCGTCAAATTGATACGGTGGCGATAAAAAGCAGTATTCGTGCTTTAAGCGTTGTGGATGATCAAACTGTATGGTTTGCCGGTTCGGGTGGGGTATTTGGCTATACGGAGGATGGTGGTCAAAATTGGGTTATAGACAGCATCTCTGGGGATAACACGGCACCTCACTTCCGTTCTATTGCGGTTACGGAGTCGGCTGTACACTTACTGGCCATCGGTTCTCCTGCCCTGCTTTACCGCTCGGTGGATAAGGGAAAAAACTGGGACATCGTCTATCAGGAGGATCACCCTTCAGCCTTTTACGATGCGATGAAATTCTGGGATGACCAGTACGGCATTGCGATGGGCGACCCGACGGACGGCTGTTTGTCGGTCATCCGCACCGAGGATGGCGGTCAAAACTGGGAAAAAGTAAGCTGTGATCAGATCCCGGCAGCTGCGGAAGGCGAAGCCGCTTATGCAGCCAGCAATTCAAATATTGCCCTGGCGGGCGAGCAGGCCTGGATGGTATCGGGTGGTACCCGCGCCAGAGTTTACCACAGCGCCGATAAAGGAAAGAGTTGGCAGGTTTTTGATACCCCTATTATAGAAGGAGGGCAAATGACGGGAATTTATTCGGTTGATTTTCATTCCGAAAAAGAGGGCATCATTTTCGGAGGTGACTGGAATGAAAAAAATAGAAACACTCAAAATAAAGCCATCACGAAGGATGGAGGTCGTACCTGGCAATTGGTTGCTGACGGTCAGGAGCCGGGCTATCGATCACAAGTCAGGTACTTGCCTGGATCACAAGGCAAAGGATTGATTGCCTGTGGTATTCCCGGTATTTCTTATTCGCTGGATGGTGGACAAAGTTGGGAAACCGTCAGTCAGGATAGTTACTACACGCTTGATGTTGGCAGTACGCCTAAAGTGATTTGGCTGGCCGGTAGCGGAAAATTGGCACGATTAGATTTAGGCTTTTAAAAAGGTGAAGGAGCGCCGGCGGCGCTCCTTCACCTTTAGATAATTTGCTCATGTGCCTGTCTTTTCCTTTTCCATCTTTTATGAGTCCAGAGCCAGTACTGAGGTTTTTCCATTATTTGTTTTTCCAGTAAGCTGGTATAACGCTCAGTGACCCACCCCTTGGGATGAGCATTGGGGGTGTCGGTTAGGAGGTGGATGGTAATTTCATAATACCCTCTTTTTACTTTTTCGACCAGGCCGAAGATCACCGGCTGGTCGAATTCGCAGGCATATTTTTCTGTACCGAAGGCCACTGCTGTTTCCTGATTGAGGAAGGTCATCCAGTGAACGCGTTTGCTATACGTGGGCGACTGATCGGCCGCAAAGAAATGAGCGGATGGTTCTTCCCGGCCTCGCCTGAACGACTCTTTGGTCTCAGTCTTGGGAAGCAATTCAAGGCCCAGTTTAGACCTTGAAATGCTAAACTTTTGTTCAAAGAAGGTATTTGTAAGGGGTTGGTAAATGCCGATGCAGTGATGTTTTACTTGTGGCGTAACGGCAACTGCCGCAAATTCCCAATTATTGAAATGCCCCGTAACGACCACCACATCCCTGCCTTCATCGTAAAAGTGATTCATCACTTCCGGGTTCAGCACCTTACATCTTCTAACAATCTCCTGCTCGGGCATACTGAACAACCGGATGCTTTCCACAATAGTATCACACAGATGGCTGTAAAAGCGAGCAGCTATTTGGTTGATCTCTTTTTCACTTTTTTGAGGAAAGGAATTATTCAGATTTTGGAAAACCACTTTTTTGCGGTAGCCTATTACATAAAAAAGCAAAAAATAAGCCATATCAGAAATGCCGTACAGAACCGGTAAAGGCAGCCACGACAAGGGTTTGATCAGGGCGTAATATACAATCTTACTTAGCATCGTCTGTTATTTGTTCGGTTGCCCTAAATTAAGGATAATTCTCTGTCAACACAAAGGAGAAGGCTTCTTTTGGCAGCATCAGGAAAACAACAAATATCGAGTGAGTGGCTTGTTACAAAACAGGGCAGTCTGGTTGCCATGATACACTTTGGCAGAGGAGTACGGCCATAAGAGGGAGGAGGCAGCCAGTCCGGCTTCTACTGGGTTTTGATGAATATATTCAAAGCACTGCAGGGCATATTCGTTGCCGTATTTAAAAAACTGGCGCCGGTTAGGGCCTTCCAGGCAGACCAGGCCTTCGATGCGGGCATCCTTGGCTTTGGTTTTATGCCTGAATAAAGATCCTGTTCGTTTTTCTTGAAGGTTGACGGCTCTGGTGTAGGACCTCAACATCACAGCAATGGCTTTGCTAAGGTTTTGCTGATGATCCGGGTTGGGGTCATCAAAGTTAGTTTCTAAATATTGCTTCCTGGGTTTAATAAAATTGCTTTTCTCACACGCTTCCGAACGAGTAAATACCAACCAATGAAAGTGGTTAGGCATCAGGCAATAGGCCAACACATCCACATACGGTAAAAGGTAGTGGATCATTTTTTGCTGAAAGAAGAGGTAATTATCGTGGCTGAAAAATATCTTCTGCTTGTTGTTGCCCTGATTATAGATGTGATAGATCTGAAATGGAAGATAAGTCATCGTCATTCGGTTTTGGTTGAAAAATTGTGGTGACTCCAATATTACTAGCGTCCCCTAGACTCTAATATTACTGGAATCCAGGTAACTCTAGTAATATTGGAGTGGAGAGCGGGTCGGTAGTGACCTGGTGACTTGGAGTCACCAGGTCACTACCGCCATCCCCACTCATTTGCCTCCCCACAATAATCAGCCCCCTCAACCAAAAATCCAACCCACTGTCCGCTTTTGTCCGTAATTGTCCGATAATGGCAGGTTTTGCAAGCTCAGGCTCGCTATTTCCTGGGGATTGTCAGGAGCTCCTCCATGCGGCCGTCCAGAAAACGGAACTGGTCACCATCATATAAACCGTCCTCTTCCAGCATGATGCGGACGATCTTGCCGTTCCATTCAGGTACTTCGGACGCGGCAAACAATTCTATCGAGTAAGCCGTATTAGCGAACAAAGGATACTCCCCCGTACCCGGCACCCCACTCTGCATATCCCACATACCGATGGCCGGGCCCGCTCCGTGGCCGTTATTACCGATCGGATGTGTATAGATCGAAGCCACAAGACCTTCTTCTTTCGCCTGCGCCAAAGCTTCCTTCAAAATCTCATTACCAGTTTTGCCTTCTTCAAACCGACTTGCCAGGATATCTTGTAAGCGATTGCCCCTTTCCAAAGCTTTCCTCAGTCCTTCAGGCACCTCTGTCTCTCCTGGCCTCAATACATAAAAATGCTGCTGCTGATCCGTATTCAGGCGCAGGTAAGTAATCCCAAAGTCAACATGCAACAAATCCCCATGCTGGATGATGTCCTGCTCGGGCCGCTTGGAAAAAGACCGCAAAAATTCATTGTTGCCCATATCGGCCCGCTGAACGGATACCGACGGATGGAACCAGGTGTCCAGGCCTAACTCCTTGACCCGGTCGCGCAGCCACCAAACCACATCGGTAGTCGTAGTTACTCCAGGGTGGATCACTTTTTCCGATAATCCTTCCTGCAGGATCATATGCCCCATCCGGCAGATCATTGGGTAGATCTCCAACTCGCGGGCCGAGCGGGTCTCCAGCCAGGCAATGGCCAGCCGTTCTGCTGAAGTAACCCGACTGTGAAACTCTTTCGGTAGCTTTTCCATAAAAGCCTCGTATTCCGAATGGACCAGTCCATCTGCCAGCGCAAAATATTCTGAATTGTTCAGACCAATTTTTTTAGGATTTTTCTCCTTGATCGTATTCATTAATGCCTCCCACTGATTTGGATATACATCAAGGTTCCACTCTCCTTTTAGAAGACGACCAACGTCATACCGCGCAATGGCTATTTTTTCAATAGGCTTCCCCTGACCAGGGTCAAAAAACACCATGATGGTCCGCCGGCGAGCCGACAACCAGGTACTCGGAAGCATCGTCTTCATCACAGGATCTTCGTTGTATTCTCTTGAAATGATGATCCACATATCGATCCCCTCCCGACGCATAAGCTGCGGCAAAAGGTTATCCAGGCGATCCTCCAATATCTCATCTACAACGCGTGCTTGTTCTCTTTGGGAAAGGATACCAGGCAGCTCTTTCTGAGCCTCCAAGGGCAGTAAAAAACATAAAAGTAATGCAGCAGTAAAAAGTTTTTTCATACTAGTAAAGGTTTTGAAAGTAAAATATAAAAGATTATGTAGCCAGCTTCCCAACGACATAATCCCTTAAAAAATAAAGCGGATTAACCCTTGTCGGTTAATCCGCTTTAAAATAGTAAAAAGAAAATTATTGGTTGGGGGCGTCTCATAACTTCTTCGTCGTTATTCGCCGCCAAATAATTTTCTTTTGGGAGGTATTTAATTATCAAAAACTTCGTTTTTGATAATTAAATACCTCCCAAAGAATTATTATTGGCTGGCGAAAAAGGCCGTATGACTTTTGAGACAGCCTCAACCCCTTAATAAGCGCCTTTCTTATTAGGTTCTCTTTTCAGTCTCAAAATACCTTTAACAAAATTATCTTTCCCCTGGGTAATCATAAGGCCCGTTAACCGGTCCAGACTAGACTTCGTTTCAGCCGACAAATCATTCGGCATGCCGGTGGAGATACCAAACTTATCCACGCCTTCCTTCATCACATACATGACAATAGGCTCTTCCAAAGGTTGGCCGCCATTGTACCCGCGCATTTCTCCCTGGTACTGATTTCCAACCTTCACACCTACAAAAATACTGGTGAGTCTTCCTTCAGCGTCAAACTGCACATCGCTGAAGCGTGCATATATGCCATGCTCTCGTAAAATGCTGTTAATCTCGTCCAGCATTTTCTGATTCGCATCCGAACGGATGACTAAGAACACGTTTTCATCATCTTTAACCGGAATATTAAACTCTGGTGTTCCAACACCCAGGGATTCCGAAAAGCTGAAGTTTTCCGCTACAACTGCTTCTACCCCTTCTACTACTTCCACACCTTCTACCACCTCTGCCCTAACATCAGAAACGGACACACTACTTCCAACTGATTGTGTGGTGGCTACTTGCCCAACTACAACTGATTCAGGAGCAACATCCTGAGCTATCGTCACAGAAGCATTGGATCCCTCTACTACAGCAACCCCCTCTACAGATACGGTGGTGCTGATTTTTGCCGAAGGCGCTACCTCCACTACCTCCGATTTAGCAGATTTTTCAACAGCCTCGGGCTTAACCTCTTTAACATCTGCTTTTTCAGTTTTTGCCTTTGGTTTTACCTTCATCAGTTTCTCCTTTTCAGGCTTTGCGTCCGGTTTTTCTTTCGCCTCCTTTTTAGGTTTCTCTTTCGCCTTACTCTGTGCATAGGTCATATTGCTAAGAAGCAAAAAACTGAGCACCAAAGGCAAAAACAACATGTATCGAACAAGTCGGTGGTCGGGTGATTTCTTAATGTTCATCATGTGAATTCGATTTTTTATAAGTGAGTAATTGAAGTGATTGGCGATAGAAATCCTTACGAGCGGGGCATTCAGACTCAATAAGCTATACTGATACTGCTTTCTGTTCACACCTTTGCGCAGCATTTCCTCATCAGCTATGTATTCCAGATTTTGACTAATAGCCTGCCGGATTTTCCAGGCGATGGGGTTGAACCAAAGCAAAACTGTACATAAGCCCCCTAGCAAAATATCTACATTGTGAAACTGCTCGGCATGTACCCTTTCGTGTGCCAGGATCAAATCCCGGGACGCCCCTTGTATCTGAGCAGGATTAAAAAACACCCAATGAAAAAAAGAGAAAGGTGAAATATCTTCGGTAACATGTACCTGTATCAAGCCTTCATCCCAGTAATGCTTGCCGGATTGAAAGAGCCGGTATAATGGATAAAACTGAGCCATAAACCTGAGCAAGAAGAAAAAAGTGACAATTGCATAAATGGAAAAAAGAATACCGCCAGGCGAAAGCCTCAACAAGGTATTTACCAACGAGGTATCTTCCGCATGCACCGGGCCGGCAACCCCGGACATATCAACCTTGATCATCCCCGTGTTTTCTGCTGCCGGAACGACTGACAATTCCGCCGCTTTGGAAAAATCCAGCCAGGCAGGCAGCTGAACAGGGACTGTTGGCAACGAAATAAGCGGCAGGGTAAAAGCACCAATTAAAATAGCCAGCAGCAACATCCGGTTAAGCTGGTGAAAGGTTTCTTTACCGGCAATCCACCAGTAAGCTCCGAATAAAAGGAGGAGGAGAATATTGACCTCCAGAAGGTATGACAGTAGCTGCTCCATAGTTATTGCTTTCCTTTCTTTTTCTCAATCATGTCAATAATTTCTCTTAAATCATCCTCGGAGATCTGCTCTTCTTTGGCGAAAAAGGCGACTACGTTTTTGTAAGAGTCATCAAAAAAATGAGCCAGCTTAGGGCCGAGAACCTTACGAGTGTAATCTTCCTTAGTAATGAGCGGATAGTAGCGATACGTACTCCCAAAATCTTCATAGGCCAAATAGCCTTTATCCACCAACTTGCGAATGACCGTAGATACCGTATTAATGTGAGGCCTGGGCGCTTCGAGCGCTTCCCAGACCTCTTTGGCAAAGGCTTTTTCCATCTGCCAGATGATCTGCATGATGGCTTCTTCTTTTGTAGTTAGTTTTTTCACCAGACTAAATTTTTATTCGAAACAAATATAGAACGAAAAAAATCGTTTGTCAACTATTTTTGTAGTTGATTGATTATTTTTTTCGTTTTGAGGTGTTGATTCCATCTCGCATCAGGAAAATATTGAGGCCTCCACCGGTATGAGGTTGCCAGGAACTAAAAGCAATTTTATGCTATATTGAAGGCCTTTAGGCCTTGCCAATGATCGCATCAAACACAACAAGAGTGAAAACCAAAGAGATTATTATTTTAACTTTAGTATGGGGCGTAGCCATTTGCTTAGTTAATCCTATCGGGGATTTTCCGCTTAATGATGATTGGCAATATGCATACCCTGTAATGAAGTTAGTCGAGGAAGGGCGTCTTGAGATGCAAGGCTTTTTTGCGCCTAATATCATTTTACAAGTTGGGTGGGGAGCTTTATGGTGCTGGATATGGGGCGCTTTTAGTTTTACTGTTTTACGATTTTCTACGCTTACCCTGGCCATCATAGGAAGTTGGTTGTTTTTTTCCATAAGTCGCCGGCTACATATCCCTTCAAAAACATCTTTGACAGGAGCCTTACTACTCCTTAGCTCACCTCTTTTTTTTAATCTCTCTTTTTCTTTTATGACCGATGTTCCATTCTTAGTTGTAATGTTAGCGTCCCTTTTTGCCGTTTTACTGTATTTACAAGAAAGTCGTTTAAAATGGTTGATAATAGCATGCTTATTGAGCATAGGAAGTTTTTTGATTCGACAGCCAGGAATATTATTGATGCCAATCCTGGGCATATGGATATGCTTGGAGAAAAAAGGGAAGGAAGGAAGTGTCAAAACTTTTCTGCTGCTCACTTTCCTGGGAGTAGGCGTCTATTTTGGTTATGAAAAGCTCGTTAAGCCGTTAATTGGGATTAGTGATCATTTTGTTCCTGTATCTGGTTTATATTTAGACACAGTTCTAGAGAAACCACTATCATTTGTTAAAGAATTATTTAAAAAATTTGTAAAAACATGGATATACCTAGGTTTCTTTGGTTTGCCAATTCTACCTTTTGTATGGGATCGTGTTCGTAAAATAGCCAACTTATCTTTTTGGCAGTTATCAGGTATTTTTATAGCTAATGTTGTATTACTGTTTTACCTCCATAGCACTGGGAAAATATTCCCTTTTGGTGGCAACATATTATATAACTGGGGATTAGGCCCGGAATTATTAGTTGATGTATATACACTACAGATTCCTAATACCCCGCAAGTGCCTTACAATTTACTTTATGCTCTTAATTTCCTATCTCAATTATCAGCAAGCATCTTATGTATGGTGATTTGGAAAAATAGAGGTACCTATTCATTCATTCAGAAACGATTCTTTTCTTTTTTGGTCTTTTTTAGTCTTCTGTACCTACCGGCCATGTCCATTACCAGTTTCTTCGACCGGTATTTGTTGTTGCCCATAGCGGTGTTTTTCTGCTTGTTAATGCCCTTTTTCCGCTATCCGAAACAAGTTTTTGTAACGTATATACCTATGATAGCAATGGGCTTGTTTAGTTTACTGGCTACACATGATTACTTAAGCTGGAATAGAGCTAAACACGATGCGTTCCTATGGCTACAGGAAAAAGAGGTTACTATTACTCAAATGGATGCCGGGTTTGAGTATAATGGATTTTACAATTATCATACAGATAAAAAAGTGGCAGAGGGAAAATCTTTTTGGTGGGTGACTGATGATACCTGGGTCATTTCTTTTGGGCCAATACCCGATTATCATACAGCGCATACAATCGGCTACCACCGTTGGTTATGGGCTGGTAAAAAAGATTACATTCATATTTTACAGAAAACAAATGCTACAAATATTAAATAATTGAACTGATTTATTTTTTCATTTGCTTTTTGGTGAATTCTGGTATATTTTTCCCTAAAACAGTGGGTATGTCAACCAAAGAAAAGACGAATGTTTCCGTAAAAAAGCAGCACATCTACAAATTTGTGGCTGACCGGTACACCAAAGAGGAGGACCTGATTGCGGTGGAAGCTGCGGTTGAAATCAGATTGGGTAGCGGCCCGACCAATAGTCGGACGGAAGAAAACCTGGCCATCACTATGCGCACGCCGGGCCATGACGTGGATCTGGCCATCGGCTATCTATTTACTGAAGGCATCATCACTCAATACAAGCAGGTAACATCAGGCCGGTCTATTGATGAAAATACGGTGCTCATTGAACTACATGAATCGGTGCAGGTGGATACGTCCAACCAAAGCCGGCACTCCTATACCTCTTCCAGCTGTGGAGTCTGTGGGAAAACCTCGGTCGATATGATCCAAACAGTACCGGCGTTTTTCTCTAAATTATTATCTCCTAAAGCCGATGCATCCTTACTTGGCTCTTTACCTCAAAAGTTGTTCGAATCACAGTCTATTTTTACACGCACCGGAGGAAATCATGCGGCAGCCTTGTTTGATCTGGAAGGAAAGCTGGTTTTATCGGCCGAAGATGTAGGCCGCCACAATGCCTTGGATAAACTGATCGGTCAGGCCTTGCAAAAAGATATGATCCCGATTCAGGACCACATTCTGCTGCTCAGTGGGCGGATAAGCTTCGAACTGGTACAAAAAGCCGTCATGGCGGGTATCGGAATGATTGCAGCGATTGGAGCTCCTTCGAGCCTGGCTATCGAACTGGGTAAGGAACATGGTGTTACTTTAATAGGTTTTCTAAGGGAAAAATCGTTTAATGTATATTGCGGCAAAGTCAGGATTGCTGACTTGCAAAATTAAAATTAAAGCTCAGCGGAATGAACGGCTGACAGCCGTTCATTCCGCTGAGCTTTATAGAATTATTTAGCAAAAGCCAACTTGAGCATGTCAAAAAAGTACAAATCTGTCGAAGACAAAGGGTTTGACGATAAAGTCGTATACGAAAGAACCAACGCACAGCCTCCGGAAGAATTCACCGGAATAAAAATTAAAGCGCCCAAGAAAGATTCGGTTGGCCTTCCCGGTCTGGTCACGGCTCTTTCACACGTCCGGAAAAACCTGGATCTGAGTACGGGGGTCAAAACTATGTTTAAGCTCAATCAGAAAGGGGGCATCGACTGCCCGGGCTGTGCCTGGCCCGACCCCGACGATGAGCGCTCTGCTCTTGGTGAATATTGCGAAAACGGCATTAAGGCCATCTCCGAGGAGGCAACCAAAAGAAGCCTGGAACCAGATTTTTTCCGTCAATATTCTATCGTGGAAATGTCCGGCTGGTCAGATTATGAAATTGGCAAAAAAGGACGCCTTACCCAACCTATGATCTTAAAGGAAGGAGCGACTCACTACGAGCCAGTCTCCTGGGAGGATGCCTTCCGACTAATTGCAAAGGAATTGAATCAGCTGGACTCACCAGACGAGGCCGTTTTTTATACCTCCGGCCGTACCAGCAATGAGGCCGCCTTTTTATACCAACTGTTCGTTCGCGAATACGGTACCAACAACTTACCGGATTGCTCCAATATGTGCCATGAGTCAAGTGGAGAAGGCTTGATCAAAACGCTTGGGATCGGCAAGGGCTCGGTTACTTTAGCTGATTTCTATGAAGCGGAAGTGGTCATCGTCATGGGACAAAATCCCGGCACCAACCACCCACGCATGTTGTCTGCCCTCGAAAAATGTAAAGAAAACGGGGGTAAGATCATCACCATTAATCCACTTCTTGAAGCCGGCTTGATCAATTTCACGAATCCTCAGCGTCCGGGTAAAATGCTGACAGGAGGTACCAAATTGTCCGATCTATTTTTACAGCTTAAAGTCAATGGAGACATCGCTTTGCTAAAGGCCATTATGTTGGTCTTACTGGAAGAAGAGGAAAAATCTCCAGGTTCGGTGGTCGATCATGGTTTTATTCGGGAAAAAACAGTCGACTATAAAGCCTTTGTGGAACATCTTCAACAACATAGTCTGGAAGGATTGATAAAGGAATGCGGCATTCCGGAAAAACAGATTCGTGAAGCAGCCGACATGATCAAGTTCAAGAAAAAGATCATTCTATGCTGGGCGATGGGGCTGACCCAGCACGAAAATGGGGTGGCCAATATCCAGGAGGTAGTCAACTTTCTTTTACTCAAAGGCGCTATTGGAAAGCCCGGAGCAGGCACTTGCCCGGTACGGGGTCACAGCAACGTACAAGGGGATCGAACAGTAGGGATCTGGGAAGCTCCCAAGCCGGAATTCCTGGACCGATTAGAGCAGCATTTTGGATTCAAGGTGCCCCGTCATCACGGTTATGCGGTTGTTGACGCTATCAAAGCCATGCATAAAGGGGCGGCAAAAGTCTTTTTTGCCATGGGCGGTAATTTCATATCCGCTACACCGGACACCGAGTACACCGCCGAAGCCATGAGAAACTGTAAACTGACAGTACATGTATCCACCAAACTTAATCGAAGTCATCTGGTTCATGGCAAGCAAGCCTTGATCTTACCCTGCCTCGGCCGAACCGACAGGGATGCCCAAAACGGAGCAGAGCAATTCGTGAGCGTAGAAAATTCAATGAGGGTCGTACATTCCTCAAAGGGTATTCTGGCCCCCTGTTCAGAGCATCTTTTAAGCGAACCTGCCATCGTGGCGGGCCTTGCTAAAGCTACGCTGGGTGTTCGCTCAAAAGTCGATTGGGACACCATGATACAGAACTATGATCACATCCGGGATGCGATCGAGGCAGTCGTGCCCGGCTTTGACGATTATAACCAAAGGGTACGCGAGCCGGGAGGCTTTTACCTACCCAATGGTGCCCGCGAGCAAACATTTAATACACTCAGCGGCAAAGCACACTTCACCGTAAATGAAGTGCCTCAAAATGACCTTAAGGAGGGAGAGTATATTATGATGACTATCCGCAGCCACGATCAGTACAACACCACCATTTATGGCCTGAATGATCGCTACCGTGGAATTTACAACGAACGCCGGGTTGTATTGATGAATCGAGAGGATATGGTGGCTAATGACCTAAAAAAAGGAGATGTAGTGGACCTGGTCGGTCATTTTAAAGGAGAAGAGCGGGTCGCCCGGAAGTTTATCGTGGTCCCATACAATATACCGAGTCGTTGCGTAGCGACTTACTTTCCCGAAGCGAATGTCCTGGTACCGATTGATTCGTATGCGAAGGGAAGTAAAACGCCGCGGTCGAAGTGGGTCGCGATCAACATTATAAAGAAGTAGCAAATTGCCGCCGGCAATTTGCTACTTTATCATAGGCAAACTCCAGTGCTTCCGAACTGCCAAAATTCGAATCACGATGATAAACACCACGGTGCTGATCACACTGATGTGATATTCCACGCCCAGCACGGTCAAACTTAAGTAGATGATGCCTCCTAAAATACAGGCAGTGGCATAAATTTCTTTTCTAAAAATCAAGGGTATTTCGTTGGATAACAGGTCCCGGATCACCCCACCGAAAACAGCTGAAACGGCCCCCATCATAACAGCCACCACATAGTGCAGCCCCATATCCAGGGTTTTCTGTAAACCCAGGATCGTGAACAAACCAATGCCGATGGTGTCGAACAAAAACATGGTTTTTCGCAACTTTTGAATATAAGCGCGGAAAAAATAGCTGACAGGCACTGCCAAGGCGATCACTCCAAGATAGTTCAGATCCTTCATCCAGCCCACCGGCTGCGCACCGATCAGCACATCTCGTAAAGTGCCGCCGCCTACCGCTGTTACGAAAGCGATCACCGATGCACCGAACACATCAAACTGCTTGTTGGCCGCCGCCAACATACCACTGATCGCGAACACAAAGGTTCCGATCAGGTCTAAGGTATAAATTATTGTCATGCTGTAATTGTTTAAGGGGATGGGCTGTCGGCCCATGCCCTTAAGTTTTATGGATGCCAAAAAAACTTTTTATGCTCCGTCAATCGGCCATCCACGAAAAGGGCTGCAAGGTATACTCCTGGTGAGACATTATCCAGTGGAAATGTGTTAAAATAGGCTCCAGGTTCCAACATTTTTTTCCCCGAAGAAAAAAGTCGACGCCCCATTAAATCGATGATCTGCCATTCAATCACTGCAGCTTCGAGCACGGTGAGTTCACTATTCAGCTGATCGGCCACTGTCATTTGCCAGGCCACCCTTTCGACAGGCGTCCACTCATACCGAAACTCATAAGGCCGATTGCAATCAGGGCGAGCGCTGAACTCAATAAAATAAGCAACACCTGGCTCTGTGATAAAGGAAGACAAGCCGGCTTTGCCCGAAACCGAGACCGGGCCAGACTCGTTATAAATTTCCATGGAAAAACGGATCGTATCTGTAAAGTTGATCTTCATACGACCTGGCTGCATTGTTTGAAAAGTGTAAACATCTTTTTCATCTCCAAAAACGGAAATGAGGCCTTCCTTTTTTTGTGCTTTGACAGGGTTTGATAAAGGCTCAGGAAAAAGCAAGGTCGCTGTGCCTGGTTCGTCATTGGGCTCATCCAGATTACAGTCTTCCTTTGACAGCAGTTGAACATGAGCGCTGCGAAGCGGCGACCAAACTTTCGCCCGTGTCAATAAGTCGGAAGAACGAGCTTCTGAAACAAACAGCAAATGAACAAAATACAGCCCCGGATCAAATTTAGTAAGTGGAAAGACTAGTTGAAACTCCTTGGAGTTCCCTGTATATAATGTAAAGGTATCCGATTCCCCTATATGCTCAGAAAGAGAACTATATCGATATATTTCCTCGTCCTGAATGTCCAAAGCCAGGACGCCGGTCCATTCCTGTTCGCCCAGATTTCGGATCCGAGCCTTTACTCTGATAGAATCTTCAACTGCGAAATGAAAGTCTTCTACACTGAATAAGTCCAGTACGATGCCCTCCTGGTCTCTCACAAAAGAAAAAGGTTCCGAGAAGTAAGCGGGGTTTTCGTAGGGCGTCGGCACGAATTCACCTATTTTCAAGTAGTCAATCGCCCGTTTATACACTTGATTAGAATCTATGGGCTGCAACACATTTTCGGCTCGGTCATAGATTTTCCGGTACATCGCCAGGTGTCCGTGACAGCCGCCGTTGCCGGTGTCCCCTACTCTGCCGATGGGTTCGCCGGCCTCCACATAATCACCGCTGCCTACCCAAACCTCCTGCATATGTGCCATGCGGAAGGCATAAGTGGAGTCCTGATCTGACTGAATAATCACCTGATTCCCGTAGCCGGTATTACTGCCCAGCCGGACATATAAAACCGTGCCTGATAAGGGCGCATTAAAAACAGCGCCGCAGGAAGACAGGCCATATCGCGACCAGTCCAGCGCGCTCTGGTCACTATTCGTATGATACCCGCAACCGGGCCCGCAGATCATGTTCCACCCATGAGAGCCTACATATTGATCGATGTAAAAGCTTTCATCGAAGGGCCACACCAGCAGCGTCCGGCTATTTTCACCGATCTGGGCTTGTTGGGCAACCATAGGAAGTGTTGCCAACTGAAGGAAGAGTATGATTAGTGTTAGGTTGTTTTTTTTCATAGTTTATTTGGGTTCCGAGGTTCCGAGGTTCCGGGGTTCCGGGGTTCCGGGGTTCAAGGAAAATTGTCTCAGCTTTTTTTTCAAATCTTTGATAAGCACCCTGTTCTAAAACTATTTAAATTGAACACCAGAACACCAGAATCCCTCAACTACTTAAAAACGGATCAAAGTATATCCTTCGTTTTGCAGGCTCAGGAAGACTGTCATGGCCGACAGGGCTGTTTTCACCGGCTCTGCCATGCGCTCCGGATCGACCCCGCGGGCGTGGATCGACTGGCCGCACATGTAGATCTGGGCACCGGCCTTTTCCAATTCCTCCATGAGTGGGATATTGGGGTTATCGACGCCAAATTTTTCCCGATAAGCTTCATTATTCATCGCATCCTTGCTCGCTTTGTTATGGATGACACCTACTACTTTGAGGTTTTTCAGAGGTACGCCGGCCCCGGCATGCATATTGAGAAAACGGGCCAGGGTATTGATCATCGGATTTACGGCCGAGGGATCTTCGGGAGAGTTGTGGATATCGAAAACGACCTTGTATTTCTTTTTAGGGTCGAGTTTGAAGTCAGGGTTCTCTACTTTGAAAGTCGGGCCGTAATCTTTAATGATGGGGCCTGTGGAGCGTTCGCCTTCTTGGGCGTGGAGGGTAATTAGAAGAAAAAAAGTGATGAGGGAGGATGAAATTATTTTTTTCATGCTTCGTTTTTATGGTGAATGATGTATGTGGGTAAAGATAAAGAATCGTTCCGGGTTTTGATTTTGGGAGTCCATTCAAATTGTCAGCATAAAACCGTTTTTTGTAAATTGCACTGGTTTTTCTAACTATAAAAACAACCCCATTAAAAATGCAAAAGCTTTTTATTCCCCTATTATTCTTTTTTTCCTTCCAATTAGATGCTCAGGTAGATTACTACTCAGCCGATGTACGAAACTGTGTCGAAGAATATAAAATGCGGGTTGATTCCCTGATTAAATCGGGACAAGTTGAGGATGGCTTACGAATATTTGAAGCTGGACCAGATTGTATCATTGGAAAAACGATGCCCAATTACGAGTTCAGTGATTTGAGTGGGCATATTGAAAAACTGGAAAACATTTCAAGGCCCATCATTTTAAAAATGTCCTCCTCCTGGTGTCAGCCTTGTTTGGCAGAGATCCCAGCCATCAATCGGATCGCCGATGAATTTGAAGAGGATATCAAAGTGATCGTTCTTCTTTGGGATGAGCCGGCGAAGTTAGAGGAGTTGGCCAAAAAGTATTCGGATAAGGTCACGCTCGTTCACAGACCCGGAAAAGCTAAGGAAAAAAACCTGAACTTTCGATCCTTCAAGCACTACTTAGGTTTTCCGGCCAGTTATTACCTGGACCGGAACAAAAAAATAGTGGCCGTAAAAAGAGGGGCAGCCGCTCCAGGTGCAGAAGATGAGAACGGCAAAATAATGTCTTTAGAGGAAGCCAATCAAATAAATTACGAGAGGTTTCTTGAGAAGGTGAGGGAAATGCTTTAGAACTACCTAATACTGGATAACATCTCAAAAATGAACCATCAACCACCCAAAATCAGGAGTATTTCAGAAAAGCACTTAATCGGTCTGCGCATTCAAACTACTTTGGCCGACAACCAAACCCAGGAGCTTTGGCAAAGTTTCAAGCCCCGGGTAAGAGAGATACAGGAAGTCCTTCCGAATGCCTTTTTTTCTGTTCAGATCTTTTCCCACCAAGGCCCCTTCACGCCACAAACGCCGTTTGAAAAATGGGCCGCTGTTGAGGTCGGCGAGCTCAAGGCCCTTCCGACAGGGCTGGAGGTACTGACGGTCCCGGCAGGGCTATATGCCGTTTTCATCCATCAAGGCCTGCCGAGTGATTTCCCCAAAACGTCGCAATTCATTTTCGGTAGCTGGCTCCCCAACTCTGATTATGAATTAGACAATCGCCCTCAATTTGAAATCATGGATGATCAATACCGGCCGGATGACCCTGGAGCAGAAGAGGAGGTTTGGGTACCGGTGAGAAAAAAGGGATAAGAGTCTTCTGATAGTGGAGTGGGCTCGCAAAATAGTGGAGCGGGGAAAATCTTGCGTTAGTCACCTGGTGACTGCGAGTCACCAGGTGACTAACGCAAGATTCACAAAATTTTATTTGGATGCAAGTCCCTGTCCGATTTTGTCCGATTTTGGCAGGTATTGCAAGGCTTTTAGAACTGCTCCCTGGGCATCAAACTCGTAAACGCTTGATAAAAAAACTCCAAACCAAAATCACCAACACCAAGCCGGCCGATAATAAAAAGACACTTTCATAACTCCAGCCGCTATCCAGCAGCACCCCAAAGCTGATCGGCCCCAGAGCTGTGCTGAACACCATCACCATATGGAAGACCGAGCGCACCGAGCCGATGATCTCCGTTCCGAACACTTCTGCGAACAAGGCATTTTTGATCGTTCCGCCTCCGCCATTTGACATTGCGATCAGCACCAGCGCAGCCGGATATGCGATCGGATGACTGAAAAATGCTAACACCAGCAAGCCCATTACATAAGGGATCAGCATAAAAGGAAACAGCTTTCGCGCGCTCAGGCGATCCACCAGGGGGCCGGCACTCATCATGGATAAGGCGCTGGCCAAAGCATAGATCGACAGGGAAGCCGCTACCCAGGAAGGCTCCCAGCCGCGACTATTCCCCAATTTTATTTGAAAAAAGAAAATCGCGGTGTTCATAAAGCCCAGGATAAAGACAGCTGGGGCAATGATCCAAAATGAAGATTGGGTTAAAATACGTAAGGGGTTTTTACTGGTTTGAGCCGTCTCCTTTTCCAAACTACTCGGCAACAACAGTTCTTTAGACTGATTTCTTAACAGTAAAAAAATTAGCGGGACTACCAATACTAACAAACTCAAGGCACTCAACCGCAGTCCCATCCGCCAACCCCAGGCTCCAATAACGAATGAGATCAGTAATGGAAGTGTGGCCTCCCCAAGCGGATGGCCCAGGGTAGCTATGCTGATGGCCTTGCCTCTATCCTTTACAAAGGCCCGGGCCATGGTAGAAATAGAGGTATGGCTCATTAATCCCTGTCCGAACAGTCGAAGACCGAAAAACCCCAGTAATACCAGTCCGGGATGGAAGGCTACTGAAAGAATCACGCAAGCCAGCATCAAACCTCCGATCACACCAAATGAAAACCTTCTCAAAGGCTGGGTATCTACCAAACGCCCCAGCCAGGGCAGCGTAAAAGCGGATGCCATGGTTGCCACTGCATACAGTGAACTAAGGCCGGTATTAGACAAGTCAAAAGCCTTGCCCAATTCAGGAATATAAAGAGAAATTAAAAAGGTTTGTCCGAAACTGGAGAAATAGGTCAGAACTATTCCAAAAAGAAGCAAGTATTTATTAGCACGAAGAAAGCTCCAAAAGCTTTGCATGTTTTTTGCGGCAAAAGTAGGGAAATGAATGGATATATCTTACACAAACAATATCCGGACAAAAAATCCCAAAGGCCATCCTCCCCAACTTCGCTGTACGTCTTTTCTCTTACATAGACAAAACTCTTCAGCCTATTTTAATCGATCTTGGAGCGGAGCGAAAGGTAGATAATTCCAAAGCAAAAAGATTGCTCAATTGGGAGCCTATTTCAAATAAGGAAGCGGTTCTGGCCTGTGCAGAGAGCGTGATTGAGCAGGGTTTGGTGTGAATTCCGATGATTTTCCGGAACGCTATAATGATAGTGGAGGGCAACCTGATTATGGTGGAGGTGGGGATGGCCGTTAGTGACCTGGTGACTTGGAGTCACCAGGTCACTAACGACTTTTTACGCCTTGGCAAAGTTACCCATTTTAGCCCACACTAGCCAGCAAGTGTCCGAAATTGTCCGCTTTTGGCAGGTTTTGAAAGGTTTTGACAGCCTGGACGGTCATAGGTTTTGGCCTCATACTTGCCTTGTCTTAGCGTTTGTACCGCCGGCACCTTCCATTGCCCATTCCGCTAGAAAATATAGTTTAAAGTCCTAACTAAAATAGTACATTCTGATATATACCCCTACCTATCACCAGAAATATGTATCTTCAACGCTCATTTATTTCACCTTAAATTCCATTCATGCCTGCTTACCCGTTCCCGATCAATCCGCTGCCGCAATTCACCGAGTATTTATGGATCGACTCTGTTATCCTGCCCCACGAATTGAATCAAATCCACGATTTTTATAAAACTCAGGAAAGTCAGAAAGGAGAATTGGAAGGAGAAGAAGAATCGGCCGAAGAAATCAGAAAGTCCTCCGTCATACCGCTTACGTACGGAGGCGAAATGGATTGGATCTTTGAGCGCATGGCTCCCTTTATTGCACAAGCCAACCAGTATTACAATTTTGACCTGCGCGGCTTTTATGAGCCCTTCCAGCTGTCGGAATACAAAGAAGGTGATTTTTTTGACTGGCATCTCGATTTTGGCACGGGGGATTCATCTATCCGAAAACTGAGTTTCAGCATCCAGCTCTCTAATGACAGAGGGTATCAAGGCGGCGACCTCGAATTCCGGATCAACAACAGAATTGTAAAAGCCCCTCGAACGCCGGGTACCGTCATTATCTTCCCTTCTTTTATCATGCATCGGGTAAGTGAAATTACCAAAGGAAAAAGAAGATCTATTGTGGGTTGGGTAGCTGGTCCGCCGTTTAAGTAAGATTGAAATGTATTACTTTCCTCATTCCTCGACTTTCCTCCCCCATTGCTCTACCAATAATTGCAAACTAATTGGAAAGAAGGTAATCTGTCATAAAAAAACTATGAAGTACTACTGCCTTCTTTCTCTATTACTGCTACTCCACTCCAATACCTACGCCCAATCCAAGCAAATCCTCGGAGGGCCCTGCGAAGGCTGCGAAGCCGTCTATGAATATGGAGATCAACTTTTAAGCTCCGAAACAACCCTGCCCGATTTTCATAAAAAAGGACCACGACTCAAAATCACCGGAACAGTTTATCAAAAAGATGGAAAAACTCCCGCGCCTAACGTCATCCTGTATGTCTACCACACCGACCAATCGGGGCACTATGCGGCTAATACCAACGCCAAAGGCTGGGAAAAACGACATGGCTCTATTCGAGGCTGGCTAAAGACCAATTCAAAAGGCCATTACACGTTTTACACCTTACGGCCGGGCGTCTACCCAAGTCGGACGGAACCCGCTCATATTCACCTAACCGTCAAAGAACCGAACAAAAAAGAATATTATCTCGATAGCTATTACTTCGCCGATGATCCGCTGCTTTCTTCCAAAATCCGATCCAGGATGAGAAATCGAGGGGGAAATGGAATTATTGAGTTGCGAAAAGAAGGTGGAATTTTGATGGGAGAAAGAGATATTGTTTTAGGAGAGAATATACCGCATTATGGGTTTTGAGTTCAGGGTTCAGGGTTCAGGGTTCAGGGTTCAGGGATTTATTATTATTTTGACGATTTATTCCAGCATTCCAGATTAAAAAAGAATGCCGGAAGAATGCAAGCATTCTTCCGGCATTTATTTTATCTACACCTCCACAGGCAGAGGTTCTGCTTTTGGGAAATCAACGGGCACATCCGTCAAAATATGGGTGTAATTGGTAAAGGAGATCGCATGTACCACTGCGATCAGATCGATCAGACCTTTCTCCTCAAAGCCCTGGGCGTAAAAGCGTTCCAGATTAGTCGGGTTTACGCGGGCGCGGTTCAGCGTGATGTCCCTTGCCAAGGTGGTGATGGCCTGCAGGCGCTCATCCTGGATGCTGGTGGCACGTAGCTCCAAGGTTTCTTCTTGAGTGAAGCCTTGGTTTTTAGCCAGAGCGGTGTGTGCTGCCAGACAGTACTTACATTCATTGGCTTCTGAAACCGCCAGCTTGATCGCTTCGATCTCTTTGCCGGTAAAGCTGCCTTTTCCGGCGCTGCCAGAGAAGTTCAGGAAGGCTTCCAGGGCTTCGCTGGAATAACCGATGGTAGCATACAGGTTAGGCACTATGCCCAACTGCTTTTTTAATTGGTCAAAAATGGCTTGCGACTTGGCATCTACTTGCTCACGAGTGGGAACTTGGATCTTTTTCATTATCTGAATTTTTTTTGGTTTTGTAAAAGGGAAAAATTATTCCTCTCTTACCGATTTCGTTTTGTTTTAATGTTCGATACAAAGATGCAGGGAAAAGGGAGGGAGATGAATGGACAAAAGTTCCCGAAGCTTGTCAATATAGGCATTTATAGAAATTATTGGCAGCGGTCGGCCACCCAGTATTCCTATAAATAAAAAAGCAGTCCTTTTGGGGAAGGACTGCTCGTCTAAAAGAAAACTTGAATATTGCTCTATATTAAGCTACTTGTAAAACCGCGGGGGCGATGGATCGCTGTTTAGCCTGTTGCTTGAGGTACTTTCTCAGAGCATAACTGGCCGCTACTCCCTCTCCTACTGCAAAAGCGACTTGTGCAATGGCACCTTTTCGGTTGTCGCCCGCTGCAAAAATACCCGGCACGCTGGTCTCCTGTTCGTCGTTGGTTTGGATAAACTTTCGTTCGTCCAGGTCCACCAGGTTTTTGACAAAGCCGGTATTGGGCTGTAATCCGATAAAAATGAACGCTCCATCTGCAGTAATGACATCTTCTTCGCCCGTTTGGTTGTGTCGGACCCTGATTCCTTTGAATTTTCCGTCCGCATCTGTCTCAAAACCGACCGAAGTACGGTTGTGATACACTTCAATGTTATCGTATTCGTCTATTTGTTCGATGTAGGTCTCAGTAGCTGTGAAGCCGTCGGTAATGTTAACAAACTTCACTTTTTTCGTAAAATCAGCCAGGTGCAGGCCTTCTTCGAGGGCACTATTGCCCCCTCCTACCACGATCACCTCTTTGTCTTTGTAAAAAGCGCCGTCACAAGTGGCACAGAAATGCACTCCGGAACCGATCAGCTCAGATTCACCAGGCACTTTCAGCTTGCGATAAGAAGAACCGGTGGCCACCACTACCGAACGTCCGTAAAACTCCCCGTCGTTGGTTTCGAGGCGAAAAATATCGCCTTCTTTAAAAACGCCTCTTACGTCTACCCCTTGTCGAATAGTGGTTCCTAACTCAGTAGCCTGATCAGCCATACGTTTCATCAGTTCGGGCCCGGAGATGCTCGTAAATCCGGGGTAATTCTCAATTTTATCCGTCAAATAAGCGTTACCGCCGATATTGCGTTTTTCCAAAATCAGTGTTGAGAAACGGTCTCGCTGTGCGTAGATCGCCGTTGTCAGGCCGGCCGCTCCTGCACCAATAATGACCGAGTCGTACACCTTTTTATCTGCATTGTCGGCAATATTCAGCACCTTCCTCAGCGTTCCGTTGTCCGGATTGGTATAAGGCTGATCATCGATCAAAAGGGTGGGGATGATCCGCTTTCCTTTGTTGATCTTTTCTATCAGGCTCGACGCTTCCGCATCCACATCCACATCGATGTATTCAAAGGCGATACCGTTTTCTTTCAAAAAATGCTTCGCTCTTTGGCAATCCGGACACCAGTCGGCTCCATACATTTTAATCGTGATCATAATCGTATTTTGATTTGGATGATTCTTTCATTTTGTCCATACAAAGATAGGCCCGAAAGCAAGTCGGGGGAATGGACAAAGGTTCCTGATATTTGGACAAGGAGGTATAACCAGTCTAACTATTTTTTTCCCGATAAGACAAAGGCGATTCACCAACTCCCTTTTTAAAGTACCGGGTAAAATAGGCCGGGTCATCAAAACCCAGCTCAAAGGCAATTTCTTTAACGGATTTATTGGAAAAACGGAGTTCCCGTTTTGCCTGAAGCACAATTCTATCTCTAATGATTTCGGTCGGTTTTTTATACCCCAGAATATTCAATCGTTTGGATATGGATTTCGGCGACACCCCCAGTTTTTCGGCATAAGCCGTAACACTATGGAAATGGGTAAAATGTTTTTCCACCAAAGCAATAAAATCCGCTGCCAGGCGACTTTGCTCATCTTCTTTCACTTCCGGCTTCAGGTTCAGTGATTCCCATTTGCGCAATGCCCCGATAAGGAACATACGCAGGTAGGTTTCCAGCATTTCGCGATGGGCCGGACCGGGGCTTTCTATTTCTTTCATCATATTTTGCAACACATCCAGGAAATAGGGATTATCCTCCTTTACCAATGGGATCATCGTGGCTCGATGCACATTATTGAATAAAACGCCGTTACAGGCAATCTCCTTGCCGTGCGTTTCCACACAGTAAAATTCCCGGTCGAAACTGATTTGGTAGCCCGACTTTACTTTTTCGCTTTCAATTGTCAAAATCTGCCCTGGAGAAAGAAAAAACAAGCCTGACTTTTCAATCTTAAAGGACTTAAAGTCAATTTGATACTCCCCATAACCATCTTCGATCCAAAAGATTTTATAGTAATCGGATTGCTCATTTTCATTAGCCACACAATATGTATCCACATCAATCGCCTTCAGCTCAAAATGAGGAGGCCGTTGAAGCGTAGCAGGAGCTTGGTATTGATATTGACGAATCGTTCTGACAGACATGCTTTATTTTTTTATACCCAAATAACAGCGCTTCCACTCCCGTAGTTTATCTCCTTCCGAACATTTCACCGCATGAATAAAGGCATTCTCTGCATTGGTAAGTAAAAAAAAGGATAATACCCCGGCTTGCTGTATTTTGAAAAAAATTAACGCCATGAAATATTTAGTGCTTTCTTTTTTATTGTTAGTTCCCACCTATCTAGCAGCGCAGAAACTGGAAGTCAAAAAACTCGTTCCTAACATCAATGCCAGCGGTGGCGTAACCATGGGACCGGACGGCTTCGTTTATGTAAGTGATTTTGGGGCAGCCTTCCAGCCTCAGGATAGCACCAGCGTGTATAAAGTAGACCCCAAAACAGGAAAAGTCAGTCTTTTTGCTACCGGTTTTAAAGGAGCATCGGGCGCTTGTTTTGATGCGAATGGTAATTTTTACCAATCCAACCCTCACGGAAATCAGGTCAGTAAGGTGCTGCCGAATGGGGAGGTCATTTATGATTTTGCCACGGAAGGACTCAAAACGCCTGTGGGTATCGTGGCCAACAGCCAGGATGAATTGTTTGTCTGTAATTGCGCAGAGCCGTCGATCCGGAAAATTGAGCAAGACGGCTCTACTTCTGTTTTCGCAGAAAGTGAACACTTCAGTTGTCCGAACGGCCTGACGATCATAGAAGGAGACACTTTGGTGGCCGTTAATTTTAGTAATGGCAAAATCGTCAAAATTGCGCCCAACCGGCAGGTAAGTGTTTTGGTGGAACTGCCTGCGCTACAAGGCGGGCCTAATCCGGTGGGCAATGGCCATATCACTTATTCGCAAGGATTTTTGTTTGTGACAAGTATCGGGAAAGGGACCATCTATAAAATTTCGAAATCCGGAGAAGCAGAGCTAATTGCCGGCAACGGTGCATTCAGCAATGTAGAAGGGCCGGCCCTCCAGGCCAGTTTTTCCAAGCCCAATGGAATAGCCGTCAGCCCGGACGGCAATGAATTGTACATCAATGTATCCGATCCGAGT
This sequence comes from Bacteroidia bacterium, assembly GCA_030430845.1. GTDB lineage: Bacteria > Bacteroidota > Bacteroidia > Chitinophagales > Saprospiraceae > JANQPA01. Next base: position 4,424 of record JAUIKE010000044.1, on the reverse strand, counting down.
TGGGTAAGCGACCCCAAAGGGCTGCACCCGGCTCATTTGATGGTCGTTAAAAACGTTTGCAGTTTGCCGGATGTGAAGTGCGAAAAGAAAAAATAGACTGTTCTTTCGATGAAATTTTCTTGTGCATCGACAAATAGCGTAACGCTTTTGGCATTTTGAGTCTCTTATTGACCGAACCAATACCATAACGATATGAAAAATACTGCCGTTCCGTTTAGCTTAAAACTACCATTTTACAGAAGGGGCTTCCTTCTCTTTTTTGCATTAATCGCATTACAATCTTCTTTTTCACAGGATAGTCTACTCATCGAAGCATTAAAGAAAAACACCCATCATCTTAATGTGAAAAATGATCGATTTTCAGGAAAGGGCGCCGAGGTTGTAAGAAAAGCCATGAAGGGTCAGCAATTTTTATTGGTTGGAGAGCAGCACGGCATTCAGGAAGTCGGCGAATTCACCAAAGCACTTTTTTTGGAAGGGAATCCCCGGGGCTTTGATTACCTGTGTGTAGAAACGGACCCCTTTATTGCTCAAAAATTAGAGGCACTGGTCAAAGAGGATCGAACTAAGCTGGAGGCTTTTTGTAAGGAGTTCCCATTGGCCATCCCTTTTTACAATAACAAGGAAGACTTTGATTTTCTATATAAAGCTGTAAAAAACAGTAAAGGAGAAGGGCCGATTCTTTGGGGCGTCGACCAAGTATTTGCAGCTGCTCCCAGGTATATGTTTGCTCGATTAGCGGAAATTGCACCTAACAAAAAAGCCAAAGAATTAGCCGAGCAATACCTGGAGCAAGGCAAAAAAGGCTTCGACGCTTTTCTCAAAACGCAGGATCAGAGTAAGTCGCTGATATCTACCCTCGGAGAGGACGACTATAAAAAACTGTTCGCAGTATTTGGCAAGGAGGAAGAAAAGGAAAGCACCCAAATATTAAAAGGCATTCAGAAGACGCAGGAGATTTATGGTTATTGGTTTGCCGGGCGGCAATATGACAACAATTCGGTTCGGGTAAAGCTTATGAAAAAGCAATTTATGGACTACTACCGGGCGGCACAGCAACATACCCCCCATCCAAAGGTTGTTTTTAAATTCGGATCGACCCACACCTATAAAGGGCTATCCTACTACGACCAGCTTGACCTTGGCAATATGATTCATGAACTGGCTGCGATGAACGGCAGCAGCTCCCTGCACATCAGCGTAATGGGCCTGAAGGGCAAGGCAGCTGGAGGTTTTGGCGGCACCCAGGAATTTGACAACACCAAAAATATAAACCCATTGATCCTTGAGGCGGTCCAGGCTCGCTCTAATGGCACAGACTGGCTGCTGGTGGATCTCAAAAGTATGCGGCACCAGTTTAATAAACGACAGATCGCACCACTCAGGGATATTGCATTTAACTATGATTTTTTAGTAATTGTGCCTGAGGCGAAGGCTTTGAGTACTTTCTAAGAAAAGCTTGAAAGCCTGCCTGGCCAGGGGAGGCAACCTGGCCAGGCAGGCTTTCAAACCCATACGGATAGGCTGCCAAAATCGGACAATTTCGGACAAAAGCGGACAGGGGGGTTGCGTCCAAATAAAATTTTGTGAATCTTGTGTTAGTCACCTGGTGACTTGGAGTCACCAGGTGACTAACACAAGATTTCCTCACTCCAATATTACTGCAATCCACTATTCATTTGTTGAAGCGACATGCTCAATTTTCCAACCGTCCTCCCCCTTTCTGTAAATGGCGGTCCAGGCAAAATGGGTGGTATCCTGCAAGACTTCACCGCCTTCCCCCTCATATTGTAAGATGACCTCTTTATCTACAATGGTATAGGCCAGCTTCCCATCATCCGAAAAACGGATGACTGGCTCGACCAGGTCGTCCCACTTGATGAATTCTACGCTATTGAAGTAATTCGTAAATCGCTGAAAGTTTTCTTCATAAGTAGGTCTCGAAATAAGCCCTCTGTTCACAGAAATGTGATCATCGGACAGAAGCCTGGCAAACTCCTCTGCCTTCTTATTAACATGATAATCTCGCTGAGCATGATGCAATTGAAGAACTTCCTGAGTGGCTTGCTCTTTATCAAAAGGGGCATTTGAATCACATCCAAAAAAGAAAAACAGCGTTGCAATTAGGATTAAAGGTTTCATATTTAGTAATTGAGTGTTTTAAAAGTGGGCTTATTTAGCTCGACACTGTCAAAATCAAAAGAATATACCTGGTCCTCCCCCTGAATGATATCCACCTTATCGGAAAGCACATAATCGCCATGGGGCTGCCAGTCTTTATAGAATACACGTAACAATTCTCCGGGATTCAACTGATTCTCGAATTGAAAGCCTATGCATTGTCCATTTTCAAGGTCAAAAAACAATCGAAAAGGCTGCTCCCACTGATCTTTGGCTGTTAATTGACGGCTAGGGATAGAAAAATAAACCGTATCCGGTGCCGGTTTAAATTCGCTGAACCAATCATCTAATTGAAGGATGATTTTATGAAACTCATGCGTCTTGAGCACCCAGGCGGTCGTTTCGGAAAGGGTATCGCTTACCTGTAATGATTCATCAACAGCATAGACCGTTTGTGCATCCACAACCACCGCGCTAAAGTTTTCCTGATAAAAAAAGTTTTGGTAAAAATAGAGATAGTCTTTTTCTCCCAAAGATTCTGTCACGGTAATATAGTTACCATCCGGTCCTTTACAGTTCGCAACGGTCGTAATATTCTCTATGGATGTCCTTCCATTGGGATAAACATAGGTCATGTGTGCTTCAATTATTTCGGCAGGGCTAAGGGACTCCTGGCTGCAGGAAATAAAGCTTATCCATATCAACCCCAAAAAGAGAAAACGAGCATGATAAGTCATCTCAAAGTCTTTTAAAAATCATGAATAATGTTGTAAGTTGTAACCTCCAAATGTTAAAGGGAGTTTTAACTATATTCGAAGCTGTTGAAGTTTCCTGCAATGAATGTAATTAAAACTTCTACAGTTACTAAAACGTCTGCAAGGTCCAAATTGCTGACTAAGCAAGTTTTTAAAAACCCATATATGGCAACTTATGATTTCCTGGTCGTTGGCGCCGGTATTTTTGGCATTACGACCGCTATAGAACTGCGTCAAAAAGGATTTAAAGTCGGCACCCTCAACCCAGGTAGTATTCCCCACCCTTTGGCTGCGTCAACCGATATCAGTAAAATTGTAAGAATGGAGTATGGATCGGACTTTGACTACCTGAAAATGGCCGACCAATGTATAGATGGATGGAAATCCTGGAATGAGCTATTTAATACGACTTTGTATCACGAAGTAGGCTTTTTACTGTTATGTAAAAAAAAGATGGAGGACCCCTCTCAGGAGTTTGAGAAAAGTAGTTATGGCAACCTGATCCTGGCCGGGCACAGTCCGCAGCGACTGGATGAAGCATCTATACCGGAGCGATTTCCTGCCATTCGCCCGGGAATATTCGTTGACGGATTTTTTCACCCCAGAGCGGGTTTCGCTGAATCTGGTCGGGCTGTAGCTATGCTGACGGAATATGCCCGACAATTAGGCGTGGACATTCAGGAGCAACAAACTGTTCATGAGTTGATCAAGGAAGCTGGAACAATTACCGGAGCGCGTACCCGGGAAGGTAATTCCTATCTAAGCAGCCACACTATTGTTTGTGCAGGCGCTTTTACGCCCTATCTGATCCCGGAGTTGCTTCCCTATATAAAAGTAACCGGACATCCTGTTTTTCACATCCAGCCGAGCAAACCCGATTTGTTTGACATGCCTGATTTCCCAGTCTTTGCAGCAGATATTTCCAACTCCGGCTGGTATGGCTTCCCAACTCATCCCACTGAAAAGGTGATTAAAATTGCTAATCACGGCAAAGGACTCGACTTACATCCTGAGGACGATGAGCGGGTCGTACTACCACAAGATCATGAAAAACTAAAAAGCTTTTTGGAGGAAACCTTCCCGAGTCTACTTGAGCAAAAAATCGTTTACACGCGACGCTGTGTCTACACCGACACGCTCGACGGGCATTTCTGGATCGATCAACACCCCGCCTTGAATGGCCTGACCATCGGCACCGGCGGTAGCGGACATGGCTATAAAATGGGACCAGTACTCGGCAAATTAATCGCAGCTGCTGCCCTTGGAGAAACGCACCCCTGGCTGGATCGTTTCAGATGGCGTGAGCTGGCCGAGGATACGCTTAATGTGGAGGAGGCCAGAGGTAAATAGCTGGGGCCGACTATTATGATATTGGAGCAGGGAAATCTTGTGTTAGTCACCTGGTGACTTGGAGTCACCAGGTGACTAACACGGGCATCCCTGAAAAGGGATGCATGAACGGCCTGACGGAATAAAATTTCGTCAGGCCGTTGTTATTTTAGCATCAGTTGAGAGGAGAACCAGACTATCAAAGCCAATTTCCATTGT
>JAUIKE010000043.1 GCA_030430845.1 Bacteroidia bacterium | reverse complement strand
TACCAGACCCTGCCAAAATCTTGTTATGACAGCCTGGAGGCTTGTGAACCTTTGCGGGAAATGCCCGAAGACCGGCCGGAGCAGGAGAGTTTGTATCAGACCTGGGAGGAGATTAAGAAGGGGTAGAGAGTCTACTCTTACTCCTTCTTCTTCTGCTCCACCGTCCATTCATAATTAATCTTCCGCTTCAAATAATCCTTCAGCGGCTCCAATCCGATTTCAAAACGGCGCTGATCCACATACTCCGGGTCTTGGATGGGGAAGGGTTCGAGTTCTCTGTTTGCATTGTAGCGGAATTGCATGCCGTAGATTTGTTTTTGATCAGTATTCACGAGGATACGGTCCTGGATTTTGGCGTATTCCATGCAACTGCCTTCTTTTTCGAGACAGGCCTCTTTTATTTGAGGCAAGTACTTTATCCGCACCGATTCGCTTTCATGGTGATTGATGACCAATAAGGGGGCATCCGCGGCTAATTTCCCAACAGTTGAATATTTCGGCCAGCCGTTTTTTTCCAGTAATTTTTGAAGCCTCTCGTAGTTCTCCTCAATAATTTGCTGCTTGTAGGCCCCCAAAGGGTAGTACCATTGAGGAATACTTCCTTCTTTCATGTAAGCTGCCTTGGCCTGATCGATGTAATAATCCAGCGCCTGATCTTTTATAATTAACCGCAGAAGTTGTTTCGCGTATTCCGGCTGCGGGAGCGCTCCGTTTTGTTTTTGAAATTTTTGGATCAGATAAGTTTCGACCTCTTCCCATCTTGGGTCACCGGCCAGGGCAAATAAGTCCGAATCGGCCAGCGGCCATAAGCTTTCTTCGCCTTCCAGGGCGATTTTGAGGTAATGGAAAGCACTGTCCGTTTGGTAGGTCAGCGCAAAGGCGCAGGCTAAATCATAGGTGTTTTGCCAGTTGTCGGGCGATTGGGAATAGGTTGTTTTGTAGGCCTCAATGGCTTCGGCCAGTTTTCCTTCTTTTCTGAGTTGGTCGGCTGCTTCATTGGAGGTTTGTGCTAAGCTCCACTGGGCGATCAATATTAAGAATAAAAATGAGAAGAGATGTTTCATCCTTTAGCTTTTGCGTTTGAAAAAATTATCGACGCTTATCAATCTTTTTGATTCAAATAGAAATGTTTTTGGCGTATAAAGGAAAGGATTAACTTAAAGTGGCTTAATATCTTTGATAAAAAAAACGCATATTTAAAAATTATAAATGGTTTTACTTTCAGAAAAAGGGCCGCTTCGTTTTTTTGTCAGCCAAGAGTTTGACAAAAGCTATTTATTTCCAGTTCAACATTTTGTTCAATGGAAAAAAGATAATGATCAGTGGGACGATTACAATGAATGTGCCCATGCGGTAAAGCTGGTAAAGCGGATCCAATCCGAAGAAGACATCTGGATGAATACTCATTTAATAGCTAGGCAGGAGGATATCATCGGACTGGCACTGATAGTGGGAGGGAACATTCAAAAACTGGAGAATAAATACAACATCGAAAAGGAAGAACGATCTCTTTTGCTGAAGTACTTTCACATTGTAGTAAAGGGCCAGGGATATGGTAGTTATTGGCTAAATTCAGTGGTCTTTCCTTTTTATGCAGAAAAGAAATTTGAGTACATCTATGTCAATTCCACCCACCCGCTATCTTTTCCTTTTTACGAGCGATTAGGAGAAAATATAGCTTCCTATGATCAGATGAGCGATCAACTACTATTTAAGAGAACGGGGAAATGTTTTTTAATTAAGTTGTAAGGATCTAATTTTTTAATCCTGAATGGCCGACGAAGGGGAGATGAAAATATTTTTCAGAAAGTCGGGGAATAGGGAACTTTTTTGAGAAAAAATTGTAAGCAGAGCTAGTCTAGCTTAGACCTCAAAGGTCTCGAGACCTTTGAGGTCTAAGCTAAATATTTTTATCTTTCTCGAAAAAAATGAAAAACCTCCTCTTTTTTCTCCTCCCTTTTTCTTTATTCTCCTGCTCCCAAGCTCCGGAAACCGCTCCTTCAACAACTAATAATGAAGTAGAAAAAATTCAAATAAACACCCCCTACCTCACTGTCCTCGGCATCGCCCAAGACGGAGGCTTCCCGCACGCTCGCTGCGAAAAAGACTGCTGCAAAGAAGTCTGGGATAAGCTCGAAAAACGAAAAATGGTCAGCTGCGTGGCCCTGGTGGACCCGCAAAATCAAAAAAGCTGGATGTTCGATGCCACCCCTGACTTCCGAGACCAATGGCACATCCTGGAGCACGACCTGGATACTGAATTGTCCGGCATCTTCCTTACACACGCCCATATTGGTCACTACACGGGCCTGATGCACCTGGGAAGAGAAGTGGTCAGTACCAACCAAATGCCGGTCTATGCCATGCCCAAAATGAAAACTTTTCTAGAAAGCAGCGGGCCCTGGTCCCAACTCGTGAACTTGAAAAATATTGCCTTGCAAGCCCTTCAAAATGAAACGCCGGTTTTGCTGGATGGCAACTTAAAAGTCGTGCCCCTACAAGTTCCACACCGCGATGAATATTCCGAAACGGTTGGCTACCAGATCCACGGCCTCAATAAAAAAGCCCTTTTTATCCCCGACATCAACAAATGGGAGTTATGGGAAAAAAGTATTGTTGAGGAGGTCAAAAAAGTGGATTACGCCTTTCTGGACGGCTCCTTTTTTAAAAACGGAGAAATACAGGGCCGCGACATGAGCGAGATCCCACACCCCTTCATCGAAGAAAGTATCCAGATTTTCTCCAAACTACCTGCCGAAGAGAAAGCCAAGATCTATTTCATCCATTTTAACCACACCAATCCCGTTTTGCAGGAAAACAGCTCGGCCCGGCAGGAAATCAAAGCAGCCGGACTTAATATAGCCGAGGAGGGGATGATGATAGCCTTATAAGTTTGGTGTCTTGATGGCGGCAACGGCCGCCACCAAGACACTTATTTTCTTGGCATACCAATGATTGGTTTGGCAAACTATTTTCATTTCTGTATTTTTGCAAACGAACATTCATTCGGAAGCTTGATTTTAGAAAATTACCAGCTCTGTGAACCAACCTGGATGAATCGCATTTGTTATTATTAATAGTGTAACTGTGTAACTGTGTAACTGTGTAACTGTGTAACTGTGTAACTGTGTAACTGTGTAACTGTGTAACTGTGTAACTGTGTAACCGTGTAACCGTGTAACCGTGTAACCGTGTAAGCGTGTAAGCGGGAACTCGAAAATAGACCAAATTATAAATATGAAGACCCACAACTATATAATGGGCCGCTGGCTGCCGCATGACGGCAGTGGAGAACCTCAATACGATGCCATTAGCGGAGACTTGATCGCTACCTGTAGCTCAGAAGGCCTTGAATTTGAGAAAATCTTGGATTATGCCCGCAAAACGGGCGGCCCTGCGCTAAGAAGATTGACTTTCCGGGAAAGAGGATTGATGCTGAAAAAACTGGCCCTTCACCTGCATGGCATCCGCAAAAAATATTACCCATTAAGCTACAGAACGGGAGCTACCAAAACCGACAGCTGGATCGATATCGACGGAGGGATCGGCACCTTGTTTGCCTATGCGAGCCTGCGGCGGCAGTTTCCCGATGAGCCTTTTTATGTAGATGGAGAAGCGGCGAGCCTTTCAAAAGAGGGGACCTTTATCGGCCATCATATTATGGTGCCCAAGCATGGAGTGGCCATCCATATCAATGCATTTAACTTTCCCATCTGGGGGATGCTTGAGAAGGTTTCTGTGAATTTGCTGGCCGGAGTACCCTGTGTGGTCAAACCATCTGAATTGACCTCTTTCCTGACCGAAGCTATGGTTAAGGACATCATCGATTCAAAAATATTACCGGAAGGTGCTATCCAATTAGTCTGTGGAAAAGGAGTCGGAATTCTGGATCCGGTCACCTCTCAGGACGTCGTCACTTTTACCGGCTCGGCCAGTACGGGCAAGATGCTCAAGCAATATCCCAGCATCATCGAAAATGCCGTGCCGTTCAATATGGAAGCGGATAGTTTGAATGCCGCTGTGCTGGGAGAAGATGCGGTACCGGGAACACCTACTTTTGATCTGTTCATCCGCGAAGTGCGTCGTGAGATTACCGTAAAATGTGGCCAGAAGTGTACCGCTATCCGCCGGATCATTGTGCCGGAAGCCCTGGTGGAAGATGTACAAATAGCTTTAGGTAAGTCTTTATCCAAAACCGTGATTGGTGATCCTAGCGTAGAAGGAGTAAAAATGGGCGCTTTGGTGGCCAAATCCCAGCAAGAAGAAGTACGCAAGCGGGTACAGCAGCTTGCTCAAAGTTCTTCCATCGTATTTGGCGACCTGGATAATTTCGAGGTGACGGGGGCGGATAAAAACAAGGGAGCCTTCTTTTCGCCGATCGTATTTCTGAATGAAGATCCTTTCCATAAAACTGCTACGCATGAAGTGGAGGCTTTCGGCCCGGTCAGCACGATCATGCCTTACCGGAATATGGAAGAGGCGGTAGAATTAGCCAATATGGGTAAAGGCTCGCTGGTGAGTACCATCGCAACGGCCAGCGAAAATATTGCCAAGACTTATGTGATGGAATCGGCTCCTTTTCATGGTCGTATCCTGGTTTTAAACGAAGAAAGCGCCAAAGAAAGCACGGGGCATGGATCGCCCATGCCCATGTTATCTCATGGCGGCCCGGGACGTGCCGGCGGCGGCGAAGAAATGGGCGGCGTCAGAGGCGTAAAGCACTATTTGCAGCGTACAGCTATTCAGGGACACCCGACCATGATCACGGCCCTGACCAATCAGTATCAGGTAGGAGGCAAGCAAAAGGAAAGCAGACTGCATCCTTTTTTGAAATATTTTGAAGAGTTGGAAGTCGGCGATACCCTCATTACCGCCAAACATACCGTCACCGAAACAGATATCATCAACTTCGCCAATGTCAGTGGCGACCGTTTCTATGCACATGTAGATGCCACTTCTTTGGATGGAACCATCTTCGAAAAAAATGTAGCTCACGGCTACTGGGTTTTATCCAAAGCAGCCGGCCTGTTTGTGGAGCCACGCAAAGGCCCGGTTCTGTTGAACTACGGCCTGGAGGAATGCCGCTTTACCAAGCCAGTTTATCCAGGCATGACCATCGGTGTGAAGCTAACGGTTAAGCAAAAAACTGCACAGGAAAAAAGAGACGAGGAAGATATTCGAAAAGGTATTGTAAAGTGGCTGGTAGAAGTATATGATGAAACAGACGAAACGGTAGCCATTGCCACGATTCTAACCATGGTAAAAATGAAAAACCAATGACAGAAAAAGTATTGCTCGGACATGTAACAACTGAAATAAAAAATGGGGTAGGGCTTATCGAATTTTTTCATCCCTCTCATAATTCTCTTCCGGGAAAACTATTGGCAGAGCTCGCTTCCGCTATTGAAGAAGCCGGTCGGAATGACGATATTAAAGTAGTGGTGTTAAAAAGCGGCGGTAACCGCACTTTTTGTGCCGGCGCCAGCTTTGATGAACTGATCTCTATTGAGGATTTTGAACAAGGTAAGCGCTTTTTCATGGGCTTTGCCAATGTGATCAATGCCATGCGGAAGTGTCCGAAATTTATCATTGGGCGCGTTCAAGGAAAGGCAGTGGGAGGTGGAGTAGGCCTGGCTTCTGCAACGGATTATTGCATGGCCACTAAGTTCGCTGCCGTGAAATTGAGTGAGCTGGCTATTGGCATCGGCCCCTTCGTGGTGGGGCCGGCCGTGGAGAGAAAAGTAGGGACCTCCGGCATGACTCAGCTGGCTATTGATGCTACTTCCTGGCAAACAGCCGAGTGGGCGAAACAAAAAGGCCTGTATACCGAGGTATTTGACTCAGCCGAAGCCTTGGATAAAGGGATTGCAGAATTAACCGATAAATTGGTCAGCTCCAACCCGGAAGCCATGCGTTTGCTGAAGCAGACCTTCTGGACCGGCACCGAGAACTGGGATCATTTGCTTGAATTAAGAGCAGAGATGAGTGGCAAGTTAGTGCTGTCCGATTTTACAAAAAATGCGATCGAAAAATTTAAAAAGAAGTAGAAGATAGGTTGTTGCAGCCGAGGCCGCAACAACCTATCTTCTACTTGATAATCAAGTATCACCATGATAAAAACCAATTCGCGTATCAACAAGAAAATATTACTCCAGGCCTATCAACTCATGGCTACCGCCAAATCAATGGCCGAGCTGTATGAAAAGAACTTCAAGTTCGTTTCCAAATATGTTCATGCTACCTCTCGCGGGCACGAAGCAGTACAGTTGGCACTGGCTTTACAATTAAAGTCACAGGATTATCTGGCCCCTTATTACCGGGATGATGCCATGCTACTGGGCATCGGCATGGAGCCCTACCAATTGATGCTCCAATTGATGGCGAAAAGAGAAGATCCCTTTTCTGGAGGACGGACCTATTACTGCCATCCAAGCTTAAGAGATGACGACAAACCCAAGATCCCGCATCAATCCTCGGCAACCGGTATGCAAGCCATTCCTACAACCGGCGTAGCTATGGGCTTAAAATACAGAGAGGACCATCATATGGATCCTGATTATGGAAAAGATGAGGCTCCTGTAGCCGTTTGTTCCCTGGGCGATGCCTCGGTTACAGAAGGCGAAATAGCTGAAGCCTTTCAAATGGCGGCGCTGAAACAATTGCCGATCCTCTACCTGGTACAGGATAACGGATGGGATATATCGGCCAATGCTGAAGAAACACGTGCTCAGAATGCAGCTGAATATGCTCAGGGCTTTCACGGCCTGGACGCAATTAGCATAGACGGAAGCGATTTTATGGAATCTTACCTGAGCATACAGCAGGTATTGAAAAAAATGAGAAAGGAACGCCGTCCATTCCTGATCCATGCTTCTGTACCTCTGCTGAATCACCATACTTCGGGCGTCCGCAAGGAATGGTATCGAGATGATCTGGAGGAACATCAGGCAAGAGACCCCTTTCCCCTTTTGAAAAAGCTGCTGCTGGAGGAAGGTTTTACAGAGGAGGACTTAAAAAAAGAAGAGGACAAAGCTAGAAAAAAAGTCGAAAATGACTTTGAACGGGCTCGAGAGGCTAAAGATCCTGAACCTGAGGATTTGTTTGCCCATGATTTTGTTGATTCTCCCATTCAGGTGGAAACCGGAGAGCGCAGGCCGAAGGACGGAAAAGAAGTAGTAATGGTGGATTGTGCGCTTCATGCAGTAGAAGAGATCATGCGTCAGCATCCCGAATGCCTGTTTTACGGCCAGGATGTCGGTGGGCGCCTGGGGGGAGTATTCCGTGAGGCGGCAACCTTGGCCCAGAAGTTTGGCGACGGAAGGGTGTTCAATACCCCTATTCAGGAAGCCTTTATTATTGGTAGTACAGTCGGGATGTCTGCGGTTGGCTTGAAGCCAATTGTTGAAGTGCAGTTTGCAGATTATATCTGGCCGGGCCTGAACCAACTATTCACAGAGGTGAGCCGATCTTGTTATTTATCCAACGGCAAATGGCCGGTGAGTTGCATCATCCGTGTCCCGATCGGAGCTTATGGTAGTGGAGGCCCTTATCACTCTTCCAGTGTAGAATCTGTACTGACGAATATCAGAGGCATCAAAATTGCCTATCCTTGTGACGGAGCTGACTTGAAGGGCATGATGAAAGCAGCTTATTATGATCCAAATCCTGTGGTCATTTTAGAGCATAAAGGTTTGTACTGGTCAAAGGCTATTGATTCTAATACGGCCAAAAGTGTAGAGCCGGCAGCAGATTATATTTTACCGTTTGGTAAAGCCCGTTCGGTTTTGGAAGCTACAGATGAAATGCTGGAGTCCGGTCAATCCTGCGTGGTCATTGCCTACGGAATGGGCGTTCATTGGGCGTACAATGCGGGTAAAGAGTTTGAGGGGCAAGTAGAAGTGGTAGATCTGCGTACTTTATATCCCTTGGATGAAAACTACATTTTCGAGGCGGCCAAAAGGCATGGAAAGATTTTAGTCGTGACGGAAGAGCCCACGAACAACACCTTCGCACAAAGCCTGGCGGCTCGTATCCAGGAAAATTGTTTTGAACAGTTGGATGCGCCGGTACGCGTCATTGGTTCTGAGAACCTACCTGCGATTCCTTTAAATTCGACTTTGGAAAAAGCGATGATCCCGTCGAAGGAGAAGGTGGCGAAAGCAATAGAAAAGTTGTTAGCATATTAAAGTTTATATTGTGGGCGAACGCCCACAATATAAACTTTAATATGCTATGTCCTCTTCTCGCCCCTGGTACATCCTGCCCATTATCATCTTCGCCCAATTTGCGGGCACCTCGTTATGGTTTGCGGGCAATGCCGTGTTGCCGGAATTGCAAAAGGCATTCGATCTGGCACCTGAATCTTTGGGGGCGATCACTTCTTCTGTTCAGTTGGGATTTATCATAGGGACACTCTTATTTGCCTTTTTTTTGATTGCCGATCGTTTTTCACCTTCCAAAGTATTTTTCATATGTGCCTTATTGGGCGCTCTTTTTAATGTATCGATCTATTTTTTTGCCGAAGGCTTTACCACTATTTTAGTATTGAGGTTTCTGACGGGCGTCTGTCTGGCAGGAATTTATCCGGTGGGTATGAAAATATCGGCTGATTGGTATGAGAAAGGTTTGGGTAAAGCTCTTGGATATTTGGTAGGGGCTTTAGTGTTGGGTACGGCCTTTCCTCATCTGGTAAAGGCCGGCCTCGGTGACTTACCCTGGTCGTATGTATTAATGACCGTATAAGGCTTATCTGTATTAGGAGGCATCGCCATATTTGGGCTCGTTCCGGATGGTCCTTTTAGAAGAAAAAGTAGTCAGTTCGATCCCAGAGCGATCCTGAAAATTTTTCGGGTAAAAAACTTTCGATCAGCTGCGTTCGGTTATTTCGGTCATATGTGGGAATTGTATGCCTTCTGGGCTTTTGTTCCTTTTATTTTCAATACCTATCAAAACGTGACAAATGCTACCATTGATGTTTCGTTGTGGTCCTTTGTAGTCATAGCGATGGGAGCCTTGGGTTGTGTTATAGGGGGGTATATGTCCTTGAAAATAGGAAGTGGGAAAGTGGCCTTTTTTATGCTGTTAATCTCCGGACTGAGTTGTTTGCTCTCTCCTTTTTTGCTTCAATCTTCGTTTTTTCCTTTATTAATTGCCTTTTTATTGTTGTGGGGATTTGCGGTGGTGGGAGATTCTCCCCAGTTTTCTACACTGGTAGCATTAACTGCTCCTAAGGAATTTACGGGTTCAGCTCTTACCATTGTCAACTCTCTTGGCTTTTTCATCACCATATTTAGTATTGAGCTACTGAATGCTCAACAGAATAATGCATTATATTTATTTTGGTGGTTATTACCGGGCCCCATATTTGGCCTTTATGCAGTAATTGGCCTGTTTAATGCCCCATTTGTTAAGTAAAAACTGGTTTAGATGTTTGTTTTTATAATAATTAAGTAGTTTTAATGTCATGTTTAGTTTTTTAATATTAATACAGTGCAATAATTGTTATTACCTAATTGTGTTGTTAGGGATTTTTTTTGTTCTTTAATTTGACTTTGCATGAAAGTTTATTTAAGTTTAGGATAAGAAAGACAATTAAAGCCTAAAATAAGAAACTAAATCCAGTATCCAGTCGCTAAAAAATTTCCCTCATTTTTTATTTAGTTTTCTTTGCTTTTTAGGTGGTACTATATGTTAGTATTCACTCTTGCGCATTATATTCTTAAGTAGCATGTGTGCTTGCTTAAGGAGTCTTTTCATTGTATTTCCTCTTAGTTTTTAAATCAAAAAAAAAATATTACTTGAGCATTGTTCGTATTAAGGGCCTAGTTGCGCCTTTCTTGTGAATGAGGTTGTTAATGTTTAGCCTTTTAGGCATCAAGCCATAAACATTTTACTAACACTTAAACCATTAATTATTATTAAAAAAGATTACATGAAAACACAAGTATCCCTTCAACATTTACCCCTGTTTATCCTCAGTTTGTTGATAAGCATTTCTACAGTTTCTGCAACCAATGTTACGCTGAAGGTCGTTGACAGCGACGGCAACCCAATCAGCGGAGTGCCCATTTCGATCCACAAATCAAACGTCGGCGGGCAAGGCACTTTTAATACAGATGCAAGTGGTGAAATTACAGTTGATTTAGCGAACTATACATTTAAAGGAGCCGGCTATGTTTTTACTGCCCGGTATAGAAAGTCAAGCTCCGCCCATTCTCAGGCGATCACTTCCGGAGATGAAGGACAATTAATCCATACCTTCCAAACAGAGAAAGCAACGATCAAAGTAGCTGATTACCAGGATAATGCTATCCCCAATGTTGATGTCACTTACCATATTACCAATAGTGGTGGAGGCACTGTAGGTACAACGGGTGCTTCGGGGATTGTGGAAACGGAACTTTTCCCTGGAACTTACAGGTTCACAGCAAGAATTAATAAAACTTCAGCCCAAACCAATGTTGATATCACCACGGGAAGTCCCGTAGATTACACCTTCGTACCAATCATAGTGAATTTCAACTACGGTGGAGGTAGTATCACTTCTCATCAGTACAATGTTGGAACGACTTCCTACAACGGACCCACACCCGTTTTTCCCGGTACCTATAACATGAGGTTCAGTTTTCCGGGTGGTTCTTACACCAGACAGTATGTAATTAGTGCCGGTGATAATGAGATCAATGAGGATATCTTCATCGTGCAGGTTTGTGACAGTGAGGGTGATCCTCTTGCTGATATCGATGTTGCCTGGAACCATCGCTATAGCTCTTATACTAATTTAGGGAAAACCGCATCTGATGGTTTCTTATTCATTAATTCCGGAGTTCCAGCAGGTAATAGGAAATTTAAGGCAACGAAGAATTATACCACTCAGGTAAAAACGACCGATGGGTATGTAAAATTCCGCACTTCCAAGTTCATCGTCAATGTTAAAGATTTTGATGGGAATAACGAACCTGGCATTCAGGTCCAGTATAACCACCGCTATTCCAGCTATATGAATATTGGTAATACTGACGCTAATGGAAATGCCTCAATCGAGCTGTTTTCCGGTACCCGGAAGTTTAAGGGAATTAAAAACTATACCACGATTACAAAGACCTTGACCGTTAATAGTGAGGGAAGCAGTGGTGTTGTTATGTTCCAGCTTTCCAAGTATGTGCTAAAAGTTTTGAAATCTGATGGCAGCCCATTTTCAGGTATTAAAGTTCAGTTCAATCATCGCTATTCCAGCTATATGAATGTCGGTAATACGGACGGAGATGGAAAAACTTCTATCGAGCTGTTCCCTGGCAATCGTAAATTCAAAGCAGAACGACACTATACGACTCAGGTGAACACCCTAAATATACCAGGAGAAGGAGATACGGACGAACTCGTTTTCCAAACAGAACTTGCAACGGCATATGTGGAGGATTGCAATGATAATCAGCCCGTTGCCGGTGTTCAAATCCAGTTTAATCACCGTTATTCCAGTTATATGAATGTCGGAACGACCGGAGCGGACGGCAAAGCCTCCATTGAATTATTCCCGGCTATCCGTAAATTCAAAGCTACGATTAACCATACCAGTGAGGTCAAGGAAGTGGATTATTCAGGAGGGGCGGCTGTAGATGTTGAGTTTAATCCGACCCTGGTGAACATGAATTATGCAGGTACCGTCAAATGGAATCACAGATATTCAAGTTATACAAATGTACCATCTGATTATTACATGTTTCCGGGTACCTATAAATTTAGGTTTTACAGTGGTAGCACGCTGGATCTGGAAGAAAATATTGCCATATCCGGTTGCTCATTTGAGGAGGCATTGATTTTCGTTCAGTTGCAGAAGAGCAACGGAAGCGGTTTGCCTGATGCCACCTTTAAGTACCGTTTTGGATATGGTTCTTATACTTCGATAGGCACGGATAATTCCGGCGATGGCATTTGGTATTTCATTCCTGGAGACCCCGGCAACACCAAAGTGAGAGTGGATTATAAGGGAGGAGCCGTAGAAAGGCAACAGAATGTGAAGTCCAATGCTAAGTTTATCTTTAATACGGTGGCTGTAACCGCGGATCTTAAAGACTCAGAGGGTAGTGGCTTAACAGCGGATAACTGGAAATACCGTTATGGCTATGGTAGTTACTCTAGTTTAGATAATACGGGCGAAGAATTATTGCCGGTGAATGTGAAAGTGCGGGTGGAATACAAAGGCGCAGCGGTTGAGAAGCAGCAAAACCCCGGCAGTGCCCCGCATTTTGCTTTTAATACGGTTAAAGTAACGGCAGGCCTAGAAGACTCTCAAGGTGGCGGCCTAACAGCGGATAGCTGGAAATATCGTTATGGCTACGGTAGTTACTCTAGCTTGGATCATACCGGTGAAGAATTATTGCCGGTGAATGTAAAAGTGAGGGTGGAATACAAAGGAGCAGCGGTTGAGAAGCAGCAAAACCCCGGCAGTGCCCCCCATTTTGACTTCAATACGGTGAATGTAACTGCGGCCCTGAAAGCTTCCGGTGGCGGTGGTTTAACTGCGGACAGCTGGAAATATCGTTATGGCTACGGTAGTTATTCTAGTTTGGATAATACCGGTGAAGAATTATTGCCGGTGAATGTGAAAGTGAGAGTGGAATACAAGGGGGCAGCGGTTGAGAAGCAGCAAAATCCGAGCAGTGCTCCGCATTTTGAATTTAATACAGTCAATGTAACAGCAGCATTAAAGAATCAAAGTGGAGTTCTCCTTTCAGCGGATAGCTGGCAGTACCGCTATGGTTATGGATCTTATTCAACGCTGACCAATAGCGGCGAAGAATTATTACCTGTAGCCGTAAAAGTTAAAGTGACTTACGATGGGGTCTCGGACGAAAAACAACAACATGTCGGTACGTCCCCTGGTTTTATATTTACTTACAACGGAAGCTCAATTTACCTGAATACCCTAGCCAGTACGCCCGACAATGCCCGCAATCAAACTGCTGCGCCACTAAACAACAAGCTGAACATAGAAACGGAGAATACTCTTCTGAGTACTCAACTGAGTGTATTCCCGAATCCTGTTTCTTCCAAAGCAACGATTGATTTTGCAATGGAGCAGGAAGCACAGGTTAACTTATCGGTATTTGATATGAATGGCCAATTGGTTCGCACCCTTCACAAAGGCCATCTGCAAAGTGGTCAACACCGCTTTGGTCTGGATATGGCTGCTGAGGCACAGGGAACTTATGTCTTTAGGTTGATTATTGGAGATACGGTACAGAATAAGATGATACTTGTAACGCACTAGATATTTAGTCAGGGGAGCCGAAAATCGGCTCCTCTATCATATTTTTATGCTACAACATTTATTTGTGCCACTCCTTCCTTCAAAATTTCCAAACACAGCTCCACCTGCTCCAGGTGAGTCCTAAAACTACCCACTGCCAACCTGATCCAAAATACGCCGTCAATGGTGGTACTCGATACGAACACCCGCCCATCCTCGTGCACGTATTGCACCAGCTTTTGATTAAAGGTATCCGCATCTCCTTCTTCCGGAACATATCGATAGATCATAACCGACAATTCGGGAGGGGGGCCTGTTTCAAAACCTATTTCCTGGATTTTTTCGTAAAAATAGCGACACAGCCATACCTTTTCTTCTATGGCCGCTTGCAGCGCATCCAATCCATATAGATGCAGGCTCAGCCACATGCGCAGCCCTCTGAAGTGTTTGGTAAGTTCCGGGGAAACATCCGCAGGAGAAATTTCCCGCTCGGGGTCCATAGCGTCCTGCATATAATTAGCTTCATAGTGGTGTGACTTAAAAACGGCCTGCACGTTTTTTATCAATACAGCCCCTAAACCATAGGAAAGAAAGAGTCCTTTGTGTGGGTCAATGGTGATGGAGTCGGAGCGTTCAATACCCTTAAATTTAGGCTTCAGATCATCTACCATCATAAAAAAGCCGCCATAGGCCGCATCCACATGGAACCACAGTTGATGCTGCTCTGCTATATCGGCCATTTCATCCAGCGGATCGATCACTCCGGTATTGGTAGTGCCGGCAGATCCGACAAGCAAAAAGGGTTTTAACCCATGAGTCAGGTCCTCCCGGACCAACTGGTCCAAGGCTTGAGTATCCATTTTCATTTCTTCATTCACCGGAACGTACCGGATGAGGGCATCCGCCATACCCGCAATTCTCAAGGCTTTTTGGACGCAATGGTGTACATGCTCAGTCAGGTAAATACAGGAACTCTCAAAATCCCGGGCTTTGATCCCCGCATGATCCCTGGCAGTGACGATGGCAATTAGGTTGGCTATAGAACCGCCGGAAGCCAGGTTGCCCAGGGCTGTATCGGGGTACCCCATTAGTTGACACATCCAGCGGATCAATTGGTTTTCGATGCGTACGCCTCCCGGGCTGGCATAAGATATACCCACATAGCGATTGGTAGTCGCGGCCATATAGTCGCCCAGGGCCGTTGTGAACAGGCCTCCTCCGGGAATATAGCCGAAATGTTTGGAAGAGGCGGGGTTGATGCCGGTATCATCGACCTTCTTTTGTACATACTGGATTAGTTCTTCAATGGGTTTGGGAGAATTATCAAATTCGAGGAGAGAAGAATTTGGGTGCTCTGCTTTATAGGTTTCACCCGGATTGCGGATGTCGAGAAAGTGGTCAGCGTACTGTTTGATCTGTTCATTCCAGTGATCCCGGAGTTTTGGTTCAGGTTCGAGGGTTTTGGAAAGCTTTTCCAAAGCCTTAATTTTTTCTAACATCTTGTTATGATTTTTCAAACGGTAAAATAAAAAAAGTGGGGGAGATGTTTATAGGAAAAGGGGACATGTCATGTCTTAGACATGTCATGTAGGAGAGGATTCGTGTAAAATTTTGGCTTTCAGCACTTTAGTTGAAAATTGAGTTTTAAACAGACAGACATGTCATGTCTAGACATGACATGTCTAAAAAAAACGCAACATATGTCTTCAAAACTAACCACAATCGTATTATCCCTATTGCTCTGCAGCCTCATGGCCTGCGTATCCAGTAGCAGTACTTCTCAGCCGGTCAAAACAGGTGCTGGTACCCTGCCGGTGCCCGATAAAGTAGATTTTCCGGTTGAACTCCAAAACCTGCAGGCCCAATGGCAACGGGTAAAAACCAAATATGACCGCTTACCGCTCAGTGAATTACAGCAGTCGGGCGAAAGCAACAAGGTGGCCATCAGCAGTGTCGCCTACATCCTGGATGATGTACAGCAGACCTTTAAAGAAAAAGAAAAAAGTGTGGCCCTGGCACAGGTGCCAACGGCACAAATTGACCTTAACCTGGCCGAATCACTGGTGACTTCCATGGAATTTAAGCAGGATCCTTTTGCCAATAAAAAAGGAGATATGCATCTTGCTTACCGCTCAGAGCTTGACAATTCCCTACAACCCTTCCGGCTGTACGTGCCCGAAAATCTGGATCTTAACCAGGCTCATCCTCTGGTGGTCGGTCTGCACGGCAGGAGCGGTGACGAAAACTCGATTATGGATTCCTACGGCAGCCGTCAGCAAAATACCGGTATATTTAAAACAAAAGGTAAAGAGCATGGCTTCGTTTTAGTGACCCCCAAGGGCAGAGAAGCAGACCTGGGGTATCAAAATGCGGCCGAAAAAGATGTATTGGATGTGACGAATATTGTGACGAAGCTCTATAAAGTGAATGCCAATTCGATCTTTCTGATGGGGCATTCCATGGGCGGTGGCGGTACCATGCTGATCGGCTTGAAAAACCCTAAATTGTTCAAAGCCCTGGCCCCCGTTGCAGGAGGTTTGTGGGTAGCAGGAGGAATGAACAGCCTGACGGAAGATGCAATAAATCTACCGGTTCGTTTTTATCAGGGAGCCGATGATGACATCGTTCCGGCTGATCCCAAGGCTCTGGAATCCACAAAAGCTAAGCTGAAAAACTTCCTATATAAAGAATATCCGGGAGAAGATCATTCGAGCATCTTCTTTAAAACGGTTCCGGAAGTGTTTGCTTATTTTGCCGGACAGAAATAAAAAAGAGAGAGAGGCGGCCGCCGGCCGCCTCTCTCTCTTTTTAAGAGACCCTACCGGATCAATTCCCATCCGTTTCCTTCAGGAACCCAGGAGCCGACGCTCATGCTTCGATATAAATAACTCTTATCATAAATGGCATAGTAGCCGTGCCCGTCATAAGCCATCGGAGAATAGTCGAGGTATACATTCAGGTTCCTTTTGTCCTGAAATTCATCCATTTGATAAAGACAGGAGGTCATGTCGCAGTCGTTTTCAATGTACCACCCCTTCATTCTGGCCTGAGGGGCTTCGCTCAGGTCAATGGGAAAAGAAATACTTTTTTGACCTCGAAAGTCAACCAGGCTAGACAAATCTCCTTCCCGGTATCTTGAGAATACAATATGTTCTTTATCAACTTTTACCGTATACTGAAATATCTGATCGGTTTCAGCGGTGATGATTGTTTCTTCCAGAAAGAATAGATCTCCTTCCTGATCCACTACTTTTAACTGAAGCGTATCGTCCAAGTAATTTAAGTCGGGGTTTTCGTTTCGATAAAAATCATCTCCTTTAATCGTTTGATAATAACTCACTTGCCCAACTGACAATGCATCCAACTGGACACAATTAACACAGGATGCCGCTATTTCTGGCGCAAAAAGTACCTGTGTATCCTGTTTCTCACAAGCAAAAAGGCAAAAAAGGCTGAAGATAAATGGAAATGGGATGGTTCTCATTTTTCTAATAGTTTAGTTTGGATATATAGACGGTATACAACGGATAAAGGGTTGGGGGAACCTGAATTTAGTTGTTCAAATGTCTTGTGCTCGAGAGCAGTGATGCCAGGCCCTCCTCCGTCGGGCCGATGCTGGGATGCTAGGGGTTGTGTAAAAAGTCCTTCGGCCTTTTCACACAACCAATAATATATTTTTTGGAGGTAGTTTAAAGAAAAAACGAAGTTTTTTTCTTTAAACCACCTCCAAAACAAAATTATCTGGGGTTGTGTAAAAACGAGGAACGAGTTTTTACACAACCCCGATGCTGGACGTTTGAATATTCTAAAATAAGGAACAAGGTACTATTCTTTGAGCCCCAAAAGGCGGAAGCATCGTCACGCTGCAGGCGTGACCAGCACCCCAGCATCGGCCCGACAGAGGAGGGCCTAGCATCACAAGGTATGAGCAAGGAAAAAATTGAAATCATATCTTCAATCAAGCCTGCTCAATCATCTCAGCTAAAGCATCTGCAATCTTACGATCATTAGAAAGCCGCGGCACTTTATTCTGGCCGCCGAGTTTGCCCTGCGTTTTCATATATTCTCGAAAAGCGCCACTTTTTAATGGCCGGATTTTTAATTTTTGAAGGATATTTCCTTTTATAAGATCTTCGTAATAGATATTTTGTTCGATCATCAGCGCTTCGACCCGGTCCGTCAACTCATTTAACTTCTCCGGGACTTGGTCAAATTCCACCAACCATTCATGATAAGGCGTACCTCCTTCGGGAGGGTTCACTTGCGGAGCCACTGTGAATTCCACCACCCGAATATCCAATTCACGGGCGGCTGTGAGCATGGCATGCTCCACTTCCTTGCCGATCACATGTTCTCCAAATGCGGAAATGAAGTGCTTGATCCGCCCGGTGACGAGCAGGCGATAGGGGTTTTTGGAAACGAATTCGACGGTATCGCCGATGTTGTAGCCCCACAGGCCGGCATTGCTATTAATAATGACGGCGTAATTGACACCGAGTTCTATCTCTTTTAAGGACAGCCTGGTCGGATTTTCATTAAAAACCTCTTCTGCCGGAATAAACTCAAAGAAGATCCCTGAATAAGCATTTAAGAGCAATGCTTTTTCATTCGGATCGTCCTGAAAGGCGATAAATCCCTCTGAGGCGGGGTAGGTCTCAATACTATCCAGCCTTTTCCCCACCAGGCCTTCCAGGGCGGCCCGATAAGGTTCAAAGTTGACTCCTCCATATACAAAAACTGAGTAATGAGGGAAAAGATCCTTGACATACTTTTTGCCTGAACGATCCAGCAAGCGTTCATAATACATTTGCACCCAGGGAGGAATGCCGCTGATGAGCGTCATATTGGCATGGAGCGTTTCATCAACGATATGCTCCAGTTTGGTTTCCCAGTCTTCAATACAATTAGTTTTGTAGGAAGGTAACTGATTGGTACGAAGCCAGGAAGGCACCTGGTGGTTTACGATACCGGAAAGACGCCCGGTAGGGATGCCTCCGACTTCTGTCAGTTCAGGGCTACCTGATAAAAAGATCATTTTACCATCCAGCCAACTACCTTTTCCGGTACGGGCATAATAGTTGAATAGGGCATTGCGAGCTGTTCCAAAATGATTAGGTATGCTTTCTTTAGTGAGTGGAATATATTTCACGCCACTGGTTGTTCCGGAGGTTTTGGCAAAGTATTTAGGCCGGCCTTTCCAGAGCACATCAGCTTGTCCTTCCTTGATCAGTTCTACATAGGGCTTGAGCCCTTCATAATCTCTGATGGGCACATTTCCTCTGAATGCTTCATAAGTTGTAATTTTATTGAAAGAATGATCTCGACCAAAGTGGGTAGATCGCCCGCCATCCAGGAGGTCCTGAAAAACCTTGTCCTGGGCTTCTACAGCCTGAGCCGACCATTTGTCAATAGAGCGGGCAATATATTTGGCAAAAGGCTTTATTAAAAAAGAACGGAATCCCATATGTGCTTTTTTTGAGGGCTAAAATTAGTTAAAATAAAGTTTTCAATTTCTTTCGGCTGCCAAGCGGCTAGCCCAATATCAAAATTAATTACCTAAGGAAGGCCGCCGCCTTCCTTAGTAATTAATTTTGATTACACTTTATTTATTTATCTTTGCAGCAAATTTGAATTGTAGAACTAAAATATTTTTACAAAATGGGAAAAGGAGATAAAAGATCCAAAAAAGGAAAAATCGTGAGAGGTTCTTATGGCAAGGCACGCCCGAACCCAAGCCAGCAAAAAAAGAAAGAAAAACAAAAGCAAGAAGCTAAAAAAGAGGCTTAAAGAATAAAAAAAGGTAGAAATGTTACATTCGTTTTCTACCTTTTTTTATTTTTAGAAAGTTAGAAAAGCAATGATTATATTGCTATCAGATCATCCTACCAAATAAACGGAAAATCGTTAATTAGCGTTTTGGAACAAATATGACCTGGTGTGGATTGGCTTTTCTCCAAAGGCCATTCCTGTAGTAATTAAATGTGTTTCAATAAAAAACCTGGAAGCGACTATATGAAAATACTTCAAATCAGTCCGGAATGTTATCCCGCAGCCAAGGCAGGTGGGTTAGGAGATGTTGTGGGCGCACTTCCCAAATATCTGAACAAAGCCGGGCATCCCACGGCGGTTGTGATTCCTAAATATCAAACCAAATGGTTGAATCGCCAGCAATATGCTACCGTATATAGTGGGGCTTTTCGCCTGTATCAGGTGATGATGCCTTTTTCTATTGAAAGAGTGTTGGGAGAAGAATTAGAGTATCCTTTATACGTAGCTAATATTCCAACTAAGTTTGACAGGCCCGGGGTTTATCAGGCGGAAGACGGGACCAATTTCGGGGACGAGATCGAACGTTCTATTTGCTTCCAAAATGCGGTATTGACCTGGGTGAGAGACATGCAGGAAAAACCACAAGTCCTGCACTGCCATGACCATGTAACAGGGCTCATCCCTTTTTTGGTAAAGCACAGCCCGGATTTTAAAATGCTCAGTCACATTCCTACCGTCTTTACCATCCATAATGGAGAGTATCACGGTGCCTATTCCTGGAGTAAGATGCATTTGCTTCCATTTTTTGATGCGGCTGCCCGCGGGCTAATGGATTGGGGAAATACCATTAATCCGTTGGCTACAGCGATTAAGACCTCATGGAGGCTTACTACAGTTTCGCCTACCTACCTGGAAGAATTGATGACTTCTTCGAATGGCTTGGAAGGCTTGCTGCGAGGAGAACGGCACAAATCACACGGTATTTTGAATGGGATTGATACACAGGTTTGGGATCCCGCATCCGATACCTACATTCAGCACAAACTTGAGAAAAAGATTCCTGATTTTAAAAATAAAAATAAAGAGGCACTGCTTACTAATTTCCATTTTAAGCCGGAACTTCCAGTCATTACTTTTATCGGCCGTTTAAGAAGAGAAAAAGGAGCAGACTTGCTTTCAGGCCTGATCAGGCAAGTATTGGAAAGCGGCCTCGAAGCTGCCTTCCTGATTCTTGGAACCGGAGAACATTCAATCCACCAGGAATTACAATACCTGAGAGGCCGCTTCCCGTCCAGGTTGGACATCGCATTGGAATATAATGAAGGACTGGCCCATCAACTGTATGCCGGATCCGATTTTCTGATCATGCCCTCCAGGGTAGAGCCCTGCGGCTTGAATCAGATGTATGCGATGCGATACGGCACGATTCCGATTGTCAGAACAGTAGGTGGATTGAAGGATACAGTTATTGATATGTTTGCTGAAGGGCCGATAGGCCGGGGTATTCGTTTTGATCAATATAAGGTGGGGGATGCCCACCACGCTGTTTACCGGGCCTTTGAATTATTCCACAACAAGGAATTATTCCCTGAAGTCAGAAAGCGCATTATGGATCTGGACTTTTCCTGGGAAAAGTCAGCTAAGGAATATGCGGATATTTATGATCAAATAATATAAACTTTTTATACACTGCACAACCTAAGCAATTATGGTAATCAACATGAGTACGATCTCCCTTATTTTGGGAGGAGGCGTAGGATCGCGCCTATACCCACTTACTAGTCAACGCTCCAAACCTGCGGTACCGATTGGAGGAAAGTACCGCCTGATAGATATTCCCATTTCCAACTGTCTGAACTCCGGCCTTAAACGTATGTTTGTTCTGACCCAGTTTAACTCTACTTCCTTGAATACACATATCAAAAACACCTACCATTTTGATAGTTTCACTCGTGGGTTTGTAGATATTCTGGCCGCCGAACAGACACATAGCAGTGATAAATGGTTTCAAGGAACAGCAGATGCCGTCAGGCAGTCTATGCATCACCTGCTCAATCATCAGTATGAATACATTTTGATCTTGTCAGGTGATCAACTCTATCAAATGAATTTTCAGCAATTAGGAGAATTTCACTACGAGAAGGATGCTGACCTGACCGTTGCCACCATACCGGTAGTAGCTAAAGATGCACCTGCTTTCGGTATCATGAAAGTTAATGAAGATGGGTTCATTGATAGTTTTACCGAAAAACCCCCTTTATCGGAATTAGGACCCTGGGAATCACCGGTTGAAGAGAAATATGCGAAGGCAGGAAAAGTCTATTTAGCTTCTATGGGGATCTATATCTTTAAAAGAGCCTTTTTGGAAAAACTATTTGAAGAGTTTCCGGATGCGACTGATTTTGGAAAAGAGATCATTCCCGAGGCCATTAAAGGAGGTTATAAGGTAGCTAGTTATCCTTTTGGAGGCTATTGGACCGATATCGGAACCATCGATTCTTTCTTTGATGCGAATATCGCCTTGGCGAAAGATATTCCGGAGTTTAACTTGTTCGATGCGAACAGCCCGGTTTATACACGCCCTCGCATGTTGGCGCCCTCCAAAGTATTCGGTACCGCCCTGAATGATTCCATGATTGCCGAAGGAAGCATCATCCATGCCAAGAGAATTGATAATTCATTGATTGGTATTCGTTCTCGTGTCGGAAAAAACACAGAAATTATTAACTCCATTGTGATGGGTAATGATTATTATGAAACCATCGAGGAAATTGAACAAAGGCCCGATGCTCCACTGGGGATCGGTGAAAACTGTTATATCGAAAAGGCAATCATCGATAAAGATTGCCGGATCGGCGATAATGTTCAGATTAAGGGAGGGGCAGAATTAGAGGACCTGGAGGGAGAGACTTTTATGATCCGGGATGGAATTGTCGTGCTGAAAAAGAAAGCCTATATTCCAGATAATACTAAAATCGGAGCAAAGGTTGAAAAAGCATAAAAAAGTAAACGGCCCGAACGGGCCGTTTACTTTTTTCACTTACAGATCACCGGCAATATCCCTTTGAACCAATCTACTAATGCAATTTCCTGGGCTTTGGTCAAATCGGCACAAGCTTCCGTATATTTGTTCATATCCAAATAAGCCTGGCCCCGCATCAATAAAAAGTTTCCGTTATTAGGGAACATATCAATGGCCTGACTCATTAGGGCAATACCTTCTTCTTGCTTTGTCTCACTTTCTTCCTTTGTACCTTCATTATAAGCATTCAAACCCTGATTGGCCAGATCCAAAGCTTTTTCATAATTACTGACCACACTCTTACAGTGTTCAGCCTCAGGCGTGAAATTCAACGTAATATCGAAAGCCGAGGGCACGTCCCGGTTTTTGTAAACAGCTGGCTTCCACATACCAAAAGTGGAAGTGACTACATCCGACACTTCTGACCAGAAGTCGAAGCCCAGGTTGTTGTAGTCTGTGATGTCTAAAACCTTTACTGAATTATCCGGCCTGACCAGAAACTGAACATCAAAAGACCCTAACAAGCAGCTATCCAAACCTGATTCGGGATACTTCAAACGTTCATTAATATAAGTGATCAAAGCCTCATTCCCTTCTTTAAATTCAACAGGCGCATCAAATGTGGTATAAATACTATCGCCTTCAGAAAGAACATAAGGAGGGGCTTCTTGCAGTTCAAATTTGACAGGCAAGGTAAACTTGGTTCGTACCGTATCTCCCTGGTTTATGCCCGGAACCCAGCGTATATTGGCCTGGTTCATAGCATCCAGAATATCCAGTACAGCTTGACCACAGCCTCCTCCAACATCTTTTAACACCTGCAGATAGTTCAGACTGCCGTCTTTTTCTACCACAAAGGATACAACCACCTGACCCTCATTTCCATTTTGACGGGCTTCTAAAGGGTAAGAAACATTCCGGTAAATAAAAGCCATCAAAGTTTGCTGTGCACATTGCTGCTTTACAACAAGCGTTGTATCCAGGCGTTCACAAGCCGGAAAGCGAGGCGGTTGCTCCGCTATTACATGAATAGTGGTATCACTTTCTTGTGCATTTACTTGTACAGCACATAAAAGGATCAGTAGGAAAAACCAGTAGTTTCTCATTATTTGTTGATTTAGTTCATTGTTTATAGTTATGAGGTTCCGAGGTTCCATAGTTCCGTGGTTCCATAGTTCTGTAGCGCTCAGCGCCTTCAACTGGAACCCTGGAACCTACACTTACATACTTGCCGATACCTTTTCCACTGCTCTCCAAACTCTGAAGGCATTGGCATAACAGATCTTTCGGATATCCTCTTTTGAATACCCACGTCTTAACAGCTCGGCGATCAGGTTCGGATATTGCGAAACATCTTTTAAGCCGGTGGGCAAAGAATCACCTACTCCGTCAAAATCAGAACCCAGGCCGACGTGATCGATGCCGGCCACTTTTACGACATTGTCGATATGGTCAGCCACCATCTGTACGTCGGAGTACATGAGCGCTTTATTGTCTTCTCTGAATTGTTCGATTATGGGTTTGGCAGCATCCGCAGTGGCTTCCAGGCCGCGAGCTTCCAGGATGGAATCGAGTTCATTGCGTTTTTGACGGCTACTTTCCCGAAGGCTTCCATCCAAAAAGCCGGATCCAAAGTTGATCTGGATGACCCCGCCGTTTTCGGCTAGTTTTTTCAGCATGTCATCGCTCATGTTGCGCTCAAATCCAGGCGTAAATTTACGACAGGAAGAGTGCGAGGCAATAACAGGGGCCTTGGTCAACTCCATTACCTGGTAGAATGTATTATCAGAAACGTGCGAAATGTCCACCATGATGCCTACACGATTCATTTCTTCCACTACTTTTTTTCCAAAGTCGCTCAATCCACCCCAGGTTTCGCTGTCGTCATAAGAAGAATCACAGATCAGATTGTCTTTCGAATGAGTGAGCGTAATGTACCGGATCCCGCGCTCATGGAAATAAGCTACATTGGCCAGGTCATCGCCAATAGGCGCTCCGTTCTCCATTCCCATCGGAAGGGAGATCAAGCCTTTTTTGAATTGCTCTTCTACCTGATCCGGGCTGGTCGCCACAGCAAATTTATCCGGATGGGCTTCTGCCACTCCATTCACCATATCTATTAGAGAGTCGGCAAATTCCTTCGCTCCGCCGGTTTCCTGATAGCTGGCCGGGATATAGATCGACATGAATGGGGCATCAAGGCCGCCTTCTTTGGCTCTTTTGTAGTCAAAGTCGCCCTCATCGGTCTCCACCGGGATGCCGATTAATTCTCTTGTGAAACGAAAATTGGTGATGGTCAGGCGATAGGGGAGGTCCACATGGCCATCCGTGATGATGTATTCGTGAGCCAATTCATTGGCCAAGGCCTCGATTTCGGCTTCCGACATTTCACCGGAATCGCTGCTGTCGGGTGTATTGTTACAAGAAAATATTCCTATGGCTAAAAGGAACAGAAGGGAAAGATTACGGATCATACGTTAAGGTTTTTTATTTTGAATCATCAAAAATAGGAATCCTGAAGGTAAATAAAAATAAGCAGGCTAAGATTTGCTTTATGGCAGTATCTTGAATAGTTACAAGTCAGGAGGGACTTCTACCAAGGGGTAACGGGTTTAACAGAAAAGAAAAATGGAGGCGACCATCGGTCGCCTCCATTTTTCTTTTCTGTTAATAAAGGGAATTTATCGCAAATCCACAATGGTATACCCGGGGTATTCTGCTTTATTGAACGCAAAATAACCGGCGGCGAATGTTTTATTAGGGTTCATCCCGTTGAGCGAGAAGGTATAGCGAGTACCATCCTTACCGAATGCCTTTACCCGAATGATCTCCTTCTTTTTTTTGTCGATCGTCATGCGCAGTTTGGAATAATCGGCATATTCGTCGGTAGGCTTAAATTCGATTTGCTGGACGAGTTTTCCGTCCTGCATCATCTCATTGGTCAGGTAGTAAATAAAATCGTCCCCCTCATAAAAAGAAAAAAGGGTTTGGGGCGTGATCATGGCTGTTTCCTCATCTTCTTCCGGAACCTCACTGATTTGTACTTCTTTGTTATTTCCGAGAATGATCCACAGTGTTTGACCATCCGAAATAAAGGCCTGATTGGCAATCTTAAAGCGGTATTTGTCGCCTGAGCGGGCGATCGTTCCTTTTTGAACTTCCTTAGGTTGCTCGGGGATCTCGATCTCCAAGGTGATCTGAGCCTCTAGTGATTTATAGGCATCGTATTTTGCTTTTAATTGCTTGAGGATGGCCTTCGCTTCCGGATCAGAGTCTGAGGCCTTAGTGAAGTCCTGTGCCTGAAGGCTCAGTCCTAATAGGGAGAAGGTAAAAAGGAATAACAAAGTTTTTCTCATGTTCTGTTTATTCATTTAGGATAAATATCTGTTTTTCTTTCAAACGGCGGTTTTGCCGTAATTATTGAATGATAAACAAACAGAGGCTGTTAAGGTTGATTTAAAAAAATCGGGATGATTCATGTTTTCAAAAAACGAGATCAATCAACGTTCGATAATCATCAAAAGGAGCATCCTGGTTTTTCATTTCTAAAATATCGAGGAGTATGTCGTCATACAGTTCTTCCAGTTCGCTGGCCGTGAGCTGGCAGCGGATCTCGATCTGTCCTTTGCGAAGCTGTTCTTGCCGCCATTGAAGAGTAGCTGCCATTTTCTTCATGATCCGGTCGTGGACTTCCTGATAGTCGGCTTCTTCATCAATAGGGTTGATCTCCTTAAAAGCAAGATTATTTCTGGCAACCATGCTACCTTTTTCTATAATAAAATAAGCGGTATGCGCCCACTGATCCACCGGCTCCGTCATTTTAGAGTAAAGAACAAGTTGAAGGTCTTCCTGATTTTTGATGATCAGTTTTCGGCGATTGAGGCCTCTCCATTTGAGGTCAATGACGGCGGTCTCATTTTTACGTTCTAAAAGGAGGTCAACCCGTCCTTTAACGGGAATACCGATAAATTTTCCTTCAACGTTGGATTCAATACCGGCTACTTTCCAGTTGTTATTTTTGATAAGATTGATCAGGCTCCAGGCTGCGTACTGGATCTTATTAATGAAACTTACCCGTATAGGCTCTTTCCCATACAAAAGTAGCACAGCACCTTCTTTTGACAACAGCTTGCGGCCTTCCTGATGGATCCAGGCCGATACTTCCTCTTTTGTCCAGTCAAAAGGGTCTGCCCGAAGGAGTTTTTCCAACAAGCGATGGGAGAGGTTGCCCATCAGGGTGTTTTCTCTTACAATACTCAGGATGGAGGTCTTATTTAGTTTTAATTTATACTTAAAGGCCCATTGGTAGGGATAGAAAAATAAGCGATCCAGGCTGCTGTAGGTTTCTTCATCATTAAGGCTAAGCTTTTCCGGCTGTTTGATTTCAACAAAGGCCTGAGGTTTCCCAAGTCGTCTTGAGGTAATGCCTACTCTGGCAGGAGGGTTCAGTAAGGGGCTGATCTTATGGATCTCTGCCGGATTGTCGACATGGATCGTAATATCCTTCAGATTACTGAAAGCAGCCTCGAGGTTTCCCATAAGGGGATGAGCATTGGTTTCCGTTCCGTTGTTCTTGTCCGGGATACAAAGAATGAGTTGGTCTTGAACCCGAAATACCGGGTTTTTCCGATGCCAGATAAGCAGGGCGTTTTCATCAGAGGGGGTCAGGAGTCGAACACCTTGTTCTGCCAGGAAAGAGCGTTCCTGCTGATACCATCGGGAGAAAAAGTGAGCAGGTTCTGATTGGATGAACTCCCACCACAATAATTGGCTGACCGGGCCGAAAATTGCCCCTGCATGATACACAAACGGCCAATGACCTTGCTCGGCTGGCTTGAATTGGATAGGGGCCGGTTCGTAAATGGTCCGGACCAGTCGCTCCAGCTCGAGCGGCGTCAATTCCGTCTCGGGCAGTGCTTCTACTAGTTCGGTGAGGCGCTTGGCCTGTTCGCTGAGGATCAATAAAGATTGTTTGCTGTTTCCTTGCTCGTCAAATAATTCCCTCGACCAATTTCTGATATAATGGAAAATGGCATGTACTTCTTCTTTGGGCACCTTATCTTGGGAATCGTATCGTTTCCTTTCAAACCAAAAACGATACTGAGAGCGGATCTCTTCCGGTTGGATGCTTTTGTCATATACAGTTCGCTGATCCAGGTCTTCAAAGAAAGCGGCCAGGGCTGCGTACCAGGCCTCGCTCTGAACGCCGGGTGTTTGTGCCATCTGGACGGCCAGGCGATGGGCCAGTTCGCTGTCCAATGGTTTAATAGGGAGTGATAAAAACTCCAGTACTTTAAAAGGATCAAGAGGGTTCCAAAGAAAGACCGTAACCAGCTTAAGCACTTGCAGGGCCGGCCGGGCCAGAGAGGCTGTAAGAATACCCATACTTGGTAGTCCTTCCTGAACAAGTGCGTTATCCAGCAATCTGTTTTTATTGGGTAGCAGGCAAAGAGGACGGAAAGAAGGATTCAATTGCCCTGTTTTGGCCAGGAAGGAAGCGAGGTCAGTAGATCGTTGTCCTTTCAATAAAACCAGGCTACCGTCTCCTTGTAGTTTGGAAGGTCCTTTATCTGTATCCAGTCCTCTGAGGTGGCGTTGAAATTGCCTTAGGTCGGGTCCGGTGGCGGAGACATCTTCCTGGGGAAGGGCTTCTATCGTCACTCCGCAATTACCCAATACCTTTAATAAATGCAGATAAGCCGGCGGCAAAAGGTCTATGGGTTCACAAACGCCTATCCATTTAACAGGTAGCGGACGTTCTTGTATTAATGTGAGCACTCTTTTAACCCGATCTGCAAAGCCGGCCGTCAATCCTTTTTTTTGGATAATATTTTCTATGGATCCCAGGCATTGGAGCCGTTCGGGCCCATACTGGTCAACTTTAAAGTCCCAGCCTGCGAGGATTAATTCATCCCGGCGGTCCAGTAATTCAGCTGCGGTGGCAAATTGATCGGCGGTGAAGGAAGCCTTGAAAAAAGCTTCAGATTCATTTTGCAGGTAGACGAGCAAGGCTTGCCGGTATTGCTCGATCCTGATATAATCGTTATTGGTATTGATCCGGGTGGCACCGAGATGTGCTTCCAGGATTTGAAGGAGTCCTTTTGGTCCTGCATAATAAACGCCTCCTTGCGAGTAGGATGCCTGAGGAAAGTAGGAATCATCAAAAGTGAGTCCGAAAAACAGCTTCATGTAGGATTAGTTCTTAGCTTATCCGCCGGTGGCTTTTCTGAGGCGATCCATTTGCTCAGCCCAATATTGCGTTTGGTCTTCTACCTCATCATCGTCACAAAAGTCGGTAAGCAGCAGTATGGTTTCTCCGGTTACCGGAGACGTATTAATATTAAATTCAAGAAATTCATCATCGTCATCACTATCCTGCCATTTGAACTTGATATTCTCATTTTCTACATCTTCTACCAGGTCCGCCATTTCGGCTGATCCACTCCAGACAAAAGTGAATTCCTCTCCCTGGATATCGACTTCATCACAGAACCATCTGATCAGGCAATCGGGAGTGGTAAAAAACTTGTACAGGATTGTAGGCGAAGCTTTGAAAATAAATTCAAGTTCTAATTTTGATCTTTCCATACTGTGTTAATTGCTTGTTTTTTTGTCAGCTATGCATTTTTCTAAGTGGAAAAACCAAGAAAAATCAATAGCCGAACTCTATGGTATGGTGCTCCACAATAAAGTATAAAAAAATGATTTTTCCAAATAAAATTTTATATTACGAAGAGGCAACTTTATTTTATATACTAACAAATTATGGGTGATCTTATTCATTTATTCTCTCATGTCTTGACTGTGAAGCTTAATTCACTTATTTTTGTACGCTGTGAAGTGTTAATGAAAAGTTATTAAACTGAATGGTAAGGACAATTGTTACATACTTATACAGGCCTGATACCCTATCAATGAATAAACCAGAGCAAAAAAATCACACATTTCCCGTTCATATCCTTCCCCATAGCCTTCGAAACAATTTGGTCTACAATTTGTCAAATTCAATAAAACGTACGAAATAGATGAGACAGCTTAAGATTACTAAGTCAATTACTAATCGCGAAAGTCAGTCATTAGAGAAGTATTTACAGGAAATAGGTAAAGTCGATCTTTTGACCCCCGAGGAAGAAGTAGAACTTGCCAAGCGAATAAAACAGGGAGATCAGGCCGCACTTGAAAAACTAACGAAGGCTAACCTCAGATTTGTTGTTTCCGTAGCTAAGCAATACCAAAACCAAGGGCTTTCTTTAAGTGATTTGATTAATGAAGGGAATTTGGGCCTTATCAAGGCTGCCCAAAGATTTGATGAAACTCGAGGATTTAAATTTATTTCTTATGCAGTTTGGTGGATCCGCCAATCTATCCTACAGGCACTCGCCGAACAATCCAGAATTGTACGTCTTCCACTTAACAAAGTGGGCTCACTCAATAAAATTAATAAGGCATTCTCCGAATTAGAACAGGAATATGAAAGAGAGCCTTCTTCAGATGAGTTAGCTGAAATGCTGGATATTCCAACTGAAGAAGTCGAAACGACCCTGGGGGTAGCCGCTCGTCATGTATCCATGGATGCTCCTTTTGTGGAAGGAGAGGATAACTCCTTATTAGATGTACTCGAAAATAGCAGTACCCCGGAAACTGATCAGGAATTGGACTACAATCAGTCTTTAAGAAGAGAGATCGAACGTTCTTTGAGTACCCTTACCGAACGTCAATGTGATGTTATTAAGTTGTATTTCGGTATCGGCGTAGAACATCCTATGTCTTTAGAAGATATCGGAGAAAAATTTGGACTGACCAGAGAGCGTGTTCGCCAGATAAAAGATAAGGCCATCAACAAATTGCGCTCTGCAAACCGCAGCAAATTGTTGAAAGGTTATCTTGGATCCTAAGTAACTTAAGTTGTTTTAATAAAAAGGTGTCCTCGCCGATTGTACGGTGAGGACACCTTTTTTTTGTAAACTAAAAAGACAAAACCCTGGAATTCTCATCCTGAATTAATAAATTCACTAATTATGGCCTTAACTAAAAGTTAGCATATAGAATGTTCAGATTTAAAGAGCTGCATATCTGGGGGCTAATCGTCTATTTGATGTTTGCTGCTTTTTCCTGTGAGGAGAGGGGCAATGATAAATCCTTTACCATAGGTTTTTCACAATGTGGGGATGATGCTTGGAGGCAAATTATGAATAGTGAAATGTACCGGGAGTTATCATTCCATCCGGAGGTAGATATAACCATTCGCGTTGCCGATTGGAATAATGAACTTCAAGAAAAGCAGATCCGAGAGTTGGTTGATTTGGGAATCGACCTTCTAATTGTTTCCCCCAATGAATCAGAAGCTTTGACACCAGTTATCGAAGAGGTGTTCAATTCAGGGATTCCGGTAATTTTAATTGACAGGGAAACCGACTCAAAATCTTACACCGCTTTTATCGGCGGAGATAACTATGAAATAGGGAGAACTGCAGGAGAATACATCGTCAACCAATTAAATGGGAAGGGCAAAATTTTAGAACTGCAAATATCCTCAAAGGTCTCTCCGGGCTATTTAAGGTCCAAAGGATTTCGAGATGTTATTCAGGATTACCCAGAGATGGAGGTAGTGGCAGAGACCGAAATCATGTCTATCGATATTGAATTAAAACCTTTTTTAGACTCTGTCTTCCAATCCGGGCAAGAGCTCGATGTTGTTTATAGTCACACAGATCAAATAGCTGAACACACATATATAATAGCTGAAGGTTATGGCTATGCCGAAAACCTGTTCTTTGTAGGGGTAGATGGTATCCCCGGCACAGGAAGGGGTATTCAGGCGGTAGAAGACGGTATATTAGATGCTTCTATGTTGTATCGTACTGGAGGTTCAGAAGCTATTCGACTGGCGATCGCGATACTAAACGATCTGCCTTTTGAAAAACAAAATTTGTTGCCTACCACCGTCATCGATTCCAGCAATGCTCGGATTTTGCACCAGCAGATCAAGAGGGTAAATAGCCTCCAGGAAAATATTGATAATCAGATTCAACAACTTGAACAATATAACACGCTGTACCGCAACCAGCGGCTTTTTATTTTTATTCTCATATCGAGCCTTTTGCTGGCCATTATTCTTGGAGGGAATTTGTGGCTTTCCCTGAAAGCTAAGCAAAGGATTAATCAGGATCTTTCACTGAAAAATAAGGAAGTCATTGAAAAGCAGCAGCAACTGATGGAGATGTCAGAGAAGATCCAGGAGGTTACCAAAGCTAAAATGGACTTCTTTACTCATATTTCTCATGAGTTCAGGACTCCGCTTACCCTCATCCTTTCTTTTATAGAGGACCTTTTCGATTCTCCCAAAAAAAATAAGAAAGAAGACATACAGGCAGTAGGCCTGATCAAGCAAAATGCCCTTCGGTTGCTTCGCTTGGTGAATCAGCTCATGGATTTTAGAAAAATGGAAAGCGGCCAAATGAAGCTACGGGCTAGTGAAAATGACCTGGTTGCTTTTCTTCGCGGGGTCATGACTTCTTTCGAGAAGCTGGCAGAGAAAAAGCACATAGATTTTAACCTGCTGACCCGTTCTGCCCATATTCCTCTGTGGTTTGATGTGAATATGATGGATAAAGTTTTCTTCAATATTCTATCTAATGCATACAAATTCACACCTGAAAACGGAAAAGTTACGATATCTGTTTCAATAGATCACTTTGCTAATGTGGTGAACATCCTTGTGGAGGATTCTGGTATTGGAATGAGCGATCAGGAGATGGAACATATTTTTGAAGCCTTTTATCAAGGAGAACACAATGTTGACTTTGGTACCGGTTTAGGCTTACCATTCTCAAAATCATTAATTGAATTACATAGAGGGGACATAAACGTCAAAAGCTCCAAGGGAAAGGGAACTCGTTTTATAATAGGTCTTCCAATGGGTAAGGCTCATTTTACGGAAGATCAACTGGTGCAGGAAGCGGCTGACCTTAATAATAAGGAAGAACTCGTAAAGCCTTTAGAACAATCAAATGAAGGAGTCGCTTTTAAAGAACCCAATGGCCAGGCTCGACAGAAAGAACAATCGCTTCTGTTAATCGAGGATAATAAGGATATTTTGTTTTTACTTAGAAAAAAACTAGGTTCCACATACACAATTTTAGAAGCTTCAGATGGTGATATGGGGCTGGAACTAGCCTTTGAACATATTCCGGATCTTATCATCAGCGATATCATGTTGCCAGGACAGGACGGACTGGAAATTACCAAAAGGCTCAAATCGGATCTTCGTACCTCTCACATTCCAATCATTTTACTGACCGCCAGAAGTAATATTGAAAAGCAAATAGAAGGTGCCAGGGCAGGAGCAGATGCCTACATTACCAAGCCTTTTAATATGGAACTGCTAAAGGAAAAGATCAAAAATCTTTTTCATAACCGCCAAATCCTTAAAGAATCCTTTGGGAATAAGCTGCTTTCGTTCGATCAACAGTCTAACCTCAGTGCAATTGACCAGGAGTTTATTAAAAACTTCAGCTCCTATCTGGAGTCCAATTATATGAGGCAGGATTTTCAGGTGACAGATCTTTGCCAGCAACTTCAATTATCAAGATCTCAACTTTATAGAAAAGTAAAGGCCCTGCTCGGGCAAAGTATTAGTGACTGCATCCAAAGCATCCGATTGGAAAAGGCTGAAATGCTTCTATTAGCCGGCCAGTTATCTATTTCAGAAATTGCTTACCAGGTAGGCTATACATCTCCCGATTATTTCTCCACTGTGTTTAAATCAAAATATAATATTGCCCCGTCTCAGTATAAAAAACAAAAATTCGGATAACGAAATCTATGTTTTTTATACAACAATTTCTAAGATGCCCGCAACAATTTTAGGGGGTAAATGATTCTTTCGTGTTTTATGTCAATTGTAAAACATTGTTTTGTAGTTAATTGTACTTCCCATCGATGGTGCAACTTATTTAAAGATTTTTGGAACTATTCCTAATCGATCAAAATGATAGCTTGGGTAGATTTGTAATGAAATAAGCTGATGGAATGCGAATAGAAAATCAATGATAGTTTCATACATTATTATGCGTTTCGTAAAGCTTTTACGGAGCGCATTTTTTTTCTTTCGCAAAACTACCGGATTCAACTGACCTATCAATGTTGGTCAAAAGCCATCACTACACAGCTACTCAACTAATATTAAACAAAATAGTATCAAGTATGAAAGTTAGATTTATCTCACTAGTTGCACTGCTTTTTTCCGTGCAGTTCGTTCTGGCACAACGGACGATTACGGGAAATGTGACAGATGCAGAAACAGGTGAGCCCCTCATCGGGGCAAATATCCTTGTGGTAGGTACCTCGACAGGTACCGTCACTGACTTTGATGGAAACTACTCACTGGAAGTGCCTGATGATGCAACGGCACTGGAAATATCTTATACGGGATATACTCCCAAAGAAGTTTCTATCGAAGGAGGCATTTCTACCGTCAATGTAGCCCTGGAAAGTGGCCAGCTTCTGGATGAAGTGGTCGTTACCGGTTATGCAGTAGAAAAGAAAAAGGACCTGCTGGGTGCAGTAGGTATTTTGGAAACGGAAGACATCAAAGAATTGTCCAACCCGAACGTCCTGCAAAGTATGCAAGGTAGAATTGCAGGTGTATTTGTGGATGTTTCAGGCGATCCGGGTCAAGGCGCTCGAGTACGCGTACGAGGAATTAGTACGCTGGGAAATAATGACCCGCTTTACATTGTGGATGGGGTACCCATTCAGCAGTTTGAGACAGATGAAACAGGAACGGACAATCAGCAACTTTGGGGACTGTCCTGGTTAAATCCTAATGACATTGAGTCTATCCAGGTATTGAAGGATGCTTCTGCGGCTTCAATCTATGGGTCAAGGGCTTCTAATGGTGTTGTGATTATTACCACTAAACAACCGACCAACCGTCCTCCTACTATTACCTTTAATGCCCGGACGACAGTTGAGAACTGGAATGATTTTGATGACCTGACTAACAATCGGGAACGCGCAATGATAGAGTGGATGGGAGCGGTTAACGACGGCGCGGATCCGGATGCCACAGGTATTTACAGATATGAATGGCATTACGACCAAAGCCTGGGAGCTGGTATTCAAGGGTTGGGCGTCCCAGTTCTGGATAGGATCATCTATCCTGACTGGCTGGACGAAGCCGATCAATTGAGGCCCTCCGGGCATCCACAAAGTGTATATGGAGGAAACATTGAAGAAGGAACCGACTGGTGGGATGAAGTTTCTCAAACAGGGATTACCCAAAATTACGACCTGTCCTTCTCTCAAGGTGGGGAAAGAGGCGGTATCCAGTTTGGTGCCAACTACTTCAACCAGAAAGGGGTGGTTATAGAAACAGCTTATGAAAGAGTGGGCCTGCGTCTGAATTCCAACTACAACTTTCTGGATGGTCGCGTGACCATCGGTGAAAACTTAAGCGTAACAAGAGGCGTTCGCCAATTGTTGGACTCCGGTTTTGGAGGTACTTCCGAGCAAGGTCCTTACCGTATCAAATCTATCTTACCAGTACGCACCGAGGACGGTCGCTTTGCAGGCCCTCCGGGTGGTGGTTTTTCAGATAGAGATAATCCGGTAGCACTGGCATTCGACAACCGGGATGACGCTATCAATAACGTCAAGGTTTTTGGTAATGTATATGCCGAAATTCAGCTTCTGGAAGGCTTAAGATTCAGAACCAACTTTGGAATAGATTACGACAACTTTTTCACCAAAGATATTTTCAGAACGTATTCCAGAGGATTCCTGGCCAATACAACGGCTGAGTTACTCCAAAGACAGTCTCATCTGGTCAACTGGGTTTTCAATAACACCTTGACTTATACCAAAAGTGTAGGGAAGCATTCATTCACAGTGCTGGCCGGTACGGAAGCTGTTAAAAACAATGTGAATATTTTCACATCTAATGCCAAGGACTTTGCATTGGAGACAGAAGCCTACTTCCAGTTGTCTGCAGCCTCTGGAGAAAGAACCTCAAGCGGAACCTCCACCGGTTTTTCATTATTCTCCTATTTTGGAAAGGTCAACTACACCTTTGATGATAAGTACCTGGTTTCAGCCACGATCAGACGGGATGGGTCCTCTCGCTTTGGGCAGAATAACCGTTTTGCAGTCTTCCCTGCCTTTTCTTTAGGATGGAGGCTCAGCCAGGAAGAATTCTTAAAAGGAAGCGATTTGTTTTCCAACTTAAAACTACGCTTTGCCTGGGGGCAAACAGGAAACCAAGATATCCTGAACGATGCCCGATTCAGTTTATACCAGGCCATTTATGCTCCTCAGTCCAACATTTTACCGTGGGGTGGCGGATGTGCTGAAGTAGTTTGTCCGGATGCGGCTACCTCCTATGATATTGGAAATAATGATTCCGGTATTCTGCCTTCCGGCTTCCTGGCTACTCAAACCGGGAATGAGGACTTGAAGTGGGAAACTACTACCGAGGTTAATGTAGGAGTCGACTTCGGGCTGATGAATGAATTAATCACTGGTACCTTTGAAGTATTTAATAAACAAACAGAGGACATCCTGATCCAGCCCCGTGCGATTGGTGCTTTTGGTGATGGAGCCCGCCGTTTTGTGAATGGTGCCGATATGGAAACAAAAGGCTGGGAATTGTCCTTGCAGTACAATGCACCTATTAGAGGGGACTTTGCTTATACCATTGGTGCTAACTTTGCTTCTTATGATGCTAAGATTACCGCTTTGCCTGAAGATTTATGGTCTTCTTATCCTGGTAATGCTGAGCAGAATATTATTGGCCAGGCACCGAATGCATTATTCGGTTATAGAACAAGCGGTATTTTCCAAAATCAGGCAGAAGTAGATGCCCATGCTGACCAGGTGGGTAAAAGAGTAGGCGCTCTGAGGTTTGAAGATTTAAATGGAGATGGCGTGGTAGATGCTCTGGATCAGGAGTTTGGTCCTGCTAATGGGGTGCCAAATGTAGAATTCGGATTGAATATTCAATTGAGATGGAAAAACTTTGACCTGAGTGCGTTTGCCTGGGGTGCGCTGGGCCGAAAAGTAACCCCTGATGTCTTCCGCATGGAATTAGGTTCTTTAGATAATGGGGAAAACGGAGGGGTGAATCAGTTAGATGCCTGGTCATTTACCAATACGGGCAGTTACATTCCTGCAGTGAGCAATAGCTTACGTCCATTAGGGTTTTCATTGGATTACAATGTAAGAAATGGTAATTATTTAGCCTTCCGTCAGGTTACCATAGGATACACCGTACCGGAATCTGCGGGTCTTTCCAACGTCTTTTCTCAATTGAGAATTTATCTGTCCGGTGAAAACCTCGGATGGCTAGTAGACAGAAACGGTCCGGATCAATATCCACAAACAGGTTGGTCAGTTGAAGGAAGAGTGAATGCATTGTATCCGAAACCACAACGCATTTCGCTGGGGGTTAACGCCAGCTTCTAATCCATTCAGAACTAAAAATAATTAGGATAATGAAAAACATAAAAATATATAAACCCAAGGTTCTGCTGATTTTAGCTATGATCCTGACCTTTGGGTGCTCTGAAGAATTCCTGGATTTCACACCTACGGGGGTGGTATCTAGTGAAGACCTCAATACGGTTGCTAATGTTGAAAAAATGATCGTTGCTGCCTATGCTAGTTTGGGCAACGATGGTTTGCTGGGCCACCAATACGGTGATCTTTGGGCCTGGGGAACCTCCCGCTCGGACGATGGCTATAAAGGTGGTGGTGGTATCGGCGACCAGTTTCCAAGTCATCAGACAGAGGTATTTACGCTAAATGATCCGAATAACCCACACGGGAACCTGAGTTGGGAGTGGATATATGCCGGTATCTCAAGAGTGAATGATGCAATGCGTCGCATCAAGGCGATTGATGATGCCACTTACCTGGCAGAGGCAGGTGTTAGCAAGTCGCAAAGAATTGCAGAAATGCGCTTCGTCAGAGGTCATTTTGAGTTCATTTTGAAAAAACTGTACAAATTCCCGGTGTTCGTCAATGAAGATGTGCCCAAGGAAGAAGTCATCAATATTTCTAATCGTGAATTAACAGACCAGGAAGGCTGGAACTATATTGCGGATGAGTTTCGTGCCGGTGTTCAGGACCTTCCCGATGTTCAGGATGATGAGGGCCGCCCAACGAAAAATGCTGCCAGAGCCTACCTGGCCAAAGTGCTGCTTTTTAAAGCGTATGTACAGGACGACAACCACCAGGTGACCGGTGTTACGCAGGGCGAAATGGAGGAAGTCGTTTCCCTGATCGAAACCATCGAAGCTACCAATGAATATGATCTGTATGATGATTATGCTAAAAACTTTCTTTGGGAATTCGAAAGCGGCATCGAGTCAGTATGGGCCGTCATGCGTTCTATCAATGATGGCTCAATCGAAGGAAGAGGAAACTTCTCTACCGGCCTAACTTCTTCTCTTGGGCCAGGATACGGATGTTGTTCTTTTAATCACGTCTCACAGAATCTGGCTAATGCTTACAAAACAGATGAGAACGGACTGCCACTCTTCGATTCCTTTAATTCCGGAACTCAGATCAAAACGGTTGATGATGTCATGGCCAATAACATCGATCCAAGAATAGCTCATACGGCTGGAATTATCGGCATGCCTTTCAAATATGATCCCAACCGGATCTATGATGAAACCTACGCTCGGGTACCGGGGGTATACGGCTTCAAATTAGGTATGAAGGACCAGGAACTTCCTACGTCTCCTGCTTTCCGCCAGTACACTGCCTTCTTCAGTATTTCCAGGAATACCGACCAGATCCGCTGGGGGGAAGTCCTACTTTGGAAAGCGGAAGCTTTGATCGAATTAGGTAGAATGGGAGAAGCCTTGCCGATCATCAACCAGATCAGAATGAGAGCCGCCAGCTCAGAAAGCCTTTCCAGGCTGGTATTTGCCGATGGCTCATCTACCGGACAATACGTTCTGGGCGAATATCAAACACTTGGAAATCAGGAACAAGCCAGAGAGATCCTGCGCTTCGAAAGACGTATGGAGCTCGCCTTTGAGTCGAAACGCTTCTTTGACCTGGTCAGATGGGGCATCGCCGAAGAAGTCATGAACGAGTATTTTGAGGTGGAAAAATCCAGAGCTTCTCACCTGGTAGATGCCAAATTTACGGCAGGCCGGGATGAATACCTGGCCATTCCACAACAGCAAATTACCGTAAGTCAGGGATTGTATCAGCAGAATTCAGGATATAATTAATAGTAGAAGGTAGAAGGTAGAAGGTCGAAGGTCGAAGGTCGAAGGGCGAGGGATGAAGGATTGACAAATTAGCTTGTTTGTGTTGCTCAGGTTTTTCCAAAAGTCCAGGAAGGACGTGATGTCGGCAAAACAGAAGAGCTTTCTTACTATGAAGCTAGAGGAGCGACACAACGGAAAAGTTAATGACTACGAGTTAATTTGTCAATACTTCTACCCTCTACTTTCTACCAAGCTGCC
Source organism: Bacteroidia bacterium (assembly GCA_030430845.1). Classification (GTDB taxonomy): domain Bacteria; phylum Bacteroidota; class Bacteroidia; order Chitinophagales; family Saprospiraceae; genus JANQPA01. The sequence continues at coordinate 12,009 of JAUIKE010000043.1, read as the reverse complement.
AAAACTTGAATTCCTTAAAAAGAGGATCATTTTTTGAATTTTATATCTCCCTTAGCATGAAAGCCAAATTATTTCTTCTTATTTTTTTCTGTACGACTGCTTATCTTATGGGACAGCAAAATGAAGTCAGTCGAAGTATTAAAATCAATAAAAAGTATTTGAACCTGCCTGTTCAAATGTCTGAAGAGCGGCAGCAGATGTCCTTTTCATTAGGGGATGATCCGGTCAGGAAGTTTGTCATCCGCCTAAGTGATGGGGAGCCTGATTATTGGGTGTTCTCCGATGTTTCAGAATACATGGGCCAAACGCTGAAGCTCAGTTTTCCTACCGCTGTTAAAGGTTTTGACCAGATCTATCAATCTGATAAATGGGCCGGGCAAGATAGCGTTTATCAGGAGGTTTATCGCCCGCAATTCCATTTTACCAGCCAGAGAGGATGGAATAATGATCCCAATGGATTGGTGTATTATGATGGAACCTACCACCTTTTTTATCAGCATAATCCATATGAAATTTTATGGGAAAATATGCATTGGGGACATGCCACCAGTACCGACCTGATCCACTGGACCGAAGTAGGGGAAGCGCTTTATCCGGATGGACTGGGTACCATGTTTTCCGGAACTGCTGCCATTGATGTGAATAATACTACCGGCTTTCAAACTGGAGAGGAACCTCCAATGATCCTGGCCTATACCGCACATCTAAATAGTACAGATGAGGGAGTTACCCAAACTCAATGTATCGCTTACAGTAATGACAAAGGCCAGACTTTTACCAAGTATTCAGGGAATCCTGTTATTAACAGTAAAGAAACATGGGACTCTCAAAATACCCGTGACCCCAAAATATTCTGGCACGAGCCTACGGAAAAGTGGGTCATGGTTTTATTCGAAAAAGACGGCCACTCCTTTTACAATTCTGATAACTTGAAAGACTGGACTTTCCAAAGTCATTTGAGAGGCTTTTGGGAATGCCCCGAACTATTTGAACTACCGATCGACGGCAACCAATATAATACGCAATGGGTGATTTATGGCGCTTCCGGGACCTACATGTTGGGTGAATTTGACGGCCGCGAGTTTACGCCCATTTCCGGCAAACACCAATATGTGCAAGGGCGCTTTTTTGCCGCTCAAACCTTTAACAACATTCCCGAAACGGACGGCAGGCGCATTCAATTCGGCTGGGGACGGGATATCGTACATCCAGGCATGCCCTTTGGGCAATTGATGTTGTTCCCGACTGAGCTAAGCCTTCGCTCCACCCAGAATGGGGTTCGCTTATTCAATGAGCCCATACAGGAAATAGAACAACTCTATAAGACAAGTCAGAACTGGACTCAGCTTACACAAGCAGAGGCCAATGAAAAAATCCAGCAAATAAAAAGCGATTTATTACGCATCAAAATGAAAGTCGAGATTTTAGATGACACCAACTTTGAAGTCCTTTTCAAAGGACAAACCATTGCCCGCTACGATATGAACCACAATACGATCAATGATCATTTTTATCAGACTGCGCAGGCAGAGAGCGGCGTTTTGGAATTGGATATATTGCTGGACCGCACCTCAGTTGAAGTATTTGTAGACAAAGGAGCTTTTACACTAGTCGATGTCTTACAAAACCCTGGATCAAAAGAAGGCTTGAAGATCAATTCTCCTCGGGGCCTCATAAAAATCCACCATTTAGGGGTTCATGAACTGAAGTCTATCTGGAATAAATAGGCAAAACAATAAGGTATGAAACGGTTTATAAAATCAACAATAGTATTATTCCTGGCTTTCTCGGCCTGCCAAAACAAGGCTGGGGCACAAGCCTTCACGCGTATTGATTCCCTGGTCGGTCTGGACATTGTCCGCAACAACAATGCGGTATCAGTGGCTGATTATGATCTGGATGGGGATCTGGATATTTTCTTTACAGGATATTATTCCTTTGACCCCAACGACGAGGGGACCTGGAATCGACTGATGAGAAACAATGGAGACGGGACCTTTGGGGATGTTACCATGGAAGCAGGATTTACCAATCAATACATCAATACGGATATCACCGCCTCTTTGGGAGAAAAATTAGGAGCCTCCTGGGGGGACTACGACAATGACGGTTACCCTGATCTGTACCTGGCCAACAGTAGAGAAGATCAGCTTTACCACAATGAGGGCGACGGTACTTTTAAGGATGTTACCGAAGAAGCCGGCGTGTTCAGTTGCAGAACCTGCTACAGTAGTAGCGGTGTTTGGTTTGACCATAACAGGGACGGATACCTCGACCTTTACATCAGTATACTAAATGGCCGGAATTATTTGTATCAAAATATGGGCGACGGCACTTTTCGCGATGCTACCTTAAGATATGACGTAGGTGGAATAGGGGTCACCTGGACCACCCTGGCCCTGGACATTGGTAAAGACGGTTATCTGGATCTTTATTGTGCCAATGATACCCAAATCAATGAGTTTTTTGAAAACCGTTCGGGTACGCATTATAATGAATCCTCCCGTGCCTATAGGGTGGCCGACGAAGGTGCCGGAATGGGCATGACGGTTGGAGACTATAACAATGATGGATTCTTTGACATTTATGTTACCAATATATATAACCACCAACCCAATCCTTTATTCAAAAACCTGGGAAACCGAAGATTTGAGAATGTAGCCGAAGAATTAGGCGTTGATAATACCGGCTGGGGCTGGGGTACACATTTTTTCGATTATGATTTGGATGGTGACGAAGACCTGGCTGCCGTTAATGGGGTGGTAAGCAAGCAGTATATTGAAGGAGAAGAGCAGGTAGATGTTCAGAACTTTTTTTTCAAGAATACCCTCATAGAAAATGGCGTTCCGGGTTTCGTCGACTGGTCGGTTGAATCTGGTACCGATGGAGAAGACCGGGCGCGCGGACTGGAAGTTTTTGACTACGATGGTGATGGTGATCTTGATATGCTGGTAGCCAATGTGGTTTCAAGCCCTTATTTTTTCAAAAATAATACCATTGAGGAAAAAGGAGCCGGGGGCAAAAACTGGTTGCAGATCAAATTAGAAGGCACTCGCTCCAATCGCAATGCCTTTGGTACGGAAGTTAAAATAAGCTTTGGGGATCAATCCTTATACCGCTGGTATCATGGAGCCGGTTTTTTCGGGCAAAGCATTAAGCCTGTTCATTTTGGGGTAGGGGAGGCAGAAATGATCGATGAGATTCAGGTCACCTGGCTGTCGGGAGAAGTAGAAACCTTTTATGATGTTCCGGTTAACCAGACCATTAAAATAAAAGAGTCGAGCGGATTGACCGATACAGAAGATGTACTGGCCAAAAATCAGCTCCTCTCAGACATACAAGCCTATCCCAATCCTTTTACAGAGGCGGCTAACATTACTTTTGAAGCTCAGCAGGCTGGAACGATGTCCTTTAGTGTTTTCTCCTCAGTTGGGCAGGAAGTATACCGGACGGCACCAAGCCGGATCGGCCCAAGTCGGCAAATAATACGTTGGGATGGAACTGAAAACTCAGATATGAACGCACAAGCAGGAATGTATTTTTATGTAATACACTTCGAAGGGCGAAATTATCATGGAAAACTAATCAAACACTGAACTGAATAAAACTCATTGGCTACGGTCCGGCCCAATCACTTTTAATCAGTTCCCTAATCGAATTAAAGTTATGAAAAGGATAAACCAACTTTTTTTTCTTCTTTATTTTTTATCTATCCTTGGATGTCAATCGAATGAAACGGCATCAGAACCACCAGAGGAAATGGATACTTATTACCAGGAGCCTCATCGGCCTCAATTTCACTTTTCACCTGATAGTATGTGGATGAATGATCCCAATGGGATGGTCTTCTACGACGGAGAGTATCATCTTCACTATCAATTTTATCCCGACAGCACGGTTTGGGGCCCCATGCATTGGGGACATGCAGTGAGTAAGGACATGGTGCATTGGGAACACCTTCCTATATCGCTCTATCCGGATCCACTCGGGTATATTTTTTCGGGCAGTGCGGTTGTAGATTGGAATAATACCAGTGGGTTGGGAGAAAATGAAGAGCCACCCCTGATTGCCATATTCACGCATCACGATACTACTGGTTTGCGACAGGGAAGAGTTGATTATCAAAGTCAAAGTATTGCCTATAGTAACGACAAGGGCCGTACCTGGACGAAGTATGAAGGTAATCCGGTAGTTCCGAATCCCGGCTCCAGAGATTTTCGCGATCCGAAGGTGATCTGGGACGATGATTCCGATCAATGGGTGATGGTGTTTGCTGAAGGAGATCATGTGAAATTTTATGGTTCTCCGGATATGATAAACTGGACCTTCCTAAGTGATTTTGGGGAGGAATGGGGCTCTCACGGAGGCGTCTGGGAATGTCCGGATTTGTTTCCAATGCAAGTGCAAGGTAGTGACGAGAAAAAATGGGTATTGTTGTTAAGCATAAATCCAGGTGGACCAAACGGTGGATCTGCTACTCAGTACTTTGTGGGAGATTTTGATGGAAAAACATTCACTCTGGATCCTGATTTTGCAGCAGACCTAACGAATGAACCTACAGATACCGTCGAGAATGCCATCTGGTTAGATTATGGTCGGGATAATTATGCGGGCGTGACCTGGTCAGACATTCCTGAAGAGGATGGACGCAGACTTTTCCTAGGATGGATGAGTAATTGGAATTACGCTAACAGAGTGCCAACTCATCCGTATTGGCGTAGCGCTATGACCGTTCCGCGCACATTGGAGTTGCATACAACTTCCCAGGGATATCGGCTAATGACACAGCCTGTAGCAGAATTGAAGCAATTGCGTGCCGCGAGTCATCCCATTACGGCTCGTCCTGTTACAGAGGATGTCAATTTAAGCGAGCAACTAGGGGTAGAGGGATCTTTATTGGAGGTAGAGCTAGAACTAAGCGTAGCGAATTCCGGCACAACCGTCTTTGGTATCCAAATGGCCAATGACAAAGGAGAACACTACACGATTTTTTATAATTCCGAAACCCGAGAATTTTACAGTGATCGTACAGAGGCTGGGAAAAAGGATTTTTCAGATATTTTTGCTGAACAGCCGCATGTAGCTCCCAGGGCTTCCGAAGCAGAGAACATTAAGCTTCACCTTTTCTTTGATGTGGCCTCTGCCGAGCTTTTTGCGGATGATGGGGCCACCGTGATGACGGAGATCTTTTTCCCGACGGAGGATTTTACAAAGCTGAGTTTAATTGTGGAGGAAGGAGCGGTGGATATAAAATCAGGAACGGTATACGAACTGAAAGGGATTTGGTAAGTTATGAACTAATTAAATGAGCGCTGACGGCGCTCATTTAATTATGATGTCACCTTCATCGAATCCTCTTCCTCCTCTTCAATAGCCAGTGGTCGGTTGATGGATTCCTCCAAAGAAATAAAAGTTTCGGTACGCTGAATACCTTTAACATCCTGAATTTTATGAAGGACTTCCCTCAGATGAGTGGTGTCCCGACAAACGATCTTGGCAAAGATGTTATACAAGCCCGTTGTATAATGAGCTCCGACGATCTCTTTAATGGCTTTCAGTTCTTTGGCCACGTCCTCATACAAAGAACTTTTATCGAGATAAATGCCCAGAAAGGCAGAGATATCATAGCCTAGTTTAGAATGATCCACTACCAGATTATAGCCTTTTACTATCCCCGCATCTTCCAGTTTTTTCATACGAACATGGATCGTTCCGCCTGATACATAGAGCTGCTTGGCAATGTCCGTATAGGCCTTTTTGGCATTCCTCATTAGAATGGATAGGATCTGTTTATCCAGTTGATCTATATCGTTGAATTTGCTCATAGACAAATTATTGTTAATTTTTCACCAAAAGTATCTATTTGGTTTTAAATTATCAAAGAATAGGCTTGTTTGTTTGTATGTATTGAGGAATTTTTAAAATCGATTGATTATTTCTTTATATAGAGCAAGTGCGTAAGGTCAATAAACATATGTAGGTTTGCCTCGGCTAGGGCAAACCTACATATTACAAACCCATTCAATCGGCTTGTTAAAAGTGAACACCTTTAGCTTCTTTTACGTACCTTACAATATTAATAAGGTTAAATTCCTTTTTTAACTTTCTTAAGACAGCAATGTAAACTTTTTTCCATTAGAAATATTTTATTACAATAAGCTCCTTAGCTGAACTGTATTCAATGGAGGCATACCATGGCAGTTTTGTTTAAGTACTTGCAAGCTTCCAATAATATTTCAAATTTACGAACAGGATGAGTCAGGATTCAAGACCTTTACACAAAATAAATATTTGGCTTCCTTTCCTTTTAGCTTTTTCTCTTGTAATAGGCGTGATGGTCGGCCTTCGAATGGGTAGCGGCGTGGCTCCGGTAATGCTGGAAAAAAGAGATGATGCGTCCGCTATTAGCAGTCAAAGTAAAATTGATGAACTGATTAAATACATTGAGGCTAAGTATGTCGACGATGTTGATCATGATCAATTGATAGACGAGGCCATCCGCAGTATTTTGGATCAGTTAGATCCTCATTCTATTTATATTTCTGCCGAGCAGTTCGAGGCCACGAATGACCCACTGGAAGGGAACTTTGAGGGGATCGGCATCGGATTTATGATCATTGAAGATACGATTGTAGTCTTAGATCCGATAGCTGGGGGGCCTTCTGAAGCAGCCGGTATACGGACCGGCGATCGCGTGGTTATGGTGGAAGATTCTATTATTGCGGGTATAGGCATTGATTTCGAAGGGGCCAAAAAGTTGTTGAAAGGCGAAAAAGGAACGGAAGTGACCATCGGTATCAAGCGGGCGCATGAAGCAGAAATCCGTAAATATACCATTACCCGGGAAGAAATTCCCATCAATAGTATAGATGCTGCTTACATGTTGGATGATGAAACGGGCTATATCCGCCTGGCCCGATTCAGTGCTACCGCTTATGATGAGTTTATGCAAAAGCTGGAGCATTTGGTAGAAAAAGAAGGAATGACCGACCTGGTCCTGGACTTGCGCCAAAACCCAGGTGGCTATTTACCCCAGGCTACAAAAATACTCAACCAGATCTTTCCACAACGAGATGAACTCATGGTATATACCGAGGGCCGAAGATCCAGCAGGAAAGACTATGTCTCGACAGGACGCGCCTTTTTTGACATTGAGGACGTAGCCGTTCTGATTGATCAGGGCTCCGCATCAGCCAGTGAAATTGTAGCGGGTGCTGTTCAGGACCATGACCGAGGTTATATCATTGGCCGCCGTTCTTTTGGAAAAGGGATGGTTCAGCAACAGTTTATGCTCAGGGATGGCTCTGCATTGCGCCTGACCATCTCCAGGTATTATACGCCTTCCGGAAGATCTATCCAAAAACCATATGACGATCTGGAACAGTACGATAATGACTTTATGGATCGATATTATTCTGGCGAGCTGCTTTCTGAAGACCGTTATGCTCCTCAGGACTCTTCGGAGTACCTGACAACAAACGGCCGTGTAGTCTATGGAGGTGGGGGGATCTGGCCGGATGTATTCGTACCCTTAGACACTAACCTGCTTAGTGATGATTATATCAAATTGCGTCAGCAAATTACACCTTTTATATTCAGACATTACGAAGACCAGATCTACCAGGCAGCCGAACCACCTCTAACTTTTAAGGCGTTTAACAAGAAGTTTGAGGTAAGCGCTGAAGATTGGGAGACTTTCCTGGCAGAGGTTAAAAATAAAAAAGTTCACTTTGATTATTCTCATCTTCCCAAAATTGAATCTGCTTTAAAACGCATGATCAAAGCTGAAATGGCCCGGGTCCTTTTTGATGACTCTGCCTTTTTCCAGGTCTGGAATGAAAGCGATCCAGACGTTCAAAAAGCAGTTGAAGTGTTGGCTGATCCGAATTCTCTTACCGTATTGAATAACTAATCCAAGTTGTGATACACAAAAGATAAATTTCAGTACAGCTGATAAAATAGGTTGCGGCGGCTGCCGCAACCTATTTTATCAGCTGTAATAGAAAAATTTATTCAATTGTAAGCTATATCGCAACTTCGATTAATTATTCCTGTAAAAACACCATTTCATCATTTTCTGAAAGGGCTACTACTACAGCAGGCCGGCCTTTATTTTTATCAGACTGCCGGTGCTTGGCCACATAATCCATCCGTTCCAGAACAGAGGAACTAATATGACCAAAAGTGCTGGGAATCAAATCATCATTAGTTGTGGCAAAGGTTGAAAACAAGGGTTTCCCGGTTTCATAGATGAGTTGGGCGCTGAATTCATCCCGGACCAGCCGTACAGCGAAGGTGGGATCCTGATCAAACACATGTTTTGGAAATAAATGAGGAGGAGGGATGAGAATGCTAAGGGGCCTGTTGTGATAAAACAATAAGGTTTCGAGCTTAGGATGTAAAGAAGGAACATATTTTTTTAGCATGCCTAAGGAGTTCACCAAAACTTCAAACCCGTAAGGAGATGGCTGATGCTTCAGTCGTAAAAGGCTTGTGCAGGCGGCCGGGTCTGACAGATCACAACCAACTGTCCAAATGGTATCTGTAGGAAATAAAGCAAGTCCTCCTGACGCGATCGTTTTGGCGGCTCCCTGAATATCCTGGGGTGCCATCATACCTTTTTGCGTATTGGTAAAAGTCATAACATTCATGAGTGTTGCATTTTAACTCTGACAGCCTACGGGACCAAACTCTATCTTTCTGTCTGTTAGCTTGCGAACCTTCAAATTGAGTTTATTAAAGTACCGAAAGACAAAAACAATAATTATCTTAAATTGGTCATTCTATTATAATAATGACAAGCCTCGAAGAAACTAGATGCTTAACCGGTAAATGAGATGAATGTGCTCCGTTTATGAATGATGGCAGTTGGGAAGCCATCATTTATATGACAATCCATTGAAGATGTTATAATCATTTAACTGAATTTTTAGTTTACTATTGTATAAAAGGACATTAATAACTTTCGATAATATGAAGAGACTACTGCCCGGCTTATTGTTTTTACTTGTCTCGCTGTTTTTTCTACCTTCAAAATCATTTGCCCGGCATATCATCGGTGGAGATATTACCTATGAATGCCTTGGGGGAGGAGATTATATTTTCACACTAAAGATGTATCGCGATTGTAATTGTGATAATTGTGCGGATTTCGACTCTCCTGCCCGGATTGGGATTTATGAATGTAATGGACGGGATTGCTCGAGTTTGGGGCGTTTTGATGCCAAGTACCGGCTTGATGTGGGTATTGAGAGTATAAAAAGCGTTGCAGCTCCTGATTATCCTTGCCTGATCCCGCCAGATGTTTGTGTGCAGGAAGCATTATATGTATTTAAGTTGAGTGATTACGGAGTTCGGTTAGAGAATAATGGTGTTAGTTATCATGTTTCTTATCAGCGTTGCTGCCGAAACCAAACCATTAATAACATCATTGGCCCAGACAATGTCGGAGCAACTTATACCATTGAAATAACAACTACGGCACAGGATTCTTGTAATAACAGCCCGGTATTCAATAGTTTTCCACCTACAGTGATCTGTGCCGGAGCGGCTCTGGAGTTTGATCACTCAGCTACAGATCCGGATGGCGACCAATTGGTATATGAATTTTGTCCTCCCCTAACCGGAGGAGGCCCTATTTTGAGTACGCCGCAGTACTCCTCTTGCGAGGGTGCCCAGCCCGACCCCGCATGTCCGCCACCTTACGGTAATGTCAGCTTTATTGTACCCACTTACACAGCCAAAGCACCAATGGGTGGCAACCCGGTCATCAGCATTGACCCTAATACCGGATTGATTACCGGTACACCAGATGTACTGGGGCAGTTTGTGGTGGGTGTTTGTGTGTCGGAGTATCGAAATGGTGTTTTATTAAGCAAAGTATTTCGGGACTTTCAGTTTAATGTAGCCTCTTGTGATCCTACGGTGATTGCCGATGTCAAAGAGGATGCCGTGGTCGGAGACCAGGAATTCCTCATCAATTCCTGTGGAGATTTTGAAATCTCTTTTGAGAATGAAAGCTACCAAAGGCGGTTCATTGACTTTTTTGAATGGCGTTTCAATTTTAACGGTGAAATAGTGACCTCCAACGAATGGAGTCCGACCTTCACTTTTCCGGGAGTAGGGGACTACGAAGGAGAATTAATCCTGAATCCAGGTACGGATTGTGGGGATACGGCTAAAATATACGTAAACCTTTTTCCATCTATTGAAGCTGGTTTTGAATATGAATACGATACCTGCTTTGCCGGGGATGTGAAATTTACCGACCTATCCACTACCGGTGCCGAGCGGATCGTTGACTGGAATTGGAATTTCGGTGATGGGAACAGCTCCGTCCAGCAAAATCCGCTGCACCAATACCGAAGTCCGGGCGAGATACCCGTGTCGCTCACCGTAACTGATAATAATGAATGCGAAGACACTTTCGTCGCACCGATCTCTTATTTCCCGGTCCCGGCCTTGATTGTCATCGCACCGAGCTCGTTTGCAGGCTGCGTGCCTGCCGATATTTTCTTTGATAATCTTTCTTTTCCCATCGATTCTACTTACGAAATAGAATGGGATTTTGGTGATGGAGGGACCAGCGGCGAAATAAGCCCTACCTACACCTATCAAGATCCGGGGGATTTTACTGTAGATGTAAAGATTACTTCACCTATCGGCTGCGAAACAGATACAACATTTAACGGATTGATCAGCATGCAGGAATCACCCAAAGCGGACTTTACTATTTTTCCAGAAAATCCTAGTAGTATACTCCCTACTGTAGACTTGACGGATCAATCAGAACGAGCGGCCAGCTGGTTTTATGATTTTGGTAATACTTACAATACCTTTGAACGCAACCCAAGCTATACTTATCCGGATACAGGCATGTATGTGATTACCCAAATAGTTACACATCCCAACGGTTGCCAGGACACCTTGTCTAAAATGATAGATATACAGCCCGAGGTTCGGTATTTTCTCCCTAATGCCTTTACACCTAATGGGGATAGTGTAAACGATGAATATAGAGGGGTGGGCTTAATGGATGGATCAACCGATTTCGTAATGAACATTTGGAACCGCTGGGGTGAATTGGTGTTCCAGGCAGAAAATCCTGATGATTCCTGGAATGGCCGAAAATTCAATAACGGACAGGAGGTACCCAATGGGGTCTATGTTGTTCAGGTTAGCTACAAAAGTCCGCGAGGTGAAAAAATAGAGGTGAGAGGTTTTGCCACGCTTATACGATAGAAAAGGGGCTGTTCATCCGCTTGAGGCGGACGAACAGCCCCATACGATTCTTTTTAAGGGGTGTTTTTTAGAGCCCGGACGGGCTCTAAAAAACACCCCTTAAAGAAATATTATTGGTTGGCGAATCCGCCTGAGAGGGATGAACAGCCCCTTTTTTTGTTTTTTTATATCTATTCTTTTTTTACACTAAAAATTATTGTACATTTGCACGGCTATTTTTAGACCATACGAATTCAAAATTGCAGAGCAATGGACGCGATAAACTATATTCACGAGGAGTTAAAATCCAATAAAGGTTTACCAACCTTCCACCCTGGCGATAACATCGAGGTGGGATACCGGATTATTGAAGGAGACAAAGAGCGTATCCAGAAGTTTCGCGGAGACGTTCTCCAAATCAAAGGAGAAGGAGCTACTAAGACTTTTACCGTTAGAAAAATGTCTAATGGAGTAGGCGTGGAGCGTATTTTCCCTTTTTCATCTCCTAATATTACTGAGATTAAAATCCTGAAAAAAGGTAAAGTGCGCAGAGCGCGCTTGTTCTACCTGAGAGACCGTGTTGGTAAGAAAGCAAGGATCAAGGAAAAGAGAACGCTTAGACCAACGAAGTAAAAAGTTAATAAAAAAAAGGCCGGCGAATTTCGCCGGCCTTTTTTTTGTCTCTTATTTCGGGCATCCCTGAAAAGGGATGCATGAACGGCCTGACGGAATAAAATTTCGTCAGGCCGTTGTTATTTTAGCATCAGTTGAGAGGAGAACCAGACTATC
>JAUIKE010000274.1 GCA_030430845.1 Bacteroidia bacterium | reverse complement strand
GAGCAGTATGAAGGAAAAGTAAAGATCCTTCAGATTATGGGTACCTGGTGTCCAAACTGCCGGGATGAGGTCGATTTCCTATTGGATTATCTGAAAGAAAACAGCAGCGATGAACTAGCTATTATCGGACTTGCCTTTGAAAGATATCGAGATAAGGAAAGAGCGATGGGAGCCATCAGTAACTACAGGAAAAGGATGGAAATCCCCTATGAAATTGTCTTGGCTGGAAGCTCTGACAAGGAAGAGGCTGCTCAGGCCTTGCCGATGTTGAACAAGGTAATTGCATTTCCTACCCTTATCGTACTGGATGAGAACAACGAAGTGAAGTGGATACAAACCGGGTTTTCGGGCCCTGCAACCAGTAAATATCAAGCATTTAAAACCAAATTTGATGCTATAATAAGCGAACTTATTAGTGATTAGTCCCGTATAGTAGTCTAGTTAAGAAGGTCTAATACCAAAAAACCGATTAATATTTATATCTTCTCTTTTATACCAAATGATCAACGGATTATGAACCAAAAAAATATTGCACTAGCTTACTGCATCGAAAATAAAGAAGCTGCGGAAGGGATTGAAGACAGCTTGAGGCAAGCATCTTATCGTTTTCAACATATCTACGGAAAAAAAACCACTTCTGAGCCTTCTTTAAACGAACAACTAGCTTCCAATAACAACCCCATTCTACTGCTGATCACTGACAACTTTCTTAAGTCTGCCCAATGCATGAACCAAAGCCTCGACCTGATTCAAAGCAAAGGGGATCAAATTATTCCGGTCATTGGACCGGGCGCCCGGAGAAATCCTGAGACCGGCGAAATGCAAAAAGTTCAAACCAATTTTGAAAGAGTCAGTGATATCATTCAGTATATCAACTATTGGCAGGATCAGTACCTCGAGCTGCGTCGTCAAAAAAGACATCTGAAAGAAGAACTTAATGAGGAGGATTTTAACCGGCACCTCAAGGTAATGAGAGAAATATCCAGCGAAGCGGGAGAATTCCTGCGCTTATTGCGAAGCATGGATTATATCACATTTGAAGAGCTACAGGAAAACCATTATCAAGCGCTCTTTGAGATGACCAATAATATGGATGCCTGGGACTCCTACAAGAAAAGTGCCGTTCTGGTCAGCAGAGAAAGCAGCGGTATTTCATCGGAAAAGGCCTCCCAGGAGACGATTGTCACGGAAAAAGAGGAAGAAGAAATCCCGGTGGATTTTGGTGATATTCCAGGAATAGACTTGATTGAAGGCAGAGAGACGATCAGCAAAATCATTCAGAATAAACAGCAAGAAGATGAAATAGAAGAAGAGCCCTTTGAAACTGTCGAATTACCTCCCCTTCCCGGACAGAAAAAAAACGAGGATCAATTAATAGAAGAGAAAGTAAGCGAAGAGGAAAACACATTACATCCGGCACCCTCCCTTGAAGACAAGAAGGTAAGCGATATGCCGGCTCTCCCAGAAGAAGAAGAAGAAGAAGAAGAAGAAGAAGAGGATGAAGAAAAAGATATCGAAACCTCCATCTGGAATTCATTAGAGGAAGAAGAAGAGGACATGTATGAGGAGGAGGATGAAGACGAGGAGGAATATGATGATGATGATGATGACGAGGACGACGAATATGAAGAGGAAGAGGAGGACGAGGAGGAATATTTAGTAGATGTGGAAGTTAGAAAAATTCTTACGGAGGCTATGCACCTGATTGATCAGGGGCAATTTAAGGATAGTTTAGAATTACTCAAAGAGGGTATTGATCAATATCCGGCCAATAATGATTTGCGGTATCGTTATGCTTTGCTGGTGGCCCAGGATGGCAGTGACATTGGAGAGGCTATTCATCAGTTAGAAAAAATCCTGGATAGTGAACCTGATAATGAAGACGCCAACTTTTTGATGGGGGAACTATCAGAAATGAAAGGAGATTTTGGGCAGGCACGCCAATACTATGAAAAGGTAGCTGCTTACAACAGCGAATACCTGGATGTTTATTACCGGCTTGGCACTGTTTTATCCAACCATTACGAAGACGAATATGAAAGGGCCGCAAAATGCTTCAAGAAAGCAGCCAAGAAAAACCCGGCTAATGTGGATGCTTTGTACCAGTATGCCTTGTTATTAAATGAAAAATTGGATAAATCCAAAAAAGCGGTTAAATATCTAAAAAGAACCCTGGCCGAACAAGGAGATCATCCTTTCGCCAATTATGATCTGGCACTGGTGTACCATAAACTCGGCAAACCGGAAAAGGCCTGGGAATCATATCAGCAGGCTATTTCCCTCAATCCTGAACTGAGAACACCGGAAAATGACCTGGTCTTTGCCCTTCCATCAGAAGAAATAGAAGAAGAAATAGTTGAAATTCCGGCTGAGATAGAAAAAGTGTCAACTTCTATGCCTTCGGAGGAAGAGGTCCTTTCTTCCCATACGCCCCCCCTTCCCGATCAAGGAGAAGTCATTGAAATGGAGCAGGATACCATCGAAGCATTAAAAGAAAACATTAAGCGGCTGGAAGAAATAGTGATGGCCAAAACGGCTGAGCGAACCATCGTTGCAAAAAGTCAGCCAGTTGACCTGAAGACAGTCTTCATTTCAGGAGCTACCTCCGGTATTGGCAAAGCGACGGCTGAAGTTTTCGCCTCACACGGCCATAGGCTGATCCTCAACGGCCGGCGAGTGGCCAGGCTCGAAGCGCTAAAAAACCAGTTCGAATCAGAATACGGCATTGATATTCTTTTGGTCCCATTTGACATTCGCGACGTAAATGCCATAAAGGAAGCTATTCGACAGCTCCCCGAAGAGTGGAGAGACATCGATGTTCTTTTAAATAATGCAGGCAAAGCAAAGGGACTCAGTCCTATCCATGAAGGGCAACTGGAACATTGGGAAGAAATGATCGACACCAATGTCAAAGGCTTGTTGTATCTGACCCGGGCCATTGCCCCATTAATGGCCGAACGCAAGAGTGGTCACATCATTAATGTCAGCTCTACCGCCGGTAAAGAAGTCTACCCAAACGGGAATGTCTATTGTGCTACCAAATTTGCTGTAGAAGCGCTCACCAAGGCGATGCGTCTCGACCTGCATAAATACAATATTCGTGTTAGTCAGGTAGCGCCCGGGCATGTCGAAGAAACAGAGTTTGCTTTGGTTCGTTTTGATGGAGATTCCGAAAAAGCGAAGATATACGAAGATTTTCGGCCGTTAACTTCAAAAGATGTGGCGGAAGCCATCTATTTCATAGCCAGTCGTCCGCCCCATGTAAATGTTCAGGACATCCTCTTGATGGGTACTCAACAGGCTAGTAATCTGATTCTTGACCGAAGCGGGCGATAAGGGCAAAGGACGGAGGTCATTACCGTCGCATGGCTTCGGCAGTCAGTGTAATAAATTAAACTTTTTTGGCGCCTGATGGGCGCCAAAAAAGTTTATTGAGTAACTTACCGCGGTTGAAAACAATTACTCGATGAATCAACTGGAAAAGTTCAAAGAAATACATACATTCATTTTTGATGTGGACGGTGTCCTGACCAATAGCGAGGTTTTGGTACTGGAAGAAGGGAAATTGCTTCGAAAAATGAGTATTAGAGATGGGTACGCCTTAAAAAAAGCGGTACAGGAATCCTTTAATGTATGCGTCATTACGGGGGGCAAGTCGGAAGGCGTCAAGATCAGACTTCAAAACCTGGGGATTCAGCATATATACCTGGGGCAACAGGAAAAAATGGATGCCTACGAAGAATTTATCTACACCTATGACCTGGACCCTCAAGGGATCTTATACATGGGAGATGATCTACCCGATCTGCCTGTCATGGAAAAAGTTGGCCTGGCCTGTTGTCCTCAAAATGCCGCTCCTGAAATCCTGCAAGCCGCACAGTATATTTCTCCCTTCAAAGGAGGTGAAGGCTGTGCACGTGATGTAATAGAAAAAGTATTGAAGTTAAACAATAAGTGGAGCTAAATAAATTGGCTGCCTCCGTCGCCCTGAAATCGAAAGAGGCTAGCTAGAACATACAAATCCATAATCGCATGTCCTTTTTCAAACTCATCAGATTGCCAAATCTGGGTATAGTGGTATTGACTCAATACTTGCTATACTATTTGATTATTCGGCAAGCCCTTGGGAATGCGAATATTGACCCGGTCCTGAGCGACCTTCGCTTTGGCCTTTTTGTATTGGTTACGGTGCTCCTCACTGCCAGTGGGTATGTATTTAACGATATTGTAGATCATAAAGTGGATCAGATCAACAAGCCCGCGAAAGTGGTACTTGGGAATAAAATGCCTTTCCAAATTGCTTATTGGGCAGCCGGATTAATGCTGCTGATTGGTTTTTTAGTTTCTTTTTTCCTGGCTATGTCTCTTGAACGTCTCCCCTATCTTTCGATCTATCCGGTGGCCGTGATCGGTCTGTTAGTCTACAATCTTAAATGGAAGGGCCGGCCTCTGATCGGTAATATCACCATTGCCGTTTATTGTTCGGGGGTTGCAGGCATTTTATGGCTTGCAGAAGAACCGGCCTTGAAAAATTTGTACCAACAGGATCAGAATACTTACCAATTGGCCTGGACAGTCTTTTTTTGGTATATGCTGTTTGCCTTCTTTTCTACCCTCATCCGCGAAATCGTAAAGGATATGGAAGATGCAGAAGGAGACAAAAAAGCAGGCCTTAAAACGGCTCCGATCCTGTGGGGTCAGCGTACCACCAAAGGCATAGTCCTCCTGATCACCTCTGTCTTTTTTGTAATTTTGGCCTTTTTCGGCTGGCAATTTCAAGAAGTATTTGAACAGAGCATGTTGGCCTATCTGTGTTTCGGCATCTTGCTACCGATAGTCCTCTCTGCCGTCTGGTTGTTACGAATAAGCCAGGCCAAAGGTTTTTATCAAATTAGTCAGCTATGGAAAGGCATTATGATACTTGGATTACTCATGTTGTTTTTCTATTCTTAACTTCCTACTTACATGACCTTATCTTTAAAAAAGCCGATCATCTTAGCTTCTAAATCTCCAAGAAGACAACAATTGCTAAAGGAGGCCAGAATTCCATTCATTGTCAAGACCCGATCGATCGATGAAGTTTTCCCAGAAGATATGCCTCGGCCGGAAGTAGCGGCCTTTCTAGCGGAGCAAAAAGCCGCAGCCGCCGCTGTTTTTCTGGAAGATAAGTACGACATTCTGCTCACTGCAGACAGTACCGTCGTGATGGGAGATGTTATTCTCAATAAGCCCGCAGATGCCATAGAGTCAGCCGATATGCTCCGACAGATCAGCGGCCGGATGCATACTGTTTACACTGGCGTATGCCTGCTTAGTATGAATGAGAAAAGAGTGTTTACAGGGATTTCTGATGTATACTTTGACCCCTTCACAGAAGAGGAGATCCAGTTTTATATTGAACAATACAAGCCTTTTGATAAGGCAGGCTCATACGCCATCCAGGAGTGGATCGGTTTGTGCAAATCTTATCGCATTGAAGGTACTTTTGCCAATATTATGGGATTGCCGGTTTATCAGGTGTATCGAGAGTTGCAGGCGATGCTTACTGGTTAAGGATGTCCGAACCCGCCGGGCGGCGGGTTCAGACATCCTCAATTAAATATTTCTTTTTTGGAACTGCAAAATCCCCCAATTCAAATAGCCCTTTTCTCCATTTTCTACATACAGATTCCAGGTATCGATCATATGTTGCAGCAGTTCTTTATCTTCCTTTTTGGATAATTTTTTCAGTTGCTCATTAGCTGAATCGATCACCTTAGAATAGTGCTGGACGAGCTGATCGGGCATTTCACGAACGAATACCTGTTCGAGATCTGCCTTTCGGGCGATCCTTCTGTATTCCCTGATGGAAAAAAGATGACCGACGGGAACGACAGCTTCGATATCTTCCAAAACTGAATCGGGGCAATCCTGACTCTTAAGAACTTCCGTAAAAATAAACCTTCCCTCTGGTTTCAGGACTCTCGCCACTTCCCGAAATACTTTTTCTCTTTGTTTATTGTGAAAAAAAGCATCCTGCGACCAGGCGATGTCAAAGGTCTCTCTGGCAAAGGGAAGCTGCTCGTAGTTACCTTTCTGGATATTAATGTGATCTCCCAGCTCGGCTTTTTTCGTCAATTGCTCATTGTATTCATTGGCTTGATCACTAAAGCTTAAGCACTCAATCTTACATTGATACTTTTCGGCTAAAAAGCGGGCCGCTGCCCCGTAAGAGGTCCCCAAATTCAAGATGTTGGTGTTTTTTCCAATTTTAGGCAGCAGGCGAGTCATCAGTTTGATGGTGTTTTCCGCTGCTGTATCAATGGTATCCGCATTTTTTTTATAAATACCCGTATGAATATTCCCTCCTCCAAAAATGGAGGGGTATAATTTAATAGCTTTGGGATTGTCGAAATACCAGTTTACTTGATCTACCATCATATTTACTTTCATTAGTTGAAAAACTTCTTTACGGGTTTTTCATAATACTTCGCATTATTATACGAAATATTATTCTTTTGAACGAATGAAAGCAACACCTTAAAAAATATTTAATTCAATTGCCAAGCTGTTGACAATTGAATTAAATGGCATGCACTTTAGTATTTCAGCTGTTCATTTTTATCCCAAATCCCCCAGTAAGCCCCCACATCTCCTTCGGCGCCCACTTTCCAGGATTCGTCGAAGGAGGCAAAATAAAACATCTCAATACCGTCTTCGGCCGACCATTGCTGCGCATTGATAAAATACTTCAAGGCACTTTCATAAGATGGGATAGCAGCTTTAACTTCTTCTCCCTGGCTCGGCCAGCCCGTTTCGGTAATGATGACTTTTTTACCTTGCCCTGCCTGTACAGCCTGGTAATACATTTGCTTCATGTACACCAGCGAGTAATCAAAGGCACACCCCTCCCAGAAAGGATAACAATTCGCCAGGATCACATCACAGGCTTCGGTGATGTTAGGGCGATGTGCAAATTCGTAATAAGCATCAACGGTTCCCATGGGAATATCCGGAATCTCTTTTTTGACATAACTCATAAAGTCCAGCAGCTCTTCCTCCGTCAGGTCCCCCCGGTACATGACTTCGTTCCCCACCGCAGCGATATCAACATAGCCCTCTTCAGCTAATTGAATAAGACCGGCAATTTCCCGGACATTGATCTCCGGGTCGTCGCCTAACCAGGCGCCCACCAAGGTTTTAAGCCCATACTCCTTGGCAATTTTCGGGATATGCTCATTCCCGTCGGTGCAGGAGAAAGTACGCACCCATTGAGTATATGGCCGGATGATTTTCATTCTCCTTCTCACCTGTTCTTCCGAAATGATATCCCCAGGTTGTTGTCCCTCTTCGTACAAGCTAAAGCACAGGCCATGCATACCGTGATCCAAAACCTTTCTGAACAGTTCTTGTAATTCTGTAGTCGTCTTATTGGCATAGTCTATCCCTGCCAGCGACATGATGCGTTTATCTCTATATGACATAGTTTTTTATTTTTTGGAAAATTTAGTTTACAACTCCCCTCTCCGTTTTACCAACTCCGCCTGTATTTCACGAGCCCGATCTTCAGTAAGGTCGTATTTCCACATTACTAAGATCGCTAAAGCTGCTGTAAGGGCCGGAATGATAATGTCTGCCAGGCGAAGCTGAATAATGGTGTCAGCAGTTTGAGTGGCGGCATTTTGGTCAAAACCAACCATTTTTAAGACCAAGCCCCCCAGCACCAGCGCCAGCGCCTGTCCCAATTTGACCATCCACCAATAGATCGCACCAAAGGTTCCTTCCTTTCGAGGCATTCCATTATTCAATTCATCCAGATCACAGACATCGGCAGTCATACTCATCATCAATGTGAACAAACCGCCAATACCAAACGACATCAAAGGAATGGGCATAAAAATCAGCCAGGGGTTGCCCGGATTGAAACCCCACCATTTGAGTATATATCCTACTATGGAAATAGCCGTGGATATGATAAAGGCCTTTCGTTTTCCGATTTTATTCGACATCCAGGAAATGATCGGTATGACCAAAAAGGCGGTCGCAAAAGCACTCACCGTAGAGAACCAGGCCGGCCAGTTGCCCGTCAAACCATAGTCTCCATTGAACATATAGAATAAAATAATGAAATAGCTGAAAGAGGCGACCATTTGAAAGCCATTGAAAACCAAGAAGGTGGCTGCACAAAGTCGAACGAAGGGTTTATTTTTTGATACTTGAACAATCCCCTTAAACAGATCTATTAAATTGGAAAACAAAGTCGAAAAGTTAATTTCTTTCCTGTTCTCCATATGGGACGCATCTATACCTTTACAAAAAATAGCAGGTAGAACCCCTAAAATAATGCAAGCAGCTCCAACAATGATAGAGAGTTGTCGGACCCCTGTCGCCTGGTCTGGAAAGAGATTAGGATTGGCTATGAGCACCCAAAACCAGGGCACGATCATCCAGGCGATCTGGCCCATGGTTTGTGACAGGGCCATCAGACGAGT
>JAUIKE010000042.1 GCA_030430845.1 Bacteroidia bacterium | reverse complement strand
GGCCGAAGACCGTCAGACAAGCGAAGCTTACATATTTTATATACTTAATCATGGTTAATAGTTTTTTATTTTGTTTTAGTAGTGGCGAGTGGCCGCTTAGCTGTCAAAACCGAGAACTGATTATATCACCCCCCTCCCGGGGGATGATGTAATTATTTAAGCTCGATCCTCCAAGGCCTACCAGCCACTGTTTTTCAAATATTTATCGGGTAAAAATAATGGGGCCGAAATTCCCGCAGCAGCTAATGAATAAATTCCACTGAAAGCCTCCATCGATCAGCTCTGCATAAGTATCCGGGCTCGTCGTATTGACAAAGCCGAACGCACTCACCTGATTCGGCACAACAATTCGCTCCTGCTGGTTCTCTCCGGGATCCCCAACCAGAGCAAAGAAGATACTTAGGTTGTTTCCACTGGCCAATGCCTTATCGGTGCGATACCAGGCACCCGCGATAGGCGTTACGGTAGCCGCCTGCGTCCAGGTGCCGGCCACAGCCGTTCCGTTACCATTGTAAGTGCCCGACAAATCCACATCTGCAACCGATTCGGTGATGACCGCTACGTATCGCTGCTGACTGGCAGAAGATACTTCGTCCAGTTCATTGACTACAGAAACCGAATAATTTAAGACATATACACCTGGAGTAGCAGGATCCACTTCACCAGTTACTTCAATTTCATTCGTAATGTCCTCTGTACCCAAACTAGCAAGGGCTCCGGGATCATCAAAGGTTCCGTTTACCAGCATGGTTACATATTGATCCCCCTCCAGCGATATTGCCGGAAAAGTAATAAATCCCTCCTGTACGGTAGCCGTCTCATCCGGCGACTCGAAGTATTCGCAGGAAGCAGCGGTCACTCCCAGGAGGATAAAGAATAAATATTTTATGTTTTTCATTTTTTAATTTTTACCTGTTAAAAATTAAAAGTAGTCGGCCAGAGGCCGATTACTCTTATTCACTCACGTCCCACCAAACCGGGTCACCTATGTTGGTATTGGCTGGTGCGTTCGGGTTGTTGGATAATTCTACGACTGGATAAAAAGCCCTTCTTGGGAATTGACTACCATTCAGGTTTGCCGCCGTTCCTTCGGTGGATTGCTCCAATTGAGGCGTATCCGTCCGTCTCCACTCAGACCAGCCTTCCACACATTGGGTACCGGCCATAGACAACCATTTTTGGTAATGGATGCTTTCTAAGCCCTGGTAAGCATAGGCACCTCCGTCTGCGATCAGGCTGGAAGCGTCATTGCCACCAGCGAACAAAAAGGCTGCTTCCATTGCTGCATCATAAGCTGTTTTAGCGTCTCCGCTCATCCAACCGCGAGCAATGGCCTCTGCTTGAAGGAACAAACTTTCATGCCCCGTTATGTAATAAACCGGTGTACTTGGCCCAGCTACATTGGCAGCATCCGGCGTGGAAAAGTCGTCGCGTTCTTCACTTCCGTCTTCCTCTACGCCCTCTCCCTGAATGATCGGGACATGATTGCCCGAATTCACAGCGGGGTCGTAATAAAAGTCAACTCGGGGGTCTCCAGCATCCAACATTGGAGTGATCACAGAGGCACTGCCGGAAATATTTACATTACCTAGTCCCGGGTTCGCACTCACATCTCCGCTGTAAAGTGGGTTTTGGTTACCGTTGGACCCCGGGTAAGCAATGGCAACGTTTTCTCCGCTACCTAAAAAGGCTGCTCCGGAGTTCTCCAATGCCTGAATACCGGCTTGTGCAACTGAAGGACGCGCTTCGGACTGACGCATGTACATTCTCAACTTGAGGGTATTGCCAAATTTTTCCCACATCTCCATATCTCCCTGTAGCATCAGATCTTCCGCTCCGGGTGCAATACCTCCGGGTACAATTAAGTCGAGCCCCTCGTCGATCAAAGCAATGATCCGGTCATATACCTCCTCACCACTCTGGTATCCAGGCTGCAATACGCCTTCATCGCCATTTAAGGCTTCATCAAAAGGCACCTGATCGAAGAGATCTACAAGTACTTGATACTGGTAGGCCAGTAATAAAGTAGCAATGGCAGCATGGTTGTTCAGGCCATCTTCAACACCTTGTTCTTTTACGTACTTGAGATCGGCCATAGCTCCATACCAGGAGTTCTGCCAACCCGACTGGGTGGCATTGCCATTATAGTTGTAGCGGTCATATACTTCATATTGGCCGGCCTGAGGCGACTGCGTCCAGTATTGAGCAATAAATCCGCTGACCAGCGCAAAGTCCAGGCCTACGGTCTGCCCCGAGTACAACATACCAGATGGTAAGGTAAGAGCAGGAGTCGACCTCGCTGGGTTATTGGGTGATTCATTGATGTCGAGTGCATCATCACAGGAAACCACACCGATCACCATAAACAGCATGGTTAGTAAATAAAATTTATTATTGAGTCTCATTTTGTTATTATTTAGAGGGTTATTCTAAGATTGATACCATAGGTGCTGGTGGATGGTAGTGTACCAAACTCAAAGCCCTGAAGGTTTCCGGTATTACCATTACCTGAGGTAAAGGAGTTTACTTCCGGATCAATGTATGTGTTATCGTCCGGTGTATGGATCCAAAGGTTTCTACCAAAAAGACCGATCGTTAAACCCTTAAAGGGTAATCTGTCCAACATGCTTCTAGGAAGCGTGTAAGACAAGGTCAGCTCACGTAATTTGGTAAAGGAAGCATCCACAACCAGGTATTCCCCAAAAGTATTGATGGCATTCCAGTAGCCGCGAATGTTGTTGCTGGCATAGTCAATCGGTGTGGTGTTCGGAGAAAAAGTTCCATCGCCATTATCTACAACAGAGAATGGGATAATGAAACGCTCCCGATTATTAAAGGCCGTTTCGGCAGCGGATCCATTGAAGTAGATCTGCCCGACCGTCCGACTATACACAACGCCTCCCTGGCTGTGTTCCACCAATGCAGAAGCCGTCAATCCTTTCCACGACACTTTCGTACGCAAGCCGCCAAACCAATCGGGCTGCACCGAACCAAAAAAGGCTGGATTAGGCGCCTGTTGAGGTAGGCCGTTGCCATCTACCACCATGTTACCATTGGGGTCTCTCAGGGCAGTCGGTGCCTGAATCACCCCGTACGGCTGTCCTTCGATGGCATTGAAGGTATAGTTCGCCAAACCAAATCCGATCCCCAACTGCTCAGCATCATTTTCGGGCGTTAGTAAAGAAATCACCTCATTGTCTATCTTGGTAAAGTTCGTGGTAATGCTCCATTCGAAGTCGCGTGTTCTGACAGGTACCAGATCCAATACCAATTCGAGGCCTTTATTGCGCATTTCCCCGGCATTGATCACCTGGAAACGGAAGCCGCTGGTAGGGGCCGTCTGTGCATTGCGAATGATCTGATCTACGGATTTACGGTTAAAATAGGTCGCATCAATGCCTATTCTGTTGTCCAGGATACGAAGGTCAATACCTAATTCAACCTCTTTGGTTCTTTCCGGCTGAAGATTAGGATTCCCAATCCGGTCACTCTGTGTGAAGCCTCCTACCCCATTAAAAGGAAATCCTGTCTGAGCAAAATTACCCTGAATTGGAACACCGGCTATAGTAGGAGAAGTAAAGGTAGAGTTGGTCAGGTAAACAGGAGCATCGTTTCCAACCTCTGCATAACTGGCCCGTATTTTCAGGAAGTTGATCGGACTGTTGGTTGAAAGATCAAGCAGATCGCTTATGACCAAACTACCGTAAACTGACGGATAACCAAATGATCGGTTAGATGCCGGCAGCGTCGACGACCAGTCCTGACGGAAAGTACCTCCAACATAAAGCCAGCTTTTATAATCAAATTCCAGTCGGCCGAAAGCACCGAACAATCTTCTTTTACCTTCTATAATATTTACACTGGCTGCCCCGGTGCCGTTACTAAAATTGGCGAAATCAGGTAAAGTTGTTCCTAAAACACTCGCTACAAAATCCTTGGAGGAACGTTGGTTGAAATTCCCCCCTACCAGAAGCGTAGCACCCAGATCGCTATTTATTTGACGAGTATAAGTGGCCGTCAGGTTGACATCAAACTGGTTGTCCGTATAGGATTCATCGCGAATAAAACCAGCTTCGTCCGCTCCACTATTCGGGCTCAATGATGAAGCAATTCTTCTTTCCTTGTACCTGCGTCGGTCGTCTGTGATAACATCCGCTCCCAGAATCGTTCTGAGTGTCAGAGACTGATTGTCCGCCTGCAGTACATTATAACTCAAGTTTACACTCCCGTAGAATCGATCCATGTCTTTGTTGTATGTATCTTCATACAGATTAAAAAATGGATTTTGAATAAAAGGAGTATAATACCAATCTACGCCATTATAGATGTTATCCAGATCCCTCTGCTCCCGCAAGCTGATGTCGCGGCTTGTCTGTAATACCTGATTCAGTGGAGCTTCTCCACCCTGTCCGTTGACAACCAGATCATTTTGCTGCTTGATGTAATTAAAAGAAACCGCTCCGTTGAAGCGCTCATTGAAAGAATGTGTTCCACTCAGATTCACGGTTCCCCGCGTCAGGCCGGTATTCGGAACAATGGCGCTTTGATCGGTGTAAGAACCACCCACTCGGAGGGAAGAATTAGCATTACCACCTGAAATAGATATGTTGGTGGTAGAGGTTTGTCCAATGTCAAAAAACTCCCGGATATTGTTATCCAGTGCCTGATAAGTCTTATAGCGTTGTTTGTTAAAAAACTCACTGGAAGGATCTCCGATGATAGCGCCGTAAGGACGGAGGCTTCTGTCGAAGGCGTCCCCCCAACTTTCCTGGTCATTCAGGAAGGATTGATTGTCGCCGTTCTGTCCCTGCCCAAACTGATTTTGCAGTTCCGGCAGCAATAATACACGTTCAAAGGCAACTGACTGGCTAAAATCAACCCGTGCCCCGGTCTGACTTTTGGCGCCTTCTCCCTTCTTGGTCGTGATCAGGATAACACCATTGGCAGCTCTTGAGCCGTAAAGAGCCGCAGCCGAAGCTCCTTTCAATACGTTGATAGAGGCAATGTCCTCCGGGTTGATGTCGCTAATGGCATTTCCCCCATCCACTGCACCGGTTAGCTGACCACCACTGTTGTTCGACACATTATTCACCGGTATTCCATCTACAACAAATAAGGGTTCGTTATTTCCCGTAAAAGAGGAAATCCCCCTTAATTTTACGTTCGTAGAGGCTCCTGGTGCTCCGGACGCCGTAATCAGCTGAACGCCGGCCACCTTTCCTTTCAATGATTCTAAAGGACTTCGGGCCTGCGTGGCTACGATATCTTCCGATTCCAATTGCTGTACCGAATACGATAAGGCTTTTTCGTCTCTGGAAATCCCCAGAGCTGTCACAACGGCTGTTTCCAGCGTCACCCCATCTTGCATAGTGATGGATAAGACGCCAGAGGACGGTATCACGATTTCCTGAGTTGTAAATCCTACATAACTTATCACCAATTCATTGACTTCATCCGGCACATTGAGTTCAAAACTACCATCTACATCAGTGATTGTACCGGTTGTGGTCCCTTTAGCAATAACATTTACGCCGATTAACGGCTCTCCCCTGCTGTCCGCTACTGTTCCTCTGACCGTCCGCTGTGCGAAGGCAAATGAAACAGAACATGCCAGCAATAGGAGCATGGTTAACAGTCTTTTCATGATTTCTTTGTTTAATGTTTGAAAATTATGGGTGATTAAAAAAGTCCGTATTGATGTATGGCCCGAAACGACAGGGCACAAAAAGCCCGTTTAGCCATATTCCTTTTTCAGGAATACCTACTCCAAAAGTGCCATGACAAATACATGTGCACCTGGAAACGATCGTTCCAATACAAAAAACCAGAGAATCTAAATGGCAGGCATAAGACTTGAGCTCTTCTCAGCTTGGGTAAAAACACAAAAATCCTTCGCCAGGCGAAACAAGCGTTTTTACACAAACTTTGAGGCACTCAAGATTGCCTGCTTGTGATTAGTCAAACAATTACTAGAGGAATTTCCGTAAAGACGTGTTGTTATGAGAGTTTTGGAAATACTAATGAAAGGATTTTACATACTAAGTTGATGAGAATCTCAATGCGTGTACTAATGAAACGACAAAGTAAGAATTTTTGCTGCTTAATACCAACTTTTTTATGCTAAAGATATTTTTGAGCCATCAGTAAGATAACTAAGCCTTTGATTTTCAGAGCTAGTCATGGGTGCTTGCATACCTGAATTCTAGAGGTGTGCATGGAATGCTAATAATAATCCACCGCCTCCCGGCGGCGGATTATTATTAGCATTCAATATACAAGCCCATAATTTGGGTTTGAGGGAAATTGTTTAGTTTTAAGTAGTGCTGATGCCTGATCCCAAAAAAAATATAAATAACCGATTACTGATCTCTTAAAACCAAGCAAAATGACCAAAGGACTACTATCCCTTTTCTTATCCTTTTTTTTAGGCTATGTCTGCTACGGTCAATCCGGCTGTTTGGGTTGTTCCGTCAACTTACCCGAATCGCTGGCGGCTGATACCATTTTCCTTTCTCAGGCTCCCAATGGACAGGTGGGCACTTTTTACACAGAGGATATCAGCTTCCGGTTACCCAAATCCACAGATGCTGTGGCAGAGATCGACCCCACTGCTCCTCGCGGGTTGCCCATCAGCAAAGTTACCATTAACGGAGTGTCCAATCTTCCTCCCGGGATTAACTGGGAGGCCAGCCAAAAGGAATTCAGTACCTCCGATAAAACCGACGGTTGCCTTCGCTTTTGTGGACTTCCTTTACAGCCGGGACTTTATTTTGTGGAGATCAGCATTACTGTCCGGGTAGTAATCGTAAATGAAAGCGCCAGTGTTCGCATTCCCATTTTGATCGAGCCGGCAGAAAGAATCACCGATGGGTTTAAAATGGCCAACAATGTTGGTTGTGGTAATGTGGAGGTAAATTTTCAAAATAATGTTCCCTCCTACGGGAAGGATGGTTTCAGTTATTTCTGGAATTTCGGCAATGGGAATACCTCCACGGAGGAAAACCCCGCAAATCAAAACTACCAGCTGCCGGGAACTTATGCGGTACAATACCAAGGACTGGTCGATACTACCGGATACTTTTTAACCAGAATAAACATCAATACCGTTGGGTGTAATGATTTTCTTGGCGGGCGGCCCGACCTAAAAGTAAATGTGCTGGATCCGGATAACAATTTAATATTGATCACCGACCTTATTACAAATGCTCAAACACCAGTTTCTTACCAGGTGAACCTGCCGTTGGATAAAGGAACATATGTCCTGGAGGTCATTGACGCAGACAATGGCCTTGGAGGAGCCGATGATAATTGTGGATCAGTAAGCATTCATCAAAATACAACCGGCAATCTCTCCGACGGAAATCTATCCTTGAACGTTGAGATCCTACATCCCGTAGATACCATTACTTCTACAGACACGGTTTTTGTTTTTGAACAACCGGCTCCTCCACTAATAACGCCCTCCACTCAGGACCCTATCTGTGAAGGAGATACCGTTTTACTAACAACGGACTTTAACGAGAACATTCAATGGTATCAGGATAGTCCGGACAGGCTCGTGGGCACCAATGATTCCTTACTTGTCAGCCAGAAAGGGCAATACTGGGCAGTATATACCTCTCCTGATGGATGTATCAGCACCTCCGATGACACGGTTTTTGTTTTTGAACAACCGGCTCCTCCTCTGATCATGCAATCTATCCAGGATCCTATCTGTGAAGGGGATACGGTTATATTAACCACCGACTTTATGGAGAATATTCAATGGTATCGGGACAGCCCGGATAGGCTCGTGGGCACCGATAATTCCCTCTTAGCCAACCAACAAGGTAAGTATTGGGCGGTATATACCTCTCCTGATGGGTGTATCAGCACCTCCGATGACACGGTTTTTGTTTTTGAACAACCGGAACCTCCCATAGTCATGCAATTTGCCCAAGAGCCCATCTGTGAAGGGGATTCGGTTTTATTAACCACCGACTTTAAGGAGAATATTCAATGGTATCAGGGAAGTCCGGATATTCTCGTGGGCACCGATGATTCCTTGTGGGTCAGTCTGAAAGGTCAGTACTGGGCAGTGTATACTTCTCTTGATGGGTGTATCAGTACTTCCGATGCTGAAACCATAAGTTTTGAAACGAGTCCGCCTTCTGTTGCCTTTGTTAATGAGCATAACATTCTAAGCCTGTCCGAGCCCGATCTTTTACCCGAACAGTTCAGGATCCGCTGGTTTCAGGACGGTGAATTGCTGGAAGGGGTCAGTGATATGAGCTTTTGTATCGATGCAGATGCCATCTATACTGTAGAAGTTACAGATCTGAGCACCGGATGCCAGGCTACTTATTCCCAGGCTATTCCCTATGATCCGAATTTTCCGATTTGCGATTTCCCGGTGATGGAGGGACTGCCGAATGGAGTAACTTCTGTTCAATTATTCCCAAATCCGACCTATGGCCCTTTGAATTTTCTCGTGAAAGCCGTAGAAAATAAAAGGGTACAGGTAAGTCTGCAAACTATAACGGGCCAGCAGCTTAATGTAGAGCAGTGGAATCTGACTCCCGGGGTTCAACGAGAAGAATGGGATCTGTTTCACTTACCCGCCGGCATGTATGTTGTCCGGCTTAGTGCGGATGGGAAGGGGGTAAGTTGGAAGATAGTTAAATTATGATGGTGATTTCTCCGTTGGTGTATGCTTTTACAGTATCTTAAATCAATAAGGAGTGATGGCCCGTACGGGCCATCACTCCTTATTGATTCAAAATATTATTTACTTCTTTAATCTCATCTTCGTAAACCGTATGTGGTCCATTCGGATACAATTTTAGATTCACCTTTGCTCCCATATCCTTAAAAACGCTGGCCGATTCTTTCACCCTCTCAAGTGGAATATGCGGATCTGTATCACTACAACCCAGGAAAACAGGAGTTCCCTGGAAATCTCCCGAGTAATTAGAAATATCCAGGTTTTGGCCAATTAAACCACCGCTGAGGACAAAAATGCCGCCAAACTTCTCTGCGTTTCGGGCCGCAAATTCGCTCATCAGACAAGCGCCCTGCGAAAAACCCAGAAAATAGATGTTTTCGGCCTCGATACCTGAAGATTTTATATCCTCCACTAATTCCTTAAGGACTTCCAAGCCAGTAGACAAACCGGGCTCATTATTTTCTTTTGGTGCCATAAAACTAAATGGATACCAAGTGTTCCGACTAGCCTGAGGTGCCAACAAAGCAAATCCTTCCACCATTAAATAGTCAGAAAGAGAAAGGATGCTCTCTGCTGTGGCTCCGCGGCCATGTACCATGATCATGGCTTTGGAGGCCTCCTGTAAAGAGGCTCCGCTGCTTTTTATATTTTTAGTGTGCTGATGCATATTTTTCTGGATTTATGACGATTGGTGCTAATAAACCTTCGATGTAGGCTCTTCTGTGCTCCTGCCAGGGAGGCAATTTTAAGTCCGTTCCAAGATGCTCCATGTCTTCATCATATGAAAAACCTGGAGGTGTGGTCGCTACTTCGAACAGTACGCCACCCGGCTCTCTGAAATAGATCGAGTGGAAATATTGGCGGTCGATGACCGGGGTGGGATTAAAGCCCGCCGACTGTACTGCTTCTCGAACTTTTAATTGATCTTCATCACTGGGTGTATCGAAGGCCACGTGATGGACTGTGCCGCTACCATTTACTCCGTATGGATTATCTGCCCCCCAGACGATATCGATCACCTGCCCCGGCAATCCGTTTTTGGCCTTATATCTTCTTCGGGGCCCTTCCTCAGCTATAAATTCATGCTCTAGTTGGTTTACTAATAAAGCTTCGGTACGTTCGTAAGTATTTTCCCAGATCTCTACACTGTAAAAACCACGGATGGCGTGTTCTAAAGGGATATGCCCGTAAGTAAATGGAGCTCTGGGATCCTTATCGTTGGCAATCAATTCCAATCCGAGACCGTCAGAATCTTCGAAGTAAATGACCACTTCATCAAACCTTTTTTGTGGAGATTTATGCTTTACTTTAAATTGATCAAAGCGTTTCAGCCAATATTCTACAGATCCTATTGGAATAGAAAAGGTGGTGGTAGCTGCCTGTCCCTTCCCATGCCGCCCCGGCTTCATATTTTGGAAGGGGAAAAAGGTCATAATGCTACCGGGGTTACCACTTTCATCTCCGTAATAAAGGTGATACACATCCGGTGCATCAAAGTTGACCGTTTTTTTAACTAAGCGAAGGCCTAATAGACCTACATAAAAATCTACGTTTTCCTGGGGGCTTGAAGCCATGGCTGTTACATGGTGGAGCCCTGTTATTAAATTGGATGTTTTCATGTTGTTGTTTTTTATTACAAAAATCGGGGGACGGAGGTACTTAATAAATGAGGAAACCGAGGTTAGTGTTGTATTTTTTATGGTTTCCCGACTTATTGCACGAGAGATTCAGCACGAAACTGAGTAAAAGTTAGGCCCTGGCATTTTTTAAACAGGCGGCTGAAATGAGCTGAATCTTCAAACCCCAGCTCCCAGGCGATCTGTTTCATACTCCAATCTGAGTACAGGGCCAGGCGTTTGGCCTCCAATACAATCCGGTTTTGAATGTATTCCTTTGCCGACTGGCCGGTCTCCCCTTTAACCACCTCATTCAGATACACACTACTTAGGTTTTGAAGATCAGCATAATCTCCAACCTTATGCTTTTTTTTGTAAAAAACTTCCAGGTCTTTCTTAAACTGACGGACGATTTGGGATTTGCGGGACTCCCATGGCTGATTGGTTTCAAATCGTTCCCGTTTGATACGCTGCAACCAAATGAATAACACCTTGAGTAAGGCGCCGACGACCTCTTCCCACTGTGAAGATTGAAACGCATGTTCTTCCTTAATTCTTTGTACCAAAGACTTAATCTCTTCCCTATTTTTCTCTGGAATAAAAACAGGAGGGGCCTCATCGCAATTAAAAAAGAGATTCATATCGAACAACACCTGTGGCGAAACGCTGTGTTGCTGCAAAAAATCGGGTGTAAAAAGTAGGACGTGCCCCAGCGGCATGCTGTGAACTTCCAGGTGATGGATCTGTTCCGGGCTGATGAAATAAACCGTATGATCTTCAAGCAGCATCGATTTAAAATCCACCTGATGTGAGCCTTCCGCCTGTTCTACATAAATGACAACAAAGTAATCATGTCGATGCGGCTGTTCCCTGATGGAAGGTTTAGAGCGTTCAATTTCTTCCATCGTCCGGTAGCGAAAGGGCACTCCTAATTTTTCAATCCGAATCGATTGGCTATTCGGGCTATTATGGTCCATGCTGAGCTTTTTAAAAGAGAATCATGTATGTAAAACCCTGGAAAGAGGGGCTTGTTCTGAGTGGGGGGCAAAAAAGGGAAGATCCAGTAAATTTGGGGTGGGCCGGTAGTGACCTGGTGACTTGGAGTCACCAGGTCACTACCGAGCCTTTTGACGGTACAAAGTTACAAGCTCTCCCACTCAAAATCAATCAGTTGTCCGGTTTTGTCCGGTTTTGTCCGGTTTTGCAAGGTTTTGCAAGCCTGCCCGGACAGGAGTTTTGCAAGGTTTCCTCACGGGGCTTTATTTCCTTAGTCCGACAGGCATATAGAGTCCCTTCTAGCCGAGCCGTTGCCCCAAACAGAGCAAGAAATCAACCTTCCTTTCACCGTAACTCAAAAAAAAAATTTCTCCTCATGCAACCCTTTTCCATGCCGGCGCACCAATAGGAGTAACAGTTTTGAACATAAAAATTATGGCCTGGTAATAAGCTTTGCAGACTGTTAGTCTATAGTCGATCAACACCGCTGGTATTGGAAAATAATGATAAATGCCGCAGCATTTAACAGTCACCTTTATGCCCAAAACGAAAAACCCGCTGCTTTGCCGGTTTTGCCTATATCATCAAACATTACATGAACATCAAATTCACTAAACATGAAAAGAAATCTTTTGAAATTAACCCGTCCTTTGTTTTTCGCCTTATTATCAGTACTGGTTTTTAGTAGTTGTGAAAATGAGGTGACCTCCTCTGATACGGAGGAATATGTCGACGAAGTCGTCTTCAGAATGGAAGAAAGCGGCAATATGGGAAAATATGGCTGCTATTCTTTTGTTTTTCCCATTTCCATCTCCTTTCCCGACGGAACCACCGCTGACGTGGAAGATTATGACGGCCTAAAAGAAACTATTAGATCCTGGAAAGAAGACAATCCGGACGCAACGGAGCGCCCGGAATTGGGCTTTCCTTTAGAAGTCTTGTCGGAAGACGGAGAAGTCATCACCGTAGCCGACAAGGATGAATTGCACGAATTGAGAATGTCCTGCCGACGAGACTTTTTCCAAAGAAGGGGTCACAAAGGCCATGGCGGAAGGTGCCAGCCTTGCTTTGAAATAGTGTTCCCCCTTACAATACTATTTCCTGACGGCACCACCGCCGAAGCAGCCGACCGGATGGCCTTGAAAGATTTGGCTCGGGAATGGAAAGAAAACAATCCGGATACAACGGAGCGCCCGGAGATCCAGTTCCCCGTCACTGTTGAATACGAGGATGGCAGTACAGCTACCGCCAATAGCAAAGAAGAACTCAAAACTCTAAAAGAAGAGTGTAGCAACTCAGAAACCTAATGAGGTTTAATAGCACTATCATTTTCAGGATGTGAGCAACATCTTAAGATTGTTTTTTGGTTTATTCATTGGAAGAAGCAGTGGTTCTCCCACTGCTTTTTTATTTTTTTGATTATCAAGGGGATACTCCCCTTTTAAGCCCCAAACCTTACATTTTTGCCCATTTCCCGCCCAAAATGCCCTTTAAAACGTTAAATACTGAAATTTTAGGGCGATAAATTTTTTTTTTACTACTATTTTGTGATTTTTGCAAAAGCAATCTACCCAAAAACATTTTCCCCAAGTATCTTATTTTCATTTATTATATACGTGGTTATAATCTTTAAAAGATTATGACTATCAGATTGTAATCTCATTAAAGTAAGATTTTAATGATCCGCAGGGCAGCAAAATTTTGCTGCCCTGTTTTATTTTCAGCCTCCTGCTCCTACCGAACGAGAAGCCGCACTTCCGCCCATTTCACTTCTAACCCTACCTGATCAAACAGCATTTACCTGAATCCCCCTTCGACTTTAATGTCTCCGCGAGATGACAGGTAAAAGTATTCATCAATTTTTTGGACAACATATTTCTTTTCCGATGCCTCGGCTCCTACCGGTCACTAGTGCAATCATGTTATCATGTTATCATTATTTTATCTATTTAAAAAAAATGGAAGCCATATTTTAACTAAAGATAATATAGAAATTTGGGTAAAAAGCAAGAAATCGTTCTACCTTAAACGCTCGATGACCGTACCAAAAAAAACGATTCAAATGAAAAAGATCCTGTTCTTTTTAGTCTTTATTTTTCAACTATCATTCCCATTTTTTCTAGACGCCCAGGTTAGTGCAGCGCTGCAACCAATAGAAAAGCAGCTTGCACCCGGACTCGTATGGAAGCAGATTAAATCAGAAAAGTTGTTCGATAGTCGACAATACATCAACATCCTTGAAATCGACAGGACTTACGATTTTAAAATGGCCTATGCTACCGATACGCTGATCCGCACCAGCGATTTTGCCAAAGACCATCAGGCACTGGCAGCTGTCAACGGCGGTTTTTTTGATATGAAAAACGGTGGTTCCGTTACTTTTATGAAGGTGGAGGGGAAAATCGTTCATAAAACCGTCCGGCGCTTTGAAGATGCAGATAATGAAATTCTGGAAAGTGCCCTTATCATTACAAAACAGGGAAAGCTCCTAATCAAGCCTACCGAAACCATCGACAAGTGGAAGTCTAAAAAAAAATACGCTTCCATCCTCGTTACGGGACCTTTGCTCCTACTGGATCATAAAAGCCTGCCGCTGGTGGATCGCAGTTTCACCAACACACGCCATCCTCGTACCTGTGCCTGTACTACCTCTGATCAGAAAACCTTGCTGATCACCGTCGACGGCCGACATGAAGAAGCGGCCGGCATGTCCCTGCAGGAATTGACCCAATTAAGTCAGATGCTCAATTGCAAAAATGCCGTCAATCTGGATGGAGGTGGCTCGACCACCATGTATATTAAGGGACAGGGCGAAACCGGTGTGGTCAATCGCCCTTCTGACAATAAGAAATTTGATAATAAGGGAGAGCGCCCTTGTGCGAATAGCATTCTGGTGAATAAAGAAGAGTAGAAGCTAGAGGTCCTACTCTTCTTTATTCTTATTACCGCCGAATCTTAAGGAGATTCCTGCATTGATATTGATGAAAGAGACATTCTGCGTCATTTCAGGACTGACTTCATCCGGCAAGACCAATCCAAAGTTCGGTTTGGCATGGGTGAACATTAGCCCGAAACGGACACCCCAACTACGCTTTTGATTAATGAAGTACATCATATCTGAGCCTAGAAAGTAGGTGAAGTTACCTTTGGATTCAGCCTCTCCTGAGGAAGTATAATTCACTGGCCCCTGCGGTGTTTGGCTCGTTACATTCACACTCAAATCGTCTACTCTGGAAAAGAGCAAACCTACCCCACCCTTAAAAGTCCAGGCAAAACGATCAGTATCATGAGGGTAAAAACGATAGAACGGCCCGATCATGATCAGGGAAGTGCTATAATTCCCTGCCAGCAGATCAATACTGGAAGCAAATAATTCCTGAGTGAAATCTCTTGTCAAATCTCTACGATCAATATCATGACCTTGAAAAGAAATGGCCGTCTGCACGCCGAATCGTTCGGAAACGAACCAAAAGGCATTGAGTTCAGCCGCTACTCCCACCTGGGCATATCCTCCCTCATCCAAACGCTCGTTGCCGTATTGTCCGACTGGCATGGAAGGACCTATAGCCCCATGAATCTCTAACTGGGCAAATGCAGCATTACTACAAACAAATAAAATCAAAAACAGTAGATACTTCTTCATGTTGTATTGGTTCAGAGTTCAGAGTTCAGAGTTTTGGGTACAGGGGAAGAGGCACATTTTTCCACCACTCAAATATTAGTTTATTTCTTCTCTTTCAAAAATGAATACATTCCGCCCCCAAAATACAGGTGCAGCGATCAGGAAAACAGCTTCCCTTAAATAAAAAGCACATTCAACAATTCTTCACTATTTTACCCAAACACCAGACCACTATTGAATCCTATAATTCAATAAAAGATCATTTGAATTTCTAAAACGTGAAAAATCGGGCACGTTTTTCTTAAATCGGTCGGAAAATTTTGAGAGATTACGAAGTAGATTATCAGGTCCTCTATAATAAACTTTAAAAATTCCTTAATTTAATAACCTTTGAGGAATCTTCACGTTGAAAAGTAGGAACAGACAATCTCATTTTGTAGTTTTCCACTTGAAAAAAAAGATAAAAACAAAAGTATACTATTTTCAAGAGAAGCAGGTACTTTTTAGGTGTTCCCTACACTAAATTTCAGGTAAATTACCTGTGTTTTTTTCATTTTCAAGATAAATATACAACTATTTATCATAATATATTCTCTCAACAAAACCGGACTCAAAGATTAAACACCGAACATGCTGAAACGTAGGAAAATAATAAAATTCACTTCTCGCCTGCTACTAGGGATCTTGGCGCTTTTTTTCCTGCTACTCATCTTAATCAATCTACCCGGCGTCCAGGGTTTTCTATCCAGACAGGTAGCCTCCTACCTGAGTAAACGCCTCCATACTGAAGTCAGTGTACAAGGCGTTTATTGGAAATTGCCCAAATACATATCTATAAAAGATGTATACGTAGAAGATCAACAAAAAGATACATTGTTGTGGACAAAAGAACTGAGAACAGATATTGGCCTCAGCAAAATTTTCCAAAAAGAAATCGCCATCAAGGATGTTTTGCTCAGAGATGCCAGGGTGAATGTACACCCTACGGATCAGGGGAGTAATCTGGACTTTATCCTGGAAGCTTTTGCCGGCGATTCCACCAAAGCCGAAAAGCCAGTCAAAGAACCGTCCAAAAACCCCTGGACGATTAGCTTTCCAAATACCGAATTATTATTAAAAGACATCAATGCCTATTACGAAATGGGCTCCCAGGCATTTGACATTAAAATCGGGAGTCTATCAGCCCTGGCTGAAAAAATCCAGCTGGATAGCAACCTATTTTTGCTCGATCAGCTTACACTTCGGGATGCCTACACCTTTATTAAACTAGGGCCACCTACTAATACAGTCGTCACTTCTGACAGCACAACCAGTGCCTTTACCATCGGCGCTCAAAAAATTGACTTTGAAAATATCCAATTCGGCTTATCCATGCCCGAGCTGGAAGTATCTACTGATATAGGGACCTTGTCCACTTCCCAGGCCGGTATGTTCATGGGAGATCGAATGGATATAGATGTGCAAAGCTTTTTGCTTAGTCAGAGTCGATTTGAGTACGATGTCCCCGGTACTCCTGAAATAGAAGGCTTTGACCCAAACCATTTTACCCTGGAAAATATTGAAATGGACATTCAGGATGCCACCTACC
The DNA here is from genome assembly GCA_030430845.1 of Bacteroidia bacterium. Taxonomy (GTDB): domain Bacteria; phylum Bacteroidota; class Bacteroidia; order Chitinophagales; family Saprospiraceae; genus JANQPA01. The sequence goes on along the minus strand of JAUIKE010000042.1, from coordinate 35,141 downwards.
GGAATCTTGATATCTATGCTACAGTCAACCAATTAGCTGCAAAAGAACCCAAAGGTGTTGAGCTCACTAGTCTATCCGCACAGGTTCATTACAACCTGGATACCGCTGAAGTACAGCAACTGAAGATGGCCACCACTCTGTCCAGTTTGGAAGCTTCTCATACCTTGGTTACCTTCCCCTTTGTCACCTCGGATGCTCCTTTAGGGGCCATGCAATTAAAAAGTGATGTGGAAAAAGGTCAATTTCACCCAAGTGATGCCATCTTTTTCGCCCCTATGCTGAAAGACTTTTTCTTTGTACAGAAAAACAAAAACCGCCCGGTAGCCATGAGGGCCAATATCGACGGGACGCTGAACAACCTCCGGATCAAGCAATTGGACGTACGGGCCTGGGACAGCCACCTCAACCTTAGTGGTCGGTTAAACAACCCTCTTGACCTCGACCGAACCGCCCTCAATTTCCGAGCGAACGTAATTGAGTTATCGAATAAAGGAATGCTCAATTGGCTTCCGCCCAATACATTGCCTGACTATATGGGGCTGCCTGAGAGTTTATTAGCTAAGGCCACCGTAAAAGGCCCTCTGAATACACTAGATTTCACCCTCGATGCGCTGACCAACTCAAGAACCGAACCGATAAGTTCCAAGCTAAAAGCCAAAGGACAGTTGCTGAATGCACTCGACACGGAAAATCTACAATACATCGTTGACATTGACACCTTGTTTACAAGTAAGGCCGGCTTATTGACCCTCATACCTGCGAATGCCTTGCCTGCCTACCTGGATCTGCCCCCTGAGCTTATTTTAAAAGGAAAGCTCAATGGCAGCCTTGAAAAAATAAACACCGATTTTGAATTGTATGCCCTTCGAGGAGGTAATTTCAGCTATCTCAATGCAACAGGAATCATCAGTGAATTCGGAGGAGGACGGGAGCCTGAGTTTGACATCAATATCAACGAACTCGATCTCAAGCCGGAGGAAATACTCGCTTTTTTACCCAAAGGTTTATTGCCTCCGTATATAAAGATCCCCAGTATTTCAAATGCAAAAGGTTTCATAAAAGGCAAGCAAAAAAACTTCAATTCTGACATTCAGATATCTACCACGGCGGGCCAGTTAAAAGCCAAAGGATTTTTAAGGGATTCTACCTATGAAATGGAAGTGGACCTGTCGGGTTTTGACATTCAAAGCCTTTTTGCCGAAAATCAATATGAAGAAATAATTGGCATCCCCCTCAGCAAATTTGGTGTTTCGGTAAAAGTAGATGGGAATGGCTTTGATCCGAAAAAGAATTTGTTGGCGAACTTCAAGATCGTCCTCAAGCCCAACAACGAACTCTACCAATGGAACGAAGGACTGATCATAGAAGGGAAGATCGATCGACAATATGTAAGTAGTACACTAAAGATCAATGAAAGTCAGGTTAAAGCCAGTGGAACTTCCGTGGCTGACTTTAATATTCCGAATGAAAAATTTGAATTAAATCTGGACCTGCAAGAATTAGACTTCTACCGGCTTCGCCTGACCGCTCTACCATTTGATCTTCAAGGCTTGATTAATGTAGAAAGCACCGGTAGCAGTCTTAACAAATTGACGGGAAAGATCCGCGGACAGGATTGGCAAATTCGCTATGATAGCCTGACCGAAACGATGGATAGCCTTCTGATCACTGCCGATTTGGATACCAATATGAATAAAATTGCCATTCAATCAGATGTCATTTACGGCAATATCGACGGCAAATTTAAATTCGATAAAATAGGCGCCCAACTTCAGCAGCAGATGATGAGTTATTTTGACCCTAATTCAGAAAAGAAAGACACGTTGTCCCTGGCGCAAAACTCTTATTTCAACTTCTTATTCGAGATAGACGATCCTTCGATTTTAACGATGGGCTATGTACCGGGACTTAAGGAAATAGCCCCCTGTTTTATGCTGGGTTCTTTTAACGCCCGAGATAAGTTGTTGAAATTCTACTCGGAAGTTCCGTCCTTGGTTTATGGTGAATATGAAGTTTTTGACCTCTTTTTCTTTTTTAACAGCACCCGGGAAGCGCTGAATTATGAGCTGAATTTTTCAGATATCTTTCTGTATGATCAATTCCAGATCCACAATGCCAATTTAACGGGTAATGCCAGTGGAGGATTGCTCACGACCCGCCTAAACCAGCGGGACAGCAGTTTTACAGAACGATTTAACATTCAGGCAAAAGTCTTTAACTTGGATGATGAATTTAAGATCAATATCGACCCCGAACTGGTGCTTAATTATCAGGACTGGCTGATAAAACCAAGCAATGAAATCCTTTACAAAAAAGATACGGTCCGAGTCAAGGACTGGAAGATCAGCTTTGAAGACCAATCCATTGAATTAATTACAGATAAGATCACCACAGATCGTCTGGATGCAAAATTTCAAAACTTTGACCTGGATTTCATTTCAGACCTGATCAAAAAAGATGCTGGTTATGTTGCCGGCAATATGGATGGACTGGTTAGAGCCCGTGATATTTTTAAAGGCTTTGGTATAAATACCGATCTCAGCATCGAGAATTTAAAGGTCTTGGATGCGCTGCTCGGCCAACTCGAAGCCAAAGTCGACTATGACTCAACACAACTGGCGAACATCAATACGCGCTTGGTTGGTTTCGGGAATGATTTTGCGCTAAAAGGGCAATACCGCCCTGATACCCTTAAAGACGATCTCAATTTTGAACTGACCATTAATCAAGTCAATTTAAAAAACCTGGAGCCGGCGCTCACTGATTATCTCAGCCTTCTAAAAGGAGATCTCACCGGCTCTATGACCATCAAAGGAGAAGCGGATTCGCCCGATATTGATGGAACGCTGAAGCTACGCAATTCTTCCATTCGCCCCAATATGCTGCAAACCCGCTTCGACATTGACTCGGCAGCAATTACCTTTACCGATGAGGGGATCAGTATTCCGACATTTGAATTAAAGGACTCCCTGGGGCAGCGAGCGACGTTTTCAGGAGAGATCATCACATTTAACTATCAGGATTTCGGTATGATCATGAACTTTGACGCCGAAAACTTTTTACTCCTCAATACAAAAAGAGAAGATAATGACTTGTATTACGGCACCCTGATAGCAGACCTCAGTACTGAAATAATCGGAGACTTTAACAACCCAAGCATCAGTGTAGATGTGAAGACCGAAAGAGGATCTGACATTACCTATATCTATTCCTATGGCGGCTTGCAGAGTTTGGAGTCCGGGGTCGGCATTGTCGAATTTGTTACCAGAGATACTATTGGCCAGGAAAAAGAAGAAAGATTACTCGAAGAAATAAGATCCGGCTATGGTTTTGATATTGCCGTGAATGCAGAAATCACCAGAGATCTGAATATCAGGGTGATTACTGATGAAATTGCAGGTGACAATTTTGTGGGAAAAGGAGAAGGACTCTTATCCATCCGTATGTTCCCCAATAATGATATTGAAATGACAGGGGAAATCCAGTTGCTGGAAGGAGAATATTTATTCACTTATTCAGAGGTATTGCGCCGACGTTTTCAGGTCAAGCCCGGCGGGGCAGTAAGTTTTGTAGGTGACCCTTACAATCCTCAGATGCAAATTACGGCCACCTACACCACCAAAGCGAACCCCTATCCGCTCGTGGTCAGCATCCTGGGCGGAGAAGGAAATATTTCAGAAGCTGATCGACAAGCCTGGGAGGATGAATTACAAAACAATGAAACATTCATCGCCGAAATTTCGGTCAATGGCCCCTTAAAAGAAATCGATATTTCAACCGATATTGCTTATCCGCGAATCACCTCCAACTCCAATAATGAAGCCATTAACGATGCACTGAACAGACTTAAAGAAGACCCCAGTCAGACTAATACTCAGGCCTTCAGTCTGATCTTATTTAACGGCTTTATTGCTGAAGACATCGGCTCAGACAAAAACTTCCTCTCTGTAGATGTACAGGGAGGCTTGAGTAATCTGATCACCGGCCAGTTAAATAACCTGGCTAACCGATACATCAAATTTGTAGATCTGGATTTCGGCATAGAGTCGGCATCGGGTAGTTCGGGAGCCTTATTTGAAGAAACGGACTTCAGGGTAAGCCTGCGAAAAACCTTCCTGGATGACCGCCTCAGCATAAGCGTAGACGGTGTAGCCACCAACCGAACGGACGCCAACCAAAGTTCGCAGGCTTATTTGGATAACATTGCGGTAGAATATTCCCTGACTAAAAAAGGAAGCCTGAAAATTAAGGTTTTCAACCAAAGAGAAGTTGATGATGTGTTTACCGGGGAAGTTGTCAAATTAGGAGGCGCCCTGGTGTTCTCAAGAGAGTTTAACCGGATCAACCTGTTTAACAAGCGAAAAAAATAGCACATGAGTGCCAAAAGAATACTGTTTTATTTTAGCTGTTTGCTTCTTTTTACGCTTCAATTTTCCTGTTCTACCACTAAGGGATTGGAGTCGGGAGAGTATCTGTATACAGGTTCCAGGGTGGAATTTGACACCTCCGCTACCAAGGAGACCATAAAAACGATGGGAACCAGGCTGGAGACTCTTTTTGCCCCCAGCCCCAACAGAAAAATACTGGGCTTACCCATGCGCTTGTATTGGTACAACTTTTTTTATACAGAAAAAGAAAGAGGTTTTGGCCGGTCAGTTCAAAAGCTTTTTGGGGAATCGCCCGTCTTATATGATCCCGAAACGGCCGATAAGGTCAACCAGCTGATGGAAAACCGATTGTTCAACAACGGTTATTTCGAGCCCACCGTCAGCATCCAACTCGATACGAATAAGCAAAAGGCCGTAGTAGAATATCAAGTCCGGCCAGGCCCTCAATATACCATCCGATCCTTTGCCTATGAGATCTCAGATACGCTTATGGGGCAGGTGATCAGTCCTTACTTCAACACTGCCCTGATCCGACTTGGTGATCCATACCGGCTCGATGTATTAAAAGCAGAAAGAGAGCGCATCACACTTCAGTTGAAAAAACAGGGCTTCTTCTTTTTTGAGCCCGATTACTTAAGTTTTTCCGCTGATACGACCCTGGGTAACCACGAGGTTGATCTGCGTATGCATTTAAAAGAAAATGCTCCGGAAAGTGATCTGAGTGTCAATTACATAGACGAGATCATCGTGTATACGGATTATCAAATCGGACGCCCCCTGGGTACGGATAGCTCCTTTTTTAACGGCCTGACCCTAGTTTACAACAAACTCGATATTCGACCTAGCCGATTAAGAGATGTTATTTTCTTCGACCTGGGTGAGCGGTATAATCCGCAGAAACACCAAAACACCTTACGTCGGCTGACCAATCTGGACTACTACAAGTTTGTCAGTATGCGCTTTGACCGCTCTCCTAGAGCGGATTCTTTACTTAGTGTCAAGATATTCCTGACGCCCAAATTCCTGCATGCCATCGAAGGATCAGCTGGTTTGGCCTTGATCTCTGACCAGTACCTGGGGCCTGAATTATCTTTAGGCTACCGCAATCGCAACATTTTTCGCGGTGCGGAGCAGTTCCAGGTAAGAGCCGGCGGCAACTTTAATTTCCCGCTACAAGAGGATGCCGGAAATTATTTTGAACAGATCCAATTTGAAACCAGCCTGACCAGACCGGGCCTGGGCATTCCCTTTGTGCCGAGCCGGGCGTTGCCCTCTTTGATCCGGGCCAATACCAGGGTTCAATTTGGGCTAAACCGCGAAAAGATCAATCTGAAATTAGGTAATGATCAGGAGTTTCTGGATAACTTATTCTTTTTCGGTTTTGACAATTTATTGAACGAGCTGGAACAGGACTCCACTTATGCTCCTTCAATTTCGGTTGACAAATACGAACTGAGCTATGGATACATTTGGCAGCGACAGCCCAGTATTCAGAGTGAACTATTTCCACTCCGGATCTCTTTTCAGAATGTCCGTTACGGCAATCCGGACCTCAAACCACTGCTCCAGTTTATTTATTCCTTTGAAGAAAATGATGAGTTTTTGCTGAACCTGGAACGCATGATTGTTTTTCAACCGGATTATATATTTCAATATGATTCCAGAAGAGTGGCCTTACGCAGAAATAACTATTATTACAGAGGTCGTTTTTCACTTGCCGGTAATACCATTCTAAAGGACGAACTAACAGCTTTGGATGAAAGTGAGTTGGAGAATCTGATTACTCAGTTTGAGAACGACTTCCGTTTCTTTTACAGGCCTAAACTCAAGCATACTATTGCTCTGCGATTTATTGCTAATGTGGCCTATCCTTTTGCTGACAAAGTGATCTTTCCTATCACGGACTTGTATTCCGTAGGTGGGCCGAATAGTATTCGCGCTTTTTATCCTCGTTCTTTAGGTCCAGGGGATTTTGACAATACCAGCCAGCAACAATTTAGCTCTTTACAGGGTAAAGGGGACATTAAGATCGAATCCAGCCTCGAATATCGTTACCGGGCCAATTCCTATGTTGAACTAGCGCTTTTTGCCGATGCCGGTAATATCTGGCGCATTGATAAAAAGGCAGAGGGCGACGGCACAGTTTTTGGTTTCGACACGTTTGTCGACCAAATCGCCCTTGGTACTGGTGCAGGTCTCCGTATCGACCTCAGCTACCTGGTATTCAGGCTCGATCTTGCCTTTCCTCTTATCAAGCCCTGGCTTCCAGAGGGTGAACGCTGGGTAGGTAACCAGATTAAGCTTGGGGACCCCAGTTGGAGAAAGGAAAATTTGGTACTGAACCTGGCTTTTGGGTATCCGTTTTAGGCCCAAAAGACAGTAGGATGGGGTTGTGTAAAAACTCGTTCCTCGTTTTCACACACCCCTTAAAATTTTGTTTAGGAGGTCGTTTGAATAAAAAAACTTCGTTTTTTTATTCAAACGACCTCCTAAAAGAATATTATTGGTTGGGGAAAAAGGCCGACCATACGGTCCGTACGGAAGGACTTTTACACAACCCCATCCTACCATCCTCCAAGTCTAGCACACTGATAATCAGAACATTTTTCAGCTTTTTTTTGTATATTAATAGGACACTTCAGTATTAAAAGAGCCTTCCTCACTGAAGTAAATTTTTAAGGGATTTATCTTGGTTCCATAAGAAACAAACCCTACATTTGGAAGGTCAAACAAAAAGTAGTTGAATGTTATTACCTAGAAAGTTAATTATACTGGCTATCATCATACATGTGGTGACCATCATCGCATGTGCGTCTCTTCAACCGGATGAAGAATCTACACCTGATGAACCAGCCATTGAACAACAGGACCTGATCAAGCAAACCACTGAAGATCAGGTCGAAGAAGAAACCAGTATTTTAGACCAATAAAAACCATTTTTCACCACTATAAAAAGGAAAAAGGCCGGGCCTTTTTCCTTTTTTAATTTAAGGGACTACGCCTTGGAGACACATACGCTATTTGAATTAAACGAGTACATTCGCAGGATTCTGGCTTTGAACCTGGCAGAAGCGGTGTGGATAAAATGTGAGATCGCCCAAGTCGATATGGCCCGTGGGCATTGCTTCCTGGATTTGGTAGAAAAAGATGGACAAGGAGGCGACATCATTGCCAGAGCCAATGCAGTCATCTGGGAACGCCAGCTTCGAAGCCTGAAAAAAAAGCTCCCTCAACAATTACCTTCCCTGCTACAGGAAGGGATGGAAGTAATGCTATGTGCACGTGTAGACTTCAATGAACGGTACGGCCTGAAATTGATTATCCAGGATATTGACCCGGCATTTACGCTTGGCCAGTTAGAGCTGCAAAAAAGACAAACCCTGGAGCGGCTTCAAAAAGAAAATCTGCTTCAAAAAAACAAGCAATATCCACTCCCCCTCGTCTGGCAAAATATTGCTGTATTATCCTCCCAAAATGCGGCCGGCCTACAGGATTTTATTCACCAAATAGAACAAAACCCCTATCAGTATAAGATCAACATTCACCTATATGATGCCACGCTACAGGGAAGTGCCGCTGCGGCATCTATGGCCCACCAACTTCAAAAGATTGCCCTGAAAAAAAATAAATGGGATGTGGTGGTGATCATCAGAGGCGGCGGAGCCAAACTGGACCTGGCCCCTTTCAACGAGTACCGGCTCTGCAAACAAATCGCCGAACTTCCCGTTCCCCTCATCACCGGCATCGGCCATGAAACTGATGAAACCATTGCAGACCTGGTCGCACATACGGCTCTCAAAACACCCACTGCCGTAGCTGACTATATCCTGAATCACAACCTCGCCTTTGAAAGCAGGATCATGGAAATAGAGCAGCAACTGCGATGGATCGTTCAGGCTCAACTCTCTCAACATCAACTGCGATTACAAGAAGCAGAGGAGCAACTCTCCCTCCTGATACAACGGCAGTTGGTTCGCCGACAAGAAAGACTGACTGCACTGGAGCAGCAATTACCCAGTTTGATAAAACAACATATCAGAACTCACCGACTGGTTTTGGAACAAATTGAAAAAATTGCTGATCTTTTGAATGTAGAAAAAACCCTGGAAAGAGGGTATACCCTGCTCACCAAAGAAGGCAAGCTGATCCGCTCAATCGATGAATTAGAAGAAGGAACAGAGATCAAAGCCCGCCTGGCTGATGGTTCTATTACCTCTATTGTCAAAACGAAAGAAGTATGAAAAAAGAAAATTACGAATCCGCATTGGAAGAATTACAGCTGATCATCCGGGACCTGCAGGAAGGGAATACCTCCATGGATGAACTAGCCGATAAATCCAAAAGAGCCAAAGAGCTCATTCAGCTTTGTAAAGAAAAGCTGAGAAGTACAGAAGACGTAGTGAAGACTTTATTTGAAGAATAGGTTAAGCGGTCGCTCATCCTATTCTTCAAATGAAGTCCTTCACAAAAAATAATAGTAAAAAGGCCCTTACGGTCCAGGCAATGGTCCGAATCCAGTTGGAATTCACCAACTTCAGATGTTTTGCCTCATCAAATGCCTGAGACAGCGATTGGTGCAGCGGCACCTGTATGAAAAAGGTAGATGCCCAAACGACACCGATCAGGCCCAGATTAAGCCACCACCAAGCCGGTAGGTCCTTCATCAGAAAAAATAAAAGAACCGCTGTGGCTAGTTCTACGACCATCTGAGGGCCGACAACAAATGTGGTTAGCATCGTATGCGAGCGTTCATAGGCCACAAAATATTCAGGACCTACTTTTCCCATCAAAGGATAGTGCACGATCTGTACAAACCAAATGACACCCGTCATGTATATGGAAAAAGCCAGATGAAGAAGAAAGATCCAATTCATTTTTTTTAAGGGTACAACCAATAGCGAGGCTAATGGTTGTACCCTTTAAAAAAAATCATCGGATCAATGTCACATCCCCTTTCAGGAGTTCCGTCGATCCATCTGCAAATCGAACTTCTATTATATAAGCATAGACATCCGAGGGCTGCGGCGTACCATTGAACTGGCCGTCCCAGCCATTTTGCGGATTATCATTATCGTATACTTTTTGTCCCCAGCGGTTGAACACCTTAAAGCCCAGAATCTCTTCCACCGAATCAATATCCAGGAAGTTAAAGAAGTCATTAGCTCCGTCATTGTTAGGGGTGAATGCATTGGGAACCACCACCTGTATAACAACGATTTGGATACTGGCCGTAATCGTATCACTACAGACACCACCTGAGACATATTCTAATAAATAAGTCGTAGTAGCCGGAGGGGATACCGTCAATTCGGTTTGCCCTTGTGCAACTACTTCTCCATTAGCTGTCCACCTGATGAAGTCAGAAGGATTAACATCCGGACTGATATCCGCCGTAATCGTAGCTCTTCGGTCGTCGCCGGTATCTTCAGACCTGATCACGGTTTTATCCGCAGAAAGATTAACAGTTGGATCTGAACTGGCAACATCAACATTAACAGAAGCTGTAGCTGTTGGGCAGCTCGGATGAGAACTCACTTCAACGGTGTAGGTCGCATCCTGAGCAGGCATCACTAAAACATTAAAATCTATGCCGCCCTGAAAATCAGGATCGGTTGAAGTCCAGGAGAAAGAATAATCATTATTATCTGGTAAACTACTGATCCGGATAGCATCTCCCTCACAGATCGTCTGATCCGGACCCAAATCCGCCACCGGAAGTTCAAAACGCTCGATGGTAATATCTCCTGCAAAATCCGGACAGGCTCCGGGACGGTCCAGCGTAAAGGTATAGGTGGTGGTCGCTTGTGGTAAAACGGATACAGTTAGTTTTTGCTCATTCAAAGCACCCTGATCATCCGTCCACAAAAATCGCTCTCCGCTAATGGAAGTGTATTCAGCACTTAACTCAATCAATTCATCACCGCAGGCCACCAGTTTATCCGCACTCAAAACGGGCTCATTTGGCTCAAATACTTCTATGGTTAGTTCTACCGTCGCAGGTCCGCAATTTTCTACATCCGTACGCACGGCAGAAAGGAAGTAAGTGGTTGTTTCAGTAGGCTTCACCACCGGACCTGCCTCCGTCACCGTACCGAAATTCGGGTCAGTGGAGGTCCAGGTATATTCTACCCTCGGGTCATCAATGTCATTCAGTTTCACCGAATCGCCTACGCAAATCAGGGTTCTTCCGTTAAAATCAAATTGCGGGTCATTGGCAATTTCAACAACCGCCTGTGCCGAGACTGGACAATCATCGATTTTTCCATTCACGGTATACATCGTGGTCATAATCGGGCTTACCGTAGGGTTCGGACAGTCTGTACAACTCAAGCCTCCCGTTTCTTCCGGCATCCACATGATCTCTTCTACTTCTTTTTCCGACACAATCGACAGATCCACACTTTCGCCTGAACAGATGACCGTATCTGCAGGCATAATACTGATTGGAGGTGGAATAACCACATTGATCACCGCAATAGCCGAATCACGACAGGCATTGTTGGTGGTCAGGCGCATGTATTCAATCGTGTCTGTAGGCGTTACAACCAGATTAAACAGCGAATCAGGCGTTTCCTGCCCCTGTGAAGGCGTCCAAAAGTGAACGATATCCGGATAATCGGAAGGTTCATAGGCAGGAGTACGCAATACGACCGGCGTGCTGGAGCAAATAGTCGTATCAGCAGGCTCAATAGCCAGAGGAGGCAATGAGTCAACAACTACTAATACAGAATCTATGCGTTGGCAGCCCATATTATCGACGATGGCGTAGTACGTAATCGAGTCGGTAGGTGTCACCGTAAAGGTTTCCAAATTGCTCAGCGTATCTCCAGGCGTTGTACTGGCCGTCCACCGGAGCGGAGCGCCTGCCGGTTCTACCTCCGCGCTAAAGGTCACTTCCGTACCCAAACACAGATAGGTTGTATCTTCTAAAGGTATATCTACTGAAATGGGGATAACTTCTACCGGCACATTAGCGGTAGAAACACAATTTCCTCTCGTAGCAGTCAGGGTAAACAAACCGCTATTCGTTGGAAAACCAACTGCATTGGGATTAGAAGGATCATCGATCATTCCAGGCCCGGTCCAGGCATAGGTCACACCGGCCTCAGGCGTAATATTTCCAAGTTGTACGGCATCTTCCTGGCAGAAAGTCCCTCCCTCTGCCACATTAATAATCGGATTACGCACAACCGTCACTGTGACACTGTCAAAAGAAGACACAGGGCACACACCATTACTGACTTCCACAAAATAGGTAGTCGTTTGTGTAGGACTCACACTCGGATTAGCATCCGAAGAGAAGAAGTTCGCCGGGCGGGAAGTCCAGGAATAGGTATTTCCCGGAACCGCATTTCCTCCAATACTAAAGCTTTGTCCTTCACAAAGTTCAAAATCGCCTGCAATGTCATAGCTTGGAGCATCCTGCGACAGGACCGTCAGCGTAAAGCTGGTTTCCTGCGGACAGCCCGGTGCATCCAGGGCAACTGAAATATTATAAGTACCTGCATTGTTAGTGGTAATCGTCGGGGTCGGACAATCCAGGCAGCTCAAAGTAACTCCTGCAGGGGCATCCCACAAATAATCGGCATCTCCTTCGTAGTCAATCCCGGCCACTACATTCAAAACCTCACCGCTACAAACCGTTAGGTCAGGCAACTCATTCAAATCAAACACCCGCACTTGTACTTCTGCCGAATCACTGTAACATTGAGCGTCAAAAACAACCGTATAAGTGGTAGTTGCAGAAGGAGAAGCGACTGGATTAGGGCAATCCGTACAAGACAAGCTTTCGGTATCTCCTTTCCAGGTAATATTTTCTAAGCCAGGACCTACATTCAACTGAACCGAACCACCAGAGCAAATGGATACATCATCCTGCATGCCCGGGGCAAGTATAGGCGCGATGACCGCATCATCAGATGGCGACCAGTCAATCGCGATTTCTCCGTTTCTTATTTCATTACCCCAGTCATTCAGCAAAATGACATACACCTGGCCTTCCGAAACCTGAATGGTGCGAACGAGGCCGTCGCCATCTGCACTGGGTATATTTTCGCAATCGTTATCATCCGTCACAGGAGCTCCTGTAACGGGATTGGTGTCAACTAATCCGGTCATCGGCGAATCGGAGGACCAGGAAGAACGGATCGGCTGGTTATTGCTGATAAAGTCGACAATAGCCTGTTGATCACTACACACCTGATCCGCGTCAAATGGGCCCCAAACATTAAAGTCCAGGTCAGACACTCCTGTGGTACTGGAAGCCAGAAAACCAAAGGTACCGTCGGCCTGTGCTTGAATGGTAAACCAAAAATAATCAGCCTCATCACCATCATTGACCCAGCATCCGTTATTCACACCATCGGCAATATTGATATCCTTAAAGCCATCAATAAAGCGTACCACCTGGGGCATTCCATTCATAGATTCACACCCATTCAACGGATTACACAATGCAGCGCTTAGAGAAGGTGGTTCGATGCATTCCGTCTCTGTTACCGAAAGGTCAAAATCCGTACAACCATCCATATTTCCTACTAATATATAATAGGTGCCGGCTGTTCTCAAATCGGCGCTTACGATGAATCCGTTCACGCTTTGAGCGACGCAGCTCGTATTCGGGTCTGTTGGAGGGCCGTCCAACACCGCTACACCGGTACCTTGTACCGCATTGGCCACTTCAATTTCTGCACAAATCCCTCCCGGAGAATTATACGTAAAAACGTAGTCAGGGCCGTTCAAGAAAACATCAGACAAGCAAGGCGTTTGAGCGATGGTAGCGGCTCCTTCACAGGTAGAAAAAGAACCTGAGAAAGGCAAATTATTAATAGCCGTCGGATTAGCAGGAGAAGATCCGCTGCAAGCTCCGGGAACACATTGCCATTGCAGCTCAAACCCATCAAAGGTCAGCAGCTCATCAGACTTAAACTCGATCGTGATCGGCCCGGCTGCCTGGATGGTAAAATCGGTTCCGTTAGAAGTACTCGTAACAGACGCGATAAGCGTACCATTGGTATTTTCTCCAGCATAAAAATTAAGTTCATCACCAAAATTTCCGAGACGATCAAAGTCCTCGATCTGGTAGTCGATCAACTTGATCTCCAGGCATCCGTTATTTACCGGAGGATTGATGGTGAAGCTCAGATTTTCATTATTACCGTACTCTCCGGTAGCACCTCCCGAATCATAAAGGGTACCGAAACAGGCGCTGGAGCCGGCATCCTGTCCCATTACAAATGGATCAGAGGATTCAAAAATGCACACATTAAAGTCTCCGGCATTAGAAGCGGCTGATGCAGAATAGTCGTTGACGCGCAGGAAATAAACCGTTCCGGCTTCCAAAGCACTCAGGCTTAGCTGTACATCATCTGAGCCGTTCGGCGCTGAAGCACAGCCTAATTGTGACAGGCCTGAACAGCTGCCCCGGTAAACAGCCAGTTGTGGGTTCTGAATCCCATTATTACCCTGATCGTTACTGCCTACATAAATGCTCACGGAAGCAGCCGGGGCCGTGAAGGTAAACCAAACATCACGCTGAGTCGTTCCTCCATTGAAGCAAGCCGGGGCATTGTTGTTTCCAATATCGCTGGCAGTAGCTCCATCATTGGAGAACACCATATTGGAACAGGAGCTCAATGATCCCAGGTCAATTGCGTTCGCACACTCATCATTGGATGGAGCCTGCGCCCATAAAAATGTTGCTAATGTTGAGGTTAAAAGGGAAAGTAATAATATCCTCATTCTGTACCTTTTCTTTTTTGGCAAATTAATATTTCCTGAACTGACCAAAAATAATCAAATTTTGAGATTTTCAAGGGTTTTGCTCTTTATTGGATAACAAGCCGACAAAAAGGATAGGGTAAAAGGCTTAAAGTGCCGCCGGTGGCGGCACTTTAAGCCTTTTTATTATTTTTAGCTAATGAAAAAAAAGGTAGAAGAAGGTATTTTTCTGGGAACCGGCACCAACCTTGGGGATCGACGAGCAAATCTTGTTAGGGCCAATGAGCTATTCGAAAAAATCGCCGGCCGTATTATTCAACAATCTTCCATTTTTCAAACCGAAGCCTGGGGCCTGACGGATCAGCCTTTTTTTTACAATCAGGTGATCGAAATAGAAACAAAGCTGCCTCCGGTAGAACTGCTGGAAGTTATTTTGGATATCGAAAAAGAAATGGGCCGGGAACGCATTCAAAAATGGGGCAGCCGCCTGATAGATATAGATCTGCTTTTTTATCATCAGCTACAGATTCAAACCGACAGGCTCCTCCTCCCCCACCCGTTCATTGCAGAGCGAAACTTTGTTTTAGCTCCCTTGGCAGAGATTGCTCCTGATTTTGTGCATCCGGTATGGGGGAAAACGATAAAAACACTTCTTAAGGAATCTAAAGATCCTTTAAAGTGTATTCCTGTTTAATCATGAATCATCCCAAATTTTTGAGGCAATTTATAAAGCCTTTCTTTTCAATTATTTCGTTGTTCGTTGTCCGTTGTTCGTTGTCCGCGATTATGTCCGCGATTAAACGAACAACGAGCAACGAGCAACGAATTGAAAATCAAGGTTTAGTTGAATAGTCTAATTTCTTAAACCCTCTTTTAAAAAATAGGAGATGACTCATGTTTAATAAATAATTTCTATATTTCGCCGCAAATTTAAACCATGTCAGACCAGCATTTTCCACATCGTTTCATTGCCGTAGAAGGGAATATAGGAGCCGGCAAAACCACGCTCTGCAGAAAAATGAGCGAGGACTTCGACTGCCATCTGATATTGGAGCAATTCACAGATAACCCTTTCCTGCCGCATTTTTATGATAATCCCGACCGATATGCCTTTCCGGTAGAGTTGTTTTTCATGGCCGAGCGGCACAAGCAGCTGCAGGGAGACCTCACTCAGCCCAAGCTGTTTCACAAAACTACCATTTCCGATTATTACTTTATGAAAACCCTGCTGTTTGCACGCTCCAATCTCAACACGGAGGAATACCAGCTGTTTCAGCAATTATTTAATGTTTTAAATGCCAC
Source organism: Bacteroidia bacterium (assembly GCA_030430845.1). GTDB lineage: Bacteria > Bacteroidota > Bacteroidia > Chitinophagales > Saprospiraceae > JANQPA01. Next base: position 19,731 of record JAUIKE010000042.1, on the reverse strand, counting down.
CTTTCCCAATCCCGACCTTTTAGTCTATCTCCACCGCCCGGTTCCACACCTTATTCATAACATCCAAAAAAGGGGGCGGAATATGGAACAGGAGATTTCTGCGGCCTATTTAGAGAAAATACAGCAAGCCTATTTCGAATATTTCCACACACAAGAGCAGTTCCCTATTCTGATCCTTGAGCTGGAAGATGCAGACTTTGTGGCAGAGCCGGAATATTATGTGCTGATTCATGAGTTACTCAAAAAAGAGTATTCGAAGGGATTACATAGGGTGGATGTCAAACAATTACAATGACAAATGAGTTTTTTATTATAGTTAGTGCGGCCGTGGCCGCACTAACTATAATAAAAAACTCATTTATATGAAACAAATCCCCATCATTGGACTTGGAACCTGGCAATCTGCTCCCGGAGAAGTATACCAAGCCGTCAAAGAAGCTATCCAGGTAGGATATCGCCACATCGACTGCTCACGGCTTATTCTCCGCTCGGCTCTAAAAACCGCCCCAGTCGTCTAAAAACAGATGGAGAGCCCATTTTACTGGAAGACCCAGTGATCAATGCACTTGCTCGGAAGCATAATGCCAGCCCTGCACAAATACTTATCAGCTGGTCGATACACAGAGGAATTGCCGTCATCCCGAAATCTGTTAATCCCAAAAGGATCCGGGAGAACATCGCTGCCGCTGAAGTCCAGCTTTCTAAAGAAGACATGCAGCAAATTGCCGAGCTCGACCTGAACCGGCGCTATATTCAGGGAGCGGCCTGGTATATGGAAGGAAGTCCGTATTCGGAGGAATACTTGTGGGGAGCTTAATTATTTCAAAACTTCCCCTCCTCTCACTTGTTTTATTTACAGAACATCAAAACATTGACCGCCCCCCTACATCGGGGCTCACATAAAACCAACAAATGAAAATCAACTTACCCGAAACCGGCCAGGAAAGAATCGTTATTGTGGGGGGAGGATTTGCCGGATTAACCCTGGCCCGAAAGCTGGCCGGAACGAATTATCAGGTGGTGCTACTGGATAAAAACAACTACCACCAGTTTCAACCGCTCTTTTATCAGGTCGCCATGGCCGGTTTGGAACCCAGTTCCATCGTTTTCCCGCTGCGAAAAATGTTCCACAAAGACAAGAATGTGTTTCTGCGAGTGACTGAGGTGCTCTCGGTCAATGCACAGGAAAAGTTCCTGGAAACCAGCCTCGGGCGCTGCAATTACGATCATCTAGTCATTGCCACCGGAGCAGATTCCAACTTTTTCGGCAACAAAAAACTGGAAAACCTGACCATCCCAATGAAGTCGGTCTCGGAGGCTTTGTACTTGCGCAATCGTATCCTGGACGATTACGAAAAAGCTCTATCAGAAACCGATTATGAGCGACGGCAGGGTTTTATTGATATAGTTATCGTAGGAGGCGGGCCTACCGGAGTGGAAGTAGCCGGGGCCCTGGCCGAAATGAAGCAATATATCCTGCCCAAAGATTATCCTGAATTGAATGTAAAAGAAGTAGACATTCACCTCATTCAGGGGGGACCGGTTCTCCTGCAGGGAATGTCGGACAATGCTTCCGAAAAGGCTCTGAAGTTCTTACAGCAACTAGGAGTAAAAGTTAAACTCAATACCCGAGTAACAGATTATGACGGAGAGTGTGTCTACATGAACGACGGCAGTAACATCCCTTCCAAAAAGGTGATCTGGGCTGCCGGTATTACGGGAAGCCTGATAAACGGCCTGCCTGAAGACGTGATTGTCAGAGGCAAGCGGGTAGAAGTCAACGAGTTTTGCCAGGTAAAAGGCTCTGATGATATCTACGCTATGGGGGACATTGCCTTCATGACCGAGAAGGATTATCCCAAAGGGCACCCACAAGTAGCTCAGGTAGCCATGCAAATGGCCAAGCAATTGGCAAAAAACTTCAAGTTAAGAGCCAAGAATAAAGCACAAAAACCTTTTTCCTATAAAGACCTCGGCTCGATGGCCACCATAGGACGCCACCGGGCGGTGGTGGATTTGCCCAATTACAAGTTCAGTGGTGCCTTTGCCTGGTTTGTCTGGCTGTTCGTTCACCTTTTTCAATTACTAGGGACTAAAAACAAGTTTTTCGTTTTTGTCAATTGGGTGTGGAATTACTTTACCTATGATCAGTCTTTAAGATTAATTATCAAGCCAAGAGTACCAGAACGTAAGGTAGAAGTAGAATCAGAGTAAAGACAAAAAGTATTATATTTAAGGAGGTGGTCTCCTCTGCCAGTGGCATCATCCGTTAAAAACTGATCGTAATTTTCGACACGGATCAACACGGATTAGACGGCCTCCTTAACTTACGTCTCTATGCTTCGAAACTACCTGAAAATCTCTCTGAGGAACATTCTTAAAAATCCGATTACAACAGGCATCCATACTTTCGGCCTGTCCATCGGCCTGGCTGCCTGCCTGATCATCTTCCAATTTGTATTCTTTGAAAATAGCTATAACCAATTTCACGAAAAGAGTGAGGACATATACAGGATAAGTTATTCAAAGGAAAAAGAAGGAGTTGAATCTTTTCATACCTCTCTAACCTATTCCGGTGTCGGCCCGCTGCTAAAAGAAAACTTCTCTGAAGTACTTGATTTTGCACGCCTGAGACCCATGAGGATCATAACGGCTACGGCCCTAGTCACTTATGAGGACCTTGTATTCGAAGAAAATAGGGTTTATTATGCCGATCCATCCTTTCTGAGCATGTTTTCTTTCAAGATGTTGGCAGGAGATGCACAAACGGCATTGAATGACCAAAATACAGTCGTCATTACGGAAAGTACCGCCAGAAAATATTTTGGCGAAAAAGAGGACAGCTCGTCAGGCAGTTTCTCTTCGAATCGCTTCTTATCAACTTTTTTGCCCTCCTGATCGCCATCGGTATGGTGGCTATAGCACAACTTGTATTCGCCAATTTGGGGGCCTCGAATATGTTGACATTACATGTTTGGTCGGATAAAACCTTTTGGACGGCAGTCGTTTTGTTAATTGTTTCCGGCACCCTGATTTCAGGATTCTATCCCGCATTTGTACTATCGGGGTTCAGGCCGGTGGAGGTACTGAAGGGAGGGCGTTACAAAGCTGGTTTGGGCGCTTTTTTGAGAAAAACGCTGGTCGTTTTTCAGTTTGCGGCTTCCGTGGCGCTGATCATTGGAACAGTCATCGTGTATCAACAAATCCGATATCTGAAAAACCAGGACCTGGGAGTTGAGCTTGAAAAAGGATTAGTCATTCAAGCTCCCTTGCTAACCGATTCTACTTACCTCACAAAAAGCCAATCCGGTTGAGGCTTTAAGGTATGAATAAAAAAAGGGTTTTGTTGCCTGAGGCAACAAAACCCTTTTTTTATTCTAATTGGGGGATTATTTGCTGGCTACCAGCGTAATATCCAACTGGAACTCATCGTAGATGGTCTTATCTCCCAGGTTCTCAAAGAAGCTACCGGAACCATAACGGATATCGTACTCAGAACGGTCAATTTCCACCTCTGAAGCAGTACCTGTAATTTTACCCTCTTCTTCTGTTACTGTGGCATTGAATTTGATTTCATTGGTATTGCCCTTGATGGTCAAGTCACCGATGATTCTGTAAGTGCCTTTTGTATCGATTGGGTAAACCTTAGTAATTGTGAAGTTAGCAGTGGTGTGCTCTTCTACATTAAAAAAGTCAGCAGATTTCAAGTGACCTTCCAACCTTTCTTTTCCTCTGCCTTCCAAATCCAAAACAGTGATGGTAGTCATATCGATATCAAAGTTCCCTCCTTTCAACACTCCGTCTTCCATATCCAGGCTACCACTTTTGATCATCAAAGATCCGTTGTGCTTGCCAGTTACTTTTTGTGCTCTCCACTCAATTTTACTTGACTCAGTGTCTACAGAATAAGTAACGACTTCTCCGGTATTAGGAGTGGTGAAAGACATGCCTGCAAAGGCCAGAATGCTTAGAAAGGTCAAAAAGAATGTACTTTTCATGGTCGAATGCTTTTTAATTATTTGAATGTTCAGTTTAATAATAATTACCTATTAATGTTCTAACATTGAATTTTATTTTGCAAACCTATCGCTTTTTTTTCAAATTTAAAAGGTTTTTATCTATTTTCGATGTTTGAACATTGAAATAACACCCGCTAATTGAAAAGGTTCTGTTTTTTGGAAAAAAATTACAGTCTCTAAAAGAAAAAATAGATATTCGCTCTCTGCCCCGGGTACTTTTATCGGTAAAACCCGGATGGCAGATCATGTATGGAGTGAACAAATAATAATCATGCGATAGGACTTTTTTGTACAAGCCCGCGAATTCAAACAAAAAACGAAAACCAACTATGAAAATACTGATCATCGGAGGTGGAAACATGGGGCTCACCTATGCCCAAAGTTTCCTTCGCTCACATATTTGCACGACGGAGAACATGATGATCCTCGAAAAGTCTCCGGAAAAGGCCGCTCAACTGGCGCAGAAAAACATAGGCACGGTGTATGGCAAAGCCGAAGACTGCCTGGACGGAGCCGATCTGATCATCCTGGCTGTTAAGCCCCAGGACGCTCCCGCCTTATTCTCTTCTATCCAATCATTGGTTGATCCGCAGCAGGTTTTTTTATCTATAATGGCAGGTGTTCAAATCAAAACCATACAGGATGGGCTCGGAGCCAGCAAGATCGTTCGGGCCATGCCCAACCTACCGGCCCAGATCGGCCAGGGTATGACCGTATTCACCTCTTCTGATGAAGTGACCCGCATCGAACTCGTCATGGTACAAAACCTGCTTAACACCACCGGTAAAGCTATCTATGCCGACAGCGAAGCAGCCATTGATTCTGCGACGGCTATTTCGGGTAGCGGTCCTGCATATGTCTGGTTTTTCATGCATGCTCTGATGGAAGCCGCTCAAGAGATGGGCTTCAGCTATTCTGAGTCTGAGCTGCTCGTCAGCCAAACGATCCTGGGCACCATGGAGCTTTATGCAGCTAATGATTTCACGGCCGAAGAATGGATAAAGAAGGTAGCCTCGAAAGGCGGCACAACCGAGGCTGCTTTGGCAACTTACGAGCACAAGCATTTGTTTAATAGTATCAAGGACGGAGCAAAAGCTGCCTTGGTTCGGGCCGTTGAGCTGGGTAAGAAGTAGGGAGTTTGTCTGGATCGCGGATTTCCACTGATTTGACGGATGACGCGGAAGGATTTTTTCCTTTGGAAAAAATCAACTCCGTGGCATCCGCTGAATCCGCGGAAATCCGCGATCCAGACAAAAACGTTAACACTTTTGACATATATTTTAATATTTAAATTTTGCTTATCAATTCTTTAAGTGCATATTAGCAAATTATAGTCTTATTTTGGGACAAAGAAACAAGGAATGGACAAACCGACTTTCATAAAGCAAGTTCAGGAGCTGGTAGGAGAAGCCGAAACAGAGAATGCTCTGGACCTTATGCTGGAAAACCTGGGTAAGGAAGCAGCCTATTTAAATCTGTACAACCAAACCTTGCAGGCCAAATCCCTTTTCAACAAGACTGAAAAAGACGAAGCTCAGGGAGTCATCTCAAAAGAAGATGCCAAAATCAACTATAATCAGGTTACTAAGCAAATTCTCCAAATCCTGGGAGACCTTAAAAAGGAAGAAAAAGCCGGACCTGCAGGTGGCTCCGCCTCCCGTAAAGTTACTTTGTTAAGTCTGGTACTGGTTCTACTTCTTTCGGCAGTCGGATATATTATCTATAAGGTGCGATTTGAAAATAATCAACAAGGCGTCCCTATCCAGGGTGAATCCTGCCCTGATTATAATACAGTTGTGGATACAGCTTTCAAAGTGCTGATCCTGCCCTTCAGGCAAAGAGCGGCTTTTGAAGAGGCCCCTCAACTGGATCTCGGTATCGCAGAGGACATTGAGGAACGGCTTGATGGATTCAAATCCAAGTATAAGGTCAATATTGGTTTAGGAGTGAAGCAAAGTGTGGATGATTACCCTAATACTTCGCAGGAAGCGGACAAACTTGCTAAGGCTTGCGCTGCCAATCTAATCATTTGGGGCGCTCGGGAGCAGGTTACACCAACGGAAGATATCATCACCACTCGGTATAAATTCATCGATATTGAGCAGTTTTCACTCAAACAACTGGTATTGGCCTCTAGCTCTGACATCGACACGATTTCTTCCCAAACCAGCATTGTAAGCGATGGCCAATTAACAGAAGCCATCGAAAAGACGCTGCAATATATTTTTGGCATTATAGCACACGAGACGGGGAATCAAGATGCAGCTATTGCTTCGCTGAGTTCTGTTGAGCTGTTGGATTCAAGCATGAACCTTACTAAAGACATGTTTTTGGCCGATGCCCTACTTCAAAAAGGGGATACTAAAGCCGCAAAAGATAAATACACAAAGATTTTAGAGAAAAAACCGGATTACTGGCTGGCCCGTAATAATCGTGCGGCGATCAATTATCTGGAAAAGGAATATCTTAAAGCTGCCCAGGATTTCACTATTCAGGCTCAGGAGGATACCACCCGTCAGCCGCATGTTATCATCGGAGAGGGGCTTTCTTTGTTCAAAGCAGGAAACGAGGAAGAAGCCATGGAAAAATTGGAAAGAGTGGCCAAACTAGATACAAGCCTTCGCCGGATCGTGGACACCCTTCAAGTCCGGCTCAAATCCGAAAGTATTAAAAAAAAGCCCGCCCTTGATGACAGCAAAATAAGACCTAAAAGCCCAACCGCTGAATTGGAGCTCACTCCTGCTAAAAGGGCCTATACCGAATCAGAACTCCGTAGGATGATCCGGGAGAATCCTAAAAAAGAAGAATATTGGAGCGAATTGCTCATTCGACTTTATGAGAAAAAAGATATGGAAGGCATCAAAAGCTTAGCTGAAATGGCAAAAGATAAAGGAGTAGAATCCTTTTTTTTTGAAAACCCCATCGCTCAAAAGATCCTATCTGACCGAAGAAAACTAATAAAAAGGTGAAAAGATTGAGGCTTTTCACCTTTTTTTACGCATACACATCTCAAAAAGTTGTAAATTTATCATCAAATAGATGATACAATGAACGACCCATTTTCCTTTTCCCTGCTTTTCCTCTTATTAGGCTTAATGATCGGCGGCCTGATCGGATGGTTGCTCACCAAAATCCGACTGCAAACCACCATGCTGTACAAGGAAGAGGTCGACGAAAGCTATGTACTGAAAAACCTCTATGAAAAGGCCGAGCAAGAAATTGATCGCCACCGACAGGAACTGGCTCAGCGTGAAAATGAGCTCAAAAACCTGGCGGCCCAGCTTTCCGCCAGTTATCAATCCACGCGCCACCTCGAAGAAAAACTACTGGAGCAAAAAGATGAAATGCTCCGCCTGCAAGAACAATCCCGCCTCGAATTCGAGAACATCGCCAACAGATTGCTTGAAGAGAAGAGCCAAAAGTTTACCCGCCAGAATCATCAGCAAATGCAGGACATCCTCAGCCCGCTCAAAGAAAAGATCAAAACCTTCGAGGAAGGCGTCGAAAAACGTTTCTTTGAAGAGACCCGTGACCGCATTTCTCTCAAAAAAGAAATCGAACATCTTCGCCTGCTCAACGAACAACTCAGTCAGGATGCCAATAACCTGGTCAGTGCCTTGAAAGGCGATAACAAAACCCAAGGCGATTGGGGCGAAATTCAACTCGAACGACTGCTCGAAAAAGCAGGCCTGCAAAAAGGTATCCATTATGAAGCTCAATCTTCGTACAAAGATGAACAAGGAAATCAAAGAAGACCTGATTTTATCATCAACCTTCCGGAAGATAAACATCTGATCATCGACTCGAAAGTCTCCCTGGTCGCCTACGAACAATATTTCCAGGCCCAGGACGATCTGGAACAACAACAGCACCTAAAAGCACACATTGCCAGCATCCGTCAACATCTGAAGGACCTCAGCAGTAAAAACTACCAAAACCTGTACCAGATCAACTCGCCGGACTACCTGATGCTTTTTGTCCCCATCGAACCAGCCTTCGCCGTTGCCGTGCAGGAAGATCAACGTCTTTTCCTCGATGCATTGGATAAAAACATCGTGATCGTCACTACCTCTACCCTACTGGCTACTATGCGAACCGTATCCTACATTTGGAAACAGGAAAAACAGAAGCGCTCAGTCATGGAGATCGCCCGTCAGAGCGGGATGCTCTATGACAAATTTGTGGCCTTTGTGGAAGACCTGCGCCAGATCGGTCAACGTATCGAGCAAACTCAGTCCTCCTACCTGGATGCCATGAATAAATTATCCGATGCCAAGCGGCCCGGAGATACCCTGATCGGAAAAGCAGAAAAGATCAAGGAATTGGGGGCAAAGGCGTCGAAATCTTTGCCCCAGGAACTTCTGGGTGAATAAAAAGGGGCTGTCCCATCCGCCTTAGAGGGATTCGCCAGCCAATTATATTTCTTTAAGGGATGTTTTTAGAGAAAAACTTCGTTTTTCTCTAAAAACATCCCTTAAAAAGAATCATTTGGGGCTGCCCCTTTTTTATTCCACTCTTTTTCCTTGAGTAGTAAAAGAGAGTCCCTGTTGCCCCGAAGTAGAGATCATCACGCCTTCAAACAAGGGCTCATGCGAGTTAATGGGCACTCTCCATTCAAATAAGAAGTTAGCTCCGGTTCCTCCTTCCTTGTCAATTTCATCAATCACAATCTCCACCGTTTCCATCGGCCGGATAAAGATCGTTTTTTCAAAATAACTCCTAATGGGCTCTCCCTTGGTATTAAAATACTCCGCTTTGTCAATGTAAATGGTGTCAGCCCGGTTTGTATTACGCATACTCACGGTAGCCGTCAACTCGTGGGTCCGATGCTCGGTAAAGCTGTAAATGGAAGAATAAACCGACAGATAAGTTTCCCCTACCATCATAGAATCAGTCAAGGCTGTATTCACCGTTCTTCTTTCCCAGTTCACCGGGTTAATTGAACTAACTTCCATCGGATCTTCACAGGCTTGAATCAGTATGATTATAAATAGTAAGGCAAATAATTTTTTCATTGCTCAATTTTAAGGGAAATGAATATTATGAGCAAAATTAAAGATTTTTCCAAACGATGCACTATCCGCTTGTAACACAAGTACAAAAAATCGTGATTTTAGGCCACCACATTTATCAGCGTTCCGATCGTTTCGATCGAGATGCGTATCTCATCTCCACTCCTTAGACTAAAATCGGAGGTAGGGACAATACCCGTACCAGTCATCAGCAGGCAACCTTGAGGAAAACTGGTTTCGCGAAAAAGATACGTGACCAACTCTTCAGGAGTTCGTTTCATCTGGCTCATACTGATGGATTCCTCAAATACGGTTTTTCCCTTTCTTACAACCTCCAGTGAAATATTATTATTCATATCCAAAGGCTTACTGGTGACCAACACACAAGGGCCCACTGCTGCGCTCCCGTCGTATATTTTGGCTTGTGCCAGATAAAGTGGATTCTCTCCTTCAATACTTCTTGAGCTCATATCATTTCCGATGGTATAACCCACTATTTTACCCATCGAATTGATTACAAGTGTCAATTCAGGTTCGGGTACATCCCAACTTGAATCTTCCCTAATACGTACAGCTTCTCCAGAACCGACAACTCTTTGTGGAGTAGATTTGAAAAACAGTTCCGGCCGATCGGCATGATAAACCTTTTCATAGTAGATCCCGCCACCTGCTTTTTTGGATTCTTCCTGCCGGGCCAGCTTGCTGTTGAAGTAGGTCACACCACAAGCCCATACTTCCTGACTTTTGACGGGCGCTTTTAAAGCCGTATCCAGCAGTTCCCTGTAATCAGTAGAGGCCGGCAAGTCTTCACACAAGGCTTCCAAATGCTCGTACAAATGACCTGAATTGATTAACGCATCCCAATCCTTGTCGGAGAGGTACAGCTGATTTTCTTTTTCAAGGAGGATCCCTTTTTCAGTGTGATATAATTTTATCATAATTCATGTTGGTTTGGCACCTTTAAAATTGCTTGAACAGCCGGTTTGGCTTGCTTTTGTCGATCATAAAGCAAAGGATAATTCGTTCTGTTAGGGATCGGATAGCCATTCTTCCAGGACATCGAATCGTGTACTCCCCAAAAAGTAACTCGATCTACCTTGTCCTTTTTTTTATAAAAAATTTCGAATAATTCCCGGTATCGATCCGACAAGGCTTGCTGAACCTCATCAGGCAATCCATTCTGGTAAGGGTCCAGGAATTCCTCAAACTCTTCCAATTCGAACTGGGGATGCATCATGCCGGTACCGATGATCTGCCCTTCTTTAGTCAAGGGAAGCACATCCACATCCAGTTCTGTGATCATCACTTTTATTCCCAAAGCTGCATAAGCATCAATAGCTTGTTCGATGTATTCATTTTTGGGGAAATTTAACCCCCAGTGCCCCTGTATACCAACTCCGTCAATTCGAACCCCTTTTTCCTGTAGCATTTTGACCATGCGTACGATCCCATCCCTTTTTTCGGGCCTCCAGGCATTAAAATCGTTGTAGTACAATTCCGTATCAGGGGCGTATATTTCGGCAAACTTAAAGGCGTAATACACCAGCGTATCTCCGTTCCCTATCCCATTCACCCAGGTGGTAGGCCGGTAGGAACCGTCGTTATCAATTACTTCATTGACGACGTCCCAGGCATCCACTCTTCCGGCGTAGCGGCCCGCGACGGTTTCGATATGGGAGCGCATCCGCTCTATTTGCTGCTCCGGTGAGTTAGGCTCTCCTCTTTCATTGGTAAAAAACCAGGCAGGGGTTTGATTGTGCCAAACCAGCGTATGCCCGATAATGAACATATCATTGTTTTCTCCATACTCCACATAGGCATCCGCCGGTGCAAAGTTAAAAACCCCGGGTTCCGGATTGATGGGGCCGGCTTTCATGACGTTCTCTGCCGTGATCGTATTGAATTGATTCAGGACAATGCTTGCCGTCTCGGAATCGCTTCCCATAACGATGGATTCATTAAGCGCAGTGCCAATGAGGAAAGCATCCTGATAGGCTTCCTTCAAGTTAATAATTGGCGTAGAGGGTACTTCCGGCTGACTACAGGCAGAAAAAAAGGAGATCATCAAAAAAAACAGTCCCCCTTTTTGAATGGAACAAAATGGCATCATGGTAATAAAGGGTTTTCTTTGAAAAGGCACATCAATTTACGCAATCGATTGCATTTTTTAGGCATAATAGAAAAAAGAGTTAATAAAATACGCTCTTTTTGTAACTTTAAAGGGAAGAATCTACGCCTCATTAAGGACTTTTTACACAACCCCTTAACTAAAAAACCTTTCATCATGCTAAGAAATTACCTGAAAATAACCTTCCGCAATTTGATGAAGAATAAAGTTTTTGTTTTCATCAATATCCTTGGGCTAGGCACTGCTTTGGCCTGTTGCATCGTCGCCTTTCTGAATTGGGACTACAACGCCAAATTCGATGCCTACCATACCGATACCGAAAATGTTTACCGGGTCAATTTCGTCCGTATTACGAACGGGCGCCCCATCAAAAACGGCCATTGCCCTATGCCTTTGGGCACTCAAATTCAAAACTCTATACCACAAGTAGAAGCTGTAATCCGCTATTATCCGACCGGAGGTGATTTTAAGGTGCGGGATGAAGTGTTCAGGACGGGTTTAGCAGCTGTTGATCCCGTTTTTTTTGAAACCTTTAATTTTCCGATGCGGGTAGGTAGTGCTGCTTCCATAAATGACAAGAACAATATTCTGATCAGTACCGACTTGCAGGAAAAGTATTTTCCCAACAACCCCAATCCGGTCGGGGAATCAATGATTTACCTAAATGGAGATAAACAATTGGTTTTCCAGGTAGGCGGTGTCTTCGAAAGGCCCCCGCAGAATACCAGTTTTTTTATGGAGGCCTTTATTCAGTACGATCACATGCGAAATTTCTTAGGCTTTCAGGTAGACGATTGGGCCGCTTTCAATAACACCTTTATCACCGTTAATGACCCCTCGAATGTACCCGAAGTTGAACGCCAGCTACAAAATTATGTGGCCATACAAAATCAGGCCAAAAAGGACTATAAAGTGGCAGAATACTACCTGGATCCCTTTCAAGGCATGGCCATCCGGTCCGAAAAGGAGGACATCTGGAATCATTGGCTGAACAATAGTATGCCAACCTCTGCTGTTATCGGGCCGAGCGTTATGGCTATTTTATTGCTGCTGATTGCCTGTTTCAATTTTACCAATACCTCCATTGCTATTGCCAATCGAAGGATCAAAGAAATCGGTATTCGCAAGGTGCTGGGCTCCAACAAAAGGCAATTAATCACCCAATTTATGGGAGAAAACACCCTTTTAGTACTCATGGCTTTGTTGTTTGGCGTCCTAATGTCCATATTTCTGGTGCCAGCCTACAGCGCTATGTGGCCTTTCCTTGACATCCAGTTAAATTTCACGGAAAACTGGGAGCTATTAGGTTTCCTGACTCTTTTACTGGTGTTCACCGCTCTGATTGCCGGTAGTTATCCAGCCTTTTATGTAAGTAGTTTTCAACCCAACACCATTCTTAGGGGGAAAATAAAATTCAGCGGTACGAACACCCTTACCCGGGTTTTACTGACCTTGCAATTCGCGATTTCCCTGATCGCCATTATTTCAGGATTTGTATTTAATCAAAATGCTCGTTATCAGGAGCAATATGATATGGGATTTAATCGCGAAAGCACCCTTTCTGCCTGGATCAATAATGAGCAGGGCTATTCTAAGTTCCGCAATGCATTGATGAGCTATGATCAGATCAGGGAAATCGCCGGATCCCGGCACAGCATTAGTTCCTCCTGGTACACAGACCCCATCAAACATGGAGAATCTGAATTGGATGTCAGTATCTTTGATGTAGGAGCGGGGTATCTATCTACTATCGGCGCTACTCTTGTCAAAGGCCGTGATTTTATTGAAAATAGTCAAACAGATAAAGAAAACTCCGTGATCATAAATGAGGAGCTGGCCCGAACAATGGCCTGGGCTGATCCTATTAATAAGCGTATCGTGCAAAAGGACACTATTGCCTTAAACGTGATCGGAGTAGTCAAAGATATTTACTTTGAAGGAGGCTTGTGGGATCCGCTAGAGCCTATGATGCTGCGATATGTGGAGCCCTCCAGTTTTCGTTTTTTGACGGTCAAAACAAATGCCGAGGATCTGCTGGCCGTAAAAAAGTTGATGGACGAAAAGTGGAAAACGGTTTTCCCTACCGAATTATCCACCGTCCGTTTTATGGATGAAGAAATGGCCGAGTCGGCTCAGGTCAATGCCAATATCCGCGTCATGTTTTTGTTTTTGGGAATAATGGCCGTCCTACTTTCCGTCATCGGATTATTCAGCCTGGTATCGCTGAATTTGATCAAACGAATGAAGGAGATCGGGGTGCGAAAGGTGCTCGGAGCTACCGTAGAGCACATCACCATGCGGGTAAGCAAAGAATTCCTGATCATCCTGTCCATTGCTTCCATCCTGGGTTGTATCAGCGGCTATTATCTGACTGAATTGCTAATGGGCAGCATCTGGGCCTATTATGTGCCTATGAATCTCTGGCCGTTTATCATTTCAGTGGGCATCTTGTTTGTGGCCAGCGCCCTGACTATTAGTGGAAAGGTAATACGAGCAGCTTCTGTAAATCCGGCAGAGATTTTAAAAGATGAGTGAGTGTTTTGCTGGAGCGGAAAATGTAAAATGCCCGAGGGCCATTTTACATTTTCCCGCTCCTATCCAAAATACGGGCTACAGAGCTTGCCCACCATTGCTGCAATTCATCTTCTGAAGACTGGGCCTGCAAGACCAGTTCTCTCCAATGAGGCAAAGCCTGAATTTGATGAAGATCGATCAGGAGATTGGCCTTTAAGTCTTCTGTCCAGCCATTTTTAGCCCTCCAACCCCACTGGGGTTCATCTCTTTGTAAAAAACGCTGGATGCAGTTTAAAACCAAAAAATCTCTCAGTTCATAATCCGTTTGCCGCTTCATGTGCGATACATACAGTGACACGGCCTCAGCTCCATCCGCATAATCGTCCATATTTTCAGCCGGCCCTCCATTGATCAAGGCTTCAATGATGTCACCTGCGCCTCGGAGTAAATCTTTTTCGACTACTGATTGAGACAATTCTTTTTTCAGCTCCCCGTTTTCAGCACAAGTGTAAGCCAGGTATTCATACATAATGCTGTTTTTGTAGCCTTCGCGCAACAGCCATTTTTTGATCTCCGGATTGTGGGTCCCGCTCAAGCGCTCGACAATATGGATCTTGCCCCAGCCATCTACGAATTGAGCCAGTTGCCAGAGTTGCTGTTCGGGATCTTCGGCGGCATTGGTCAATGCTACAGCGGCGAATAGCGTAAATTCTTCATGTTTACCCAGTGTTAGGATCCTGTCCATATCTTCCGGGCTTTGGATCAACCCAAGGATGGCAATGCCTAATTTTACGGGGCCTCTATCTGGGCATTCAAAGGCCAGCCAGCGAGCGAAGTTATGCAGGTAAGGCTCTATGGGAAGCTCGGCTTCCAGCATTTTTTGAAGCGTTGGGTCGATGAGGCCGACCAGGCCGTCTTGTTGCAGCAGCTGGTAAAGCTCGACCTTTTCGTCCAGGCTATTCTGCTCAGCGATTATTTTGATCAAGCCAGCCAGGCGGGTCGCTTCTTTTTCGGTATCTTCCGGCCCTACATGATGGCCGAAGATACCGTCCAGGGCCCCGGCGGCGAAGCGCAAAGGCTTACCTTCGTTGACCCGTTCTTCATCCGGCAGCTCGCGGCCTTCTTTGGTCAATTGCCCGTTTTCATCCAGGTGGTTTTGGATGTGAGAAAAAAGGGAAGGGCGCTTGTGCCAGGGTAGGCTTGGGTTGTTTGGGGACATAGAGTTTCTCTTTTTTATCCTTGTTAACCTTGGTTGATTGTTTTTGGTTCCTTGGACTAGCGTCCAAGTGTAGGAAGCCTTCGTCGCTACGCGACTAGCCCCACTTCCGGGCAATATAAAACCCATAACTATAGTATGACTGATATTTTTCATAAAAAGCCATCTCCTCCCGTTCCCCTTCTACCAATTCCAGGGCTTCTTCAGACTCTTGCTGCCGTTCTAAAAAGGACGAAAAGCCTTGCCTAATCGGCTCGTAATAATGTTCCGTCCAGCATACTGGCGGAAGTATAAAATGGGCAACAGGGGTAAAGCCATTTCTTTCCAGCACTTTAATTTTATCGGATACCATACCTATTTCAGGGTAAGCCTTGATCCAATAATCTTCCAGTTGGGGAGGTCTGGAAGTCGTGAGCCAGGAAATCTCTGAAACGGCCAGATAGCCGCCGGGCTTTAAAAATCGACTCCAGTATTGAACCCCTTTTTCAAAACCTAAAATATAAATGGCTCCTTCCGACCAGATGATATCCAGGGAGGCTTCTTCAAAAGGCAGGTCATCCATGGATCGTTCCAGCGGCCTGATTCGATCACTCAGGCTTTTTTCTTGAGCTCGGATATGTAATTTTTCTAAAAAAACAGCTGACAGGTCCACCGCCGTGATTTGGCCCTGAGTATGCTGAGCAAGGGTCATTGTTTGAGCGCCGGTACCGCAGCCGATGTCCGCTATTTGTAGGTTGGTCTTATTTGTTATATCGATGAAAGACAGCGCTTTTAGGCTCATTTCTTCGCTGCCGGGGCCCTGGCGGGGGTTGTTTTTGTGGAGGTCTATAAGAAGGTCATAATTCATTTTATAAAACTATATTTTCACAAACTCTCTAAAATTTTCTCGATTGATTATCTTCTTAGTGGCCTTATATTTTTCTAAAAAAGATTTAGGAAAGCTGACTTTCTTTTTAGGGTTCCATTTAAACTCAAAACCCAATATCTGACCTTCTTTTTCTTCTACATAATCAATCTCCTGTTGTTGATGAGTTCTCCAAAAATAGGATCTAGCCAAGCTCATTTTATAATTGTTCTGTTTCAATCGCTCCGATATTAGAAAATTTTCCCATAAGCTTCCTTTATCTTGCCTTAATGAAAGGTCATTAAAGTTGCCAATGACCATATTTCGAATCCCGTTATCATAGAAATATATCTTTTGATTTGACTTTATCTCATTTCTTAAATTGCGACTAAAGCTGCCAAGCTTAAATATCACATATCCTTTCTCTAAAATGTCAATATATCTCTTTATCGTATTCTTATCGACCTCAATTAGTTGTGCTAATTCATTGTACTTCACTTCACTGCCTATTTGTAAGGCCAGGGCCTGAACCAATTTATCTAACACCTCAGGTTTCCTGATTTCAGCATAAGAAAGAATATCTCTGTATAAATAACTATCTACCAGGTTTTTTAAAATTTCCCGCTCCTCCCCTGGATGATTCAGCACATCTGGATAAAAGCCATACAGCAGCCTATTCTCTAATTGTTGTTCTGCTTTTAAATACCCAATATGATCTTCAAATTCTTCCCAACTGATAGGTAATAATTCATATTGCCATTTCCTTCCGGTCAAGGGTTCACTTAATTCGTGGGATAGCGTAAAAGAAGACGAACCGCTTACCCATAGCTGAACATCTTTAAACTGATCTGTAATGATTTTTAAAGTTAATCCTATCCCCTTTATTCTCTGCGCCTCATCAACAAAAACAATTTTACTATTGCCAATCAGATCCCTGATGCGTTCAGTATTAGGTTCATTTAGTAATCGCCTGACAGAGGGGTCATCACCATCAAAAAATTGAAAGTCTTTACCCTTCAATTCTTCCAATATCAAGGTTGTTTTTCCTACCTGACGAGGACCAATTATCATAATGGCTTTACCAGTATTTACTTTTCTTCGAACGATTTCACTCAAAGTTCTTTTAAACATAGCCGTTGTTTTCACCAAATTTAATAAAATTTAGTGAACGTAATCACCGTTTTTTTTTAAAATTAAGAGCTTAAAGGTATAGTCTTTGACTATTTCACTGGTATAGGCCGCACCTGGTAGCCTAATTCTCTAAGCTGATTAATCAATCCGCACTCGAACATCAAGTGGCTTAAACCGACGGCTATGAAGCAGTTTTGGGTTTTTAAATAAGGCTCCATTTCCAGCAGCCATTTATCATTTCTATCGCTTAAAATAAGGGAATTCCGGCAAACACGATCCAGTTGGTAATCCATTTCCATGTTCCTGTACCAGGCTACTTCACCGCATTCTTCTCTGTTATTGTTTTGTAATCTTTCGACCAAACGATCCAGCCTTTTTTTATGCACCTTGGCCGGCATACCTTTTACATCTTGGTTGATCAACTTGATTTGCTCCTCCAGGGTTTCAAAACCCAGCAGTTGTATATTCTGAGCTGCTGCGAGCTGCTCGATGTAGTCGTCCAGGGTCAGGAAGCTATCTGAAGGTTGTTTGGCGCCGCAAACGTTTTCGCGGTAGTATCGACCTAAGAAAGCATGTAGCTCGGCCGGCGATAATTTACGGTAATCCGTCTCGCTCTTGGCGAACAGTGCTTCCACATACTGCTGCGAATTTTTGTTTAAAAACCTGGGCCATTTGGTATGTTTTGATCTTTTGTTAATAATGTCGGCTGCTGAGCGGCCGGGAATGTTGATGTTCTCCTTTAATAAGATATCTGAGCTCAGGAGTTTTTGTTTGGCAATGTGTAAGGAGTCAAAGAAGTGTTTTCCAAAAGCATGGTGGGTTCCGAACAGATAGGATCGATGTTTGCTTTGAGGGGAGGATATTTCCCAAAGGATGCTGTGAATGGTATCCTCACTTGAGGTAATAATTTTCTTTATTAAAAATGGCTGAGGGGTGCCGGCCATGGTTGCGACAGATAACCCAAGTAGCAGCAATAATGGGGTGATTCGTTTCATAAATCAGGTCATTTTTGTGGGTAAAGACAGTAGGTCCTCCATATAAGTTGTAAAAGCCATCTGAACACAAGCTGTAGAGGCGTGCATTGATTGCTTTTAATTATCCAGTCTTTTTTTTGACGCAGATAGACACAGATTTTGCAGGTTCACGCAGTTAGATTAAACTAGGCTATAGCTTTCATATAAACAACTGCGAAAATCTGTTAGATCCGCGAAAATCTGTGTCTGAAAAATATAACTGATTAATGCACGATTCTAGGGCTTGTGTATCAATTCATTCCAACGAACTAAAAAATGCCCAAATCTCCTCACAGGCATTGATCTCCCGACTGGTATTTCCGATCAATCTTTTGCCCAGGTATTGCAAGCCCCCGGGCCAGGTATGCCCTCCTCCAATGATCTTATAGAATTTGAGTGCGCCTCCGGTATGGCAGTTGGTGTAGGTGGTAATGCTAACCGTAGTACCGTCCCATTTCCTTTTATTGGGGAGTTCGACGGTGTCTTCCTGACCGGTGCATCCATTCTGTTCTTTCCAAAAAGCTAGGTAATCATCATTGGAGATGACCCTGCCTCGACTTTTGCCGCGTTTAAAAACTCTGACGTCGCCTCCTTCATAGGGTACCAGCGGATCATCCGTGCCGTTCATGACCAGAACCGCTACAGGTTTTTCGGGTTGACATTTGGGAAGGTAGTCTTCAGAGAGAGAGGCCGTCAGGATGGCTCCGCCCCGGAAAAGGTCGGCCCGGTCACAGAGCAAGCGGGAAGACATGAACCCACCGTTAGACATACCGGTCGTAAAAATCCGCTCGGCATCGATGGGGTAAGTCTCTTTCAAACGCTTGATAATCTCTGCAATAAAGCCTACATCATCGACCTCCTTGTTCTCCGGCTTCAGATGATCCGTACGCCCGTCGTTCCAACTTTTATCGATCCCATCCGGATAAACGACCATAAAGCCTTCCCGGTCCGCAATCTGGTTAAAGCGCCGGTAGGTCAGCCCGGGCGTACCTTTGCCGGTTCCGCCACCGCCATGAAGGTGGAAAAGGATGGGAAGAGGGCCTTGCATTTTAGCTTCCGGAGGCAGGTGAATCCAGTAGGTGCGTTCCCGATTTTGCCAGGTCAGGCTTTGGGGGAGTAGGTCGGAAGTTTGGGCCTTGGACGCCAAGGGCGTGAAAAAACTGCCCAGGCTGAAGAGGGAGATCAAAATAAGCTTGTTCATACTAATTCAACGAATCATGGCTAATGCTTGGTATAAGATTTAATCAAAGTAGCTCTTCTAGCTAATCTTGTTCCTTTATTAGTCAAGCGTTGGTGGCGGTTTCCGTTGGTGGCCCGTACGGGCCCTACCACATACCTCGCCAGTTTCCTAACTGGCGATCCCCCGCCTGAGTCGAGAAACATTAATTCCCCGTTCGTGGAAGTCTCCGACTTCCTCACGCAATCTTTTCAGTCTCTGACTGAAGAAAGTGTTTATTTATTTGACATTCAATGAGTTAATAGTCTACCTATTCTTTTGTTCTCACCAAAAATAATCAGGCATAAAACAGGATATATACATGCCAATCCAGTCGCTCAGGGCTGGGTTGAGCATCCGCAAGATTATTGGTTTAGTAGTGCATTGTATTATAAAGAAAAAAGAGGCCCTCTAAAGGTCGATATCATGGACCTGGGTGTGACAGAAGGTTATATTATTCCGGAATATAAGTGAGAATAGGAACAGCAGTCAGGAGACTGCTGAGGGGGGCGTTGGGGGTTGTGTAAAAACTCGTTCCTCGTTTTTACCCACCCCCGAAAATTTTGTTTAGGAGGTTGTTTTAAGAAAAAAACTTCGTTTTTTTCTTAAAACAGGCATGTTTCACATGCTGCCAAAAG